>JBFMBU010000034.1:0-7856 GCA_040755035.1 Thermodesulfobacteriota bacterium
ATGGCAGAGTTGGCAAAGTCTTACGCGAACCGTCAGCCTAAGTGCTGGCCCTCAAACCATGCGTATCGTAATGGATGAGAACAGCATCCCCACAAGTTCAGTTGCAAACATCAATTGGGTGCGACTGGTGCAAAGTGCGGCGATTCCGCAACCCATTGCTCACTGGAGACTAGACGAAGTCACGGGGACGATAGCATCAGATGCTTCGGGGAATGGCCACGACGGAACATTAATAAATGGCCCTTTGTGGAGTACGGGTAGAATCACGGGCGCACTTAGTTTTGACGGAACAAACGATCATATCATCGTTCAGCATAACGATGCTTTAAATACAGCATCACTGACCATTGCAGGGTGGGTGAAGCTTAGCGGACAAGGTTCTAATTATCAGGTGCTATGGCTGAAATTGCAGGTAAACGATTCAAACGGGTATTTCATGATCGTGAATTCATTAAATAGCGCTACCCCGTCGCGACTGGAATGGACGGTTTCAAAGGCGGGTACATACTATCAAGTCTTTTCTACGACGGTGTTGACCAACAATGTCTGGTATCACGTTGCCGTAACATTCTCCGGGACTACGTCAAGAATCTACGTGAACGGCAGCCTTGAAGGGACCAACTTTGCAGCATCGAAGGGTACGACGACCGATCCTTTTTACTTGGGTATCGAAGATGGCGACTGTTGTGGCCCACTCAACGGAATACTGGATGATGTGAGGATCTATGATCGCGAGTTAACTGCAGCCGAGATCCAGTTGCTTTATTTAGAAAATTAATACAAAGGTAGTGTAAAATATATTGTGTGAAATTAAAAAAAGGGCGTTACTATATTAAGGGGACGCTGTTAACAAATTAACTTAACCAGTAAAGGGGTCACCCATTAAAAGGCCTTGTCAAGTAAGCATCTAACCAATCCATCTTGCCCCGTATAGATAGATTGGAAAAGGTACTCCCCAAGATCAAACATCGGAAAGGAGTATCAACCATGACCCAAGAGCTAAGAATCAGCTAAAAAATAAGGCAACTATTTTCCGAGGCGTTCCGACAATTAATCAGCTTCATCCAAAAGATCCGGAATAATAATCAAAAATTCTGACGGACTTAGGATTTTAAAGGAAAAGAGGTTTTTGGGTTTAAGATGGGCAAAGTCCTTTTTATCTCCGGTTATCAGAAAATCAGCTTTCCCTTTAATGGGATAGGGGACGTTCGTGCAGAAGTTGCTTGACAATTAACGAGAGAAGGAGACGTTTCCCACGGGATTCACTGATTTTATTCCCCCCATTTTTCCATCCCCCTGAAGAAAATTACTTCAATATCTTCCCGCAGGTCGGGTTAGACCTAAGACTCCTGCCCATCGCAGGGGCCGAAGGAAAAGCGGAATCCAAATTGTATGAAATCCCAAAACCTCAAATGAGCACCCCTTTCCTCATACCCCTTTGCTTTTTAATACCGTACCCAGCCTGTTCCTCTTTCGTAAACAGACTGAAGGCTGAAGGCTGTTAGACTGAAGAGAGGGAAGTTAATTCTTTTTTTGCAGAATCTTGTCAAAAAGAGAATTTGGTGTAAGAAACTCGGAGTTCAGAGTAAATGTATTCGTTGGTCGATTTCATTTCTTGAAGAGGTCACTATGGGTGCCGGTTCGTTCAAGGCGAAGCGATCCCTTATCGGCAGTATAAATCAAAATCCAGTCGGCTTCAATGTGGCAATCACGTGATGGCTGCCACGGTCCCATGAGAGGATGGTCCCTGTAGGTTGGCGGAAGCGGAATGTTCTCAATTAGAAGCTTGACAATTTCCTGGAGTTTTTCCAGATTCTTGCCTCGTTTCCGCATTCGTTTGACATCCCGGGAAAACTGTTTGGTCTGGGAGACCTTCATCATTTCTCCCAATCCTTGACCATTTCCTCTAACGACTCGAATTCTTGGATGTCTTCGCCCCGACGGCTCTTCTCCAGTGTGGTTGCTGTAAGTTTGTTCGGAATCGAAACAGTGAAAGGCAGGCCCCCACGAAGAGATATTTGTTTGTAGAAAATGCGGATAGCCTCCGTCGGAGTGAGGCCAAGTTTCCGAAGAACCCCTTCTGCCTTTTGCTTTGTTTGCGGTTCTATCCGTGCATGGACGATGGATGTTTTCATGGTTTCAATGTATCACATTCGCAACACAAAGGCAAGATGTTTCTAAAGCCTTTTTTTCTCAGCACGAGTGACTATGGGGATATCCTAAAAAGGGGGCTGCTTTTGACTTTTGCTATCGATTGGGGCTAAGAAAAAAGAAGGCGAAAAAGGGACCGTTCGTTCCGATAGTGCTTGGCGAAATGAAGGCGGGCAAGCGACTTTATGTCTTTGAAGGGGTTGATAATTTTTACACCCTTGATAGTCTGACTGCCGTAGGGGTCCTCGGGAAAAAGGGTAGTGTTGTTTGTATGTGGTCCGCACGATACGGATCGGCCTGTAGGTATGAACTGGAGAGCTGTGGAAAAGGAGACGCTCATTTCAAATTACATTAACCCTTCTGGGAGGGAAAGCTTTTAGTTTTGGATGAATAAATCTTCGTGCTAGGGGTGCCCTGAGGGATCTTTTGGCCTTCCCTGGATTCAAAAATTACCCTGATGCGCATACCGATTCGGACGGCCTCCGGCGGGCATTCTTGGATATTGAGCATCATCCGGAAGCCCTCATCCATATCCACCAGGGAGATGATGTAAGGGACATCGGAGGCAAAAGTATCATCGGGGGGACGATAATTGATGGTAAAGGTATGGACGGTCCCCAGACCCTTTGAAATCCGCCACTCCAAGGTCCCGGCCCCGCAGACAGCACAAAGGGCCCGGGGATAAAACTGGGCCTTCCCGCAAGAGAGGCAGTGCTGGTAGATCAGCTCATTCCGGTTACAGGCCTCCCAGAAGGGTCGGGTATCGGCATTGGCTATGGGAACCGGTTTTGGCCTCATTCGGGTTATTTTCCCAGAACCAGCGAGCAATGGGCGGAAAGGATTCCACCATCGCCGTGGACAAAGGCCAAGCGGGCGTCTTTTACCTGACGGCCTGCGGCTTCTCCCCGGAGCTGGGTCACGGCTTCGACGATATGGTACATACCCCCGGCAGGTCCGGGATGACCATAGGAAAGCAGCCCGCCATGGGTATTGCAGGGAAGACGGCCGCCCAACCCGAGTTCCCCAGAGGCCGCAGCCTGTCCGGCTTGTCCTTTTGGGAAAAAACCGATGGATTCCAGTTCGACCAAAAGGGTGATGGTGAAAGAGTCGTAGATTTCGGCCACATCGATTTCCTGAGGGGTGACACCGGCCTGTTCAAAGGCCGTGGCCGAAGACTGCCGGCAGCCGAACCGGGTCAGGGAGGGGGCAGCCATTATATGCTCGTGGGTATGCTTCTGCCCGGCGCCGAGGATAGGTACGGCACGCGATCCTTGGGCAACCTCCTCTGCCGCACTTACCAGGACAGCGGCCCCTCCGTCCGAAACAGGGGCGCAGTCCAGCAGGCGGAGGGGGGAGGCGATGAGACGGGAGGTGGAGACCTCCTCAACGGTGATCGGATTTTTAAATTGTGCCCCGGGGTGGAGGCCGGCCTGCCGACGCTGGGTGACGGAGACGGCAGAAAGTTGATCCCGGGTCAGTCCGTATTCGTGCATATAGCGTTGGGCGACCAAGGCATAGCAGGCTGGTACGGTCATCCCATAGGGCACCTCGAATTGCCGGTGGCCGAAGTGGGCCAAGGCGGCCACAGCCCCACCCGGTGGCATGCCGGTCAGACGATTGTCCCCTGTGGCCAGGAGGATATGCCGGCAGGTGCCGTTTTCCACCAGGGCCTTGGCTGTCATGACCATAAGACAGGCCGTGGCTCCCCCGGCCGAAATGGAGGCGCTGTAATTGGGCTGAAGCCCGATATATTCGGCGAAAATCGAACTGAGCATCTGATGCGGTTCGGTAAAGGAGTAGGCGCAAAGAACCCCATCCACGTCATCCAAGGAAAGGCCGGCGTCGACCAGGGCACCGAGAGCGGCTTGGGCATGGAGGGACATACAGGTCGATCCGGGAAGTTTTCCGGCCGGCGTGGCATAGATTCCAGAGATTACAGCCCGTTGAACCATGAAATGTTATCTTGAAAATCTTTCCCTGAAATTCAAATATGAGGAGTTTTCCGGATTTTTCTTTGACCCCGTCCGGTCAGATCACTATACCGTTCTTCCGCTTTGAAGTAAAAAGTTTTTTCTTTGAATTTTTTTTTCATAATGGTACCTGATGAATAATGAGATAGGGTAAGGGTGAACGCGGAAGCTCTTAAAAGTTTATTGAGTTCCGACGCCAAGCGGCAGGATGGCAGTGAAGATCAGCCATGAGACCAAGCCACACCCTCCGACTCTTTTTCGGTTCGATCTTCGGCAATCCAGAGCCTTGAGGGCCTATCTAAAGGGGTTTGTTCTTGACTCTAAATCCTATTTTTTAGAAATGGGGCATCCTACGGGTCCCAATTTATCATGAACGGCTGTCGGTTCTCTTGCCGGAAACAAAGACCCAGTGCTACGCCTGGTCTTTTTTGTCCAATCATGCCCTTTTTTTTTAAGAAGCGGACCAAATAGAATTATGGGGGATCAACGAATTCTCGGTGAGAGTGAATTTGTGGCTGAAATCCTATCGGAATCGGAGCAACAATTCAGCCGGAAATACCGACTTAAAGGCCTGGGATACGATTTTGAAAAGGTTTTGAGGAGAGTTTCGGCCTTATCCCAAATGAAAGAGGAGTATATAACCGGCAAAGGCAGGCAACGGGATCGGGTCAGGGCCAGAGATTTACTTTGTTTTTGGAGTGTAAATGAATTAGGAATATCAATGGTGGATTTGGCCAGGAGGTTTGAGGTAACTTCTGCGGGTGTAAGTTGTGCCGTTCGGAGGGGCGAGAAGATGGCGTTGGAAGAAGATTATCACCTGGGGAAATAGATTATTTTAATTTTAACGATCGTCCCCCTTTACCCCTCTACAATTTCATCCCCTTTGAGGGGATAACTCAAAGCCAGCCCCTCAAAGGTCGGATATTTGCTTATTGTAATGGTAACGGGGTCACAGTCATAGGAACTCTCACTTCAACAGCCCATCCCTTTGGACCTTCTTGAAAGGTAGCTGTAGCCAAATCAGTCGGTAAGACCGCTCCCGTAGCCATATCAAAATTGTAGTAAATTAGAACTGTGTCGCAGTTAGTGACAGTTGGGTCATTAAAATCTTTTAGCATGGCTACTCCACTAACCCTGACGATGCCTGCTATGCTCCCGTCGATTCTACTAAGAGCATACGCATACCAGGTATATCCATAATTGCCTTCAGCATTTAATTGCCAGACACCATGGCCCGGAGTTAGCGTAAATTCCGAGGCACTACCACCAATAAAATTTGGTTTGATATAGGTCCAGTTCATTAACATTTCGCCCTTTGTAGGGTCCAAACTATCCGATGTCTGCGTTGCAAACCACCCTATGTCACTTCCTGCACCACCAACCCATGTTCCTGCCAAACCGGCTGGACAGGTCGATTTCTTTGCCGCCGCAGCACCACACACTGACGAAAACATCACGAGTACTACAACCAAAATTGTCAAACTTTTCACTTTTTTCATTTTTTTTCTCCTTTTTATCAAGAAATTTGAGACAAGTCTTTGATATGACACCTACCGCAAAAAAATCGTTCTTTACCCATTATTCAAATAGCATCACCTTCTTTCCTGAATTCAGACCCACTCGTTTCCAGCGATCGAATCGAATCGCATCGAGGCTTCCTAAGATAAGCAATGGCCCCTAACCTTTTTTAACCGTAAGGCGGCAATCCAATCCATGCCTTTTGTGCTCGAAATTTCATGAAAAGAAATATCCGGCCTCTCCCGGCACAGGTCCATGGCGTTGAGTACCCGCAGATAGACGTCGGATTCGATATACCGGTCCATTTCCATTTTCGATTGCCATGCCTCCAGGAAAAGGATCAAGGGGTCGGGATCGCATTCCTCATATATAGTACTCTCCAGACAACCTCTTTTCATTTGCAGGTGCTCTTTGACGTAACCAAGGATGTCCAGGACGGCTTGACGCTTTTCAGGGATCGGTTTCAGCTTGAGAAATGAGATGATCATGCCCTGAATAAAAGCATGATCCATGCCATGGAAGGCATGAGGAGTGAAAAAGTTGTGCAACGATATGAAAATATTTGATATTTTTTATAATAGGGAAAGGATGGAGCAGCAGTTAATGGTCGGAAAAGGTCGACATTGCGTCCTTAGGTCGATATGTCGTCTTTTTTAGTACGGATGCGGCGGGAAGGGATGCCCAATTTTTCCATTTTGCTGTAGAGGGTTGAAGGTTTCAGCTTCAGAATTTCAGCGGCGCCGTTGGTCCCTTTAATTCGCCAGCCTGTTTTTTCCAGCACGCTCAGGATAAGCTGTTTTTCGTTATCTTCCAGGCACGGCAGGCGGGATGAAGCTTCGGTTTTCCCATCCCCCTGAGAAAAATTACTTCAATACCTTCCCGAAGGTTGGACTAAAGACTCCTGCCCGTCGCGGGGGCCGAAGGAAAAGCGGGATCCGAATTGGATGAAATCCCAAAAACCTCAAATAAGCCCCCTTCTCCTCATACCCCTTTGCCTTTTAATGCCGTAGAAAAGGGGCCGGCCGTTCCCAAAGGGCTTGGGGAAATGAAGGCGGGCAAACGACTATATGTCTTTGAAGGGGTTGAAAATTTTTCTGCCCTTGATAGTTTGACGGTCGGGAAGGCCCTCGAAAGGTCAACTTTTAATGCTCAGTAATTTTATAAATTATTTGGATATGGTAAAGAAGAAATTACAATTTATACAAAAGAGAGCCTGTTGGAGTCAAGGCCGGCTTTATTCAATTATTGAGTTGATGACTACGGGATGGTCTTTCCCCAGGAAGTAGATCCCCGGGTATCCGGGCGTCCAAAATCCGGCATTAGGGTTATGGGATAAGATTGAGTCTCTGATGATAAGGGATCCGGTACGATCGTTGCTCACGAAGAAGATGGCGCCGCCGCCTTCATTGGCCGAATTGTGCTCGATCTTCGTCCCGCAGAGGGACAAAGTAAACGTATTGCCGTCGTTATAAATGGCACCACCGCTGCCGCCACCTGGCGTGCCTGGACGGGCCGGATTAGCGCCGTAGCCTATTGCCTGATTGTAGCTGAAGAGCGAATTGATGACCGTAAAGGAGACACCGATACTGCTCAGCCCGCTTCCGTTTGAACCGATATTCCCGTAGCCCTCCCTCCCCCCGAAGGTGCTGTTAACCACGTAAACGGGCCTTCCTTCATACTGGCTGAAGACGCGGACCGCTGCTCCCCCGACATCCGGGCCAGTGTCGGCACAGATATTGTTGAAGAAACGCGAGTTAACGATTTTAAACCGCCCCCCACGGACCCAGATAGCGCCGCCACCGTCGTAGTTTTGTTCCCCTTTAGAGTTGCCATTTATGAAAGTCAATCTTTGAACCGTAAGCTGAGGATGATCCTGGTTTTGGCAATGAGGAGTCGTCCAGCCTTGGTTAGGATCGCACGTGTTCATATAGAGGATCCGCCGCTGACCACCGCCACTCAAGGTCACCTTATCCCCTCCGTCTATCACGATCTTCGGGCCGGTGTTATTGAATATCTTGGCGGTTTGTTCCAACACAATAATGACGGGCCTTGATCCACAATTAAAGGTGATGATGCCCCCTGCAGCAATAGCAGAAATCACCGCTTGACTGGTGCAGCTTTGGGGGGTTCCGTTTCCGACTACACGATCGGGGTGGGATGTGTCTTCTAAACCTGCCTCGGGTGGAATGCTGCAGTGGCCGTCAGGGTTGCCTGGCG
>JBFMBU010000035.1:0-21251 GCA_040755035.1 Thermodesulfobacteriota bacterium
CTCCCGATTGCCGACGGAAAAACCGATTAGAACTAAAAAGAAAAAACCGAGCTTCCCTCCCCAAAAAAGGGCGGCGAAGACCACAGGCATGAGGACCAGGGCGGTGACAATCCGCTTAATGTGCGATGACAAGGTTTTCAAACCAATACCGTTCCTTAGGGAACCGGTTGGAGCGAGGCAGACCTTTCCCCTCGGACCTGTTCGCCGGTCAGGCCGAACCTTCTTTCCCTTTTATTGAATTCCTGAATGGCTGCCAGGAGGTTTTTCTTACGGAAATCAGGCCACAGGGTGGGGGTAATATAGATTTCGGTGTAGGCTGTTTGATAGATCAGGAAATCACTGAGTCGGTATTCCCCGCTGGTCCTGATCAGGAGATCCGGGTCCGGCAAACCATGAGTGAATAAAAACCGCTCAAAGGTTTTTTCCGAAAGATCTTCCAGGGAGAGACTACGGTCCAGTATGCCTTCGGCCACTTTTCGAACAGCCCGGAGGATTTCTTCTCTTCCGCTGTAGCTTAAGGCCATATTGAGAATCATATCCTTGTTTTCTCTGGTTTGTTCCACAGCCGAACGCAGCTCGCTTTGCAGTTTTTCCGGCAGCCGCTCCAGGTTCCCGATGACCCGCAAATTGATCCCGTTATTCTTCAGTTCCCCGATTTCAGATTTGAGATAGCGGGATAAAATCTGCATCAAACCCTTGACCTCCCATTTGGGCCGGTTCCAGTTCTCCCGTGAAAAGGCATAGAGGGTCAATACCGGGACCTCTTTTTCCCGGCAGGCCTTGACCACCTCCCGAACCGACTCCACCCCTTGCTTGTGTCCGGCCAGGCGAGGCAGTGCCCGTTGTTGGGCCCAACGCCCGTTTCCGTCCATGATAATGGCGATATGTTGGGGGATTTTTTCTGAAGGATTTGATTTCATGAGCGACAGGGACGGGAGTAAACAGCATGCCTTTCTGTTCGGGTGAACTTCAGGCTTCGGTGAACCCGTTAAAAAGATAATATTTCCTTTTCCTTTTCCTCGCTGATTCGGTCCACTTTTTCAATATACTCATTGGTAATTCTCTGGACTTCCTCCTGGCCTTTAAAGAGACCGTCTTCGGAAATGACCTTGTCCTTTTTAAGGTCCTTCAGCGATTCGTTGGATTCGCGGCGGATGTTCCGCAAGGCCACCTTGGCTTCTTCGGCCATTTTTTTAATCACCTTGACTAAGTCCTTACGTCTTTCCTCGGTCAGGGGCGGGATATTGATCCGGATCATCTTACCGTCATTGATGGGGGTCAATCCCAATTCGGATTTCAGAATACCCTTTTCAATGTCCCCGATGGCCTTGTTGTCCCAGGGTTGAATGGTGATCAAACGACTTTCCGGGACAGCCACCGAAGCTACCTGATTTAGAGGGACCGTACTACCGTAATATTGGACCCGGATTCCGTCCAGCAGGGAGACGGAAGCCCGCCCGGTACGGATACGTCCCTGTTCTTTTTTCAGGGCCTCAATGGCCTTCTCCATCTTTTCCTTGCTTTCTTTATATACCTTTTCCATGCCGTCTCACCCCTTGATCAAGGTTCCGATGCGGGATCCGATAATAATTTTTTTTAAATTCCCTTTGATCAGACCGTTAAAGACAATAACCGGAATACCGTTTTCCCGAGCCAGGGAAACGGCCGTGGCGTCCATCACCTGCAGATGGCCTTCCAAAAAACGGGCATAGGAGATTTCTTTGAAAATCTTGGCCTGGGGATTCACCCGGGGGTTGTCGTCATAGACCCCATCCACCTGGGTGGCTTTCATCAGCACCTGGGCCCCCAGCTCCGAGGCCCTCAGGGCCGCGGCCGTATCGGTGGTGAAAAAAGGATTACCGGTTCCGGCGGCCAGGAGAAGGACCGTGCCCTTATCCAGCAGGTCCCTGGCGGCTTGCGGGAGATAGGGCTCGGCCAGGGCCGGCACCGGCAGGGCTGATAAAACCCGGGCCGGAATCTTTTCATTTTTTAAAGCCTCCTTAATGGCCACGGCATTAAAGAGGGTGGCCAGCATCCCTAAATAATCGGCCTGGATACGGTCCATGCCCCGGGCCGAGGCGGCCACCCCGCGAAAGATATTTCCCCCGCCGATGACGATTCCGAGCCGGACCCCCAGGGCGATCACCTCTTTGATCTCTCCGGCGGTTTTTTGAACGACCTCGACATCAATGCCGAATCCCTTGTCCCCGGCTAAGGCCTCACCGCTGAGCTTCAAGAGGATCTTTTTATATTTGGGTGTTTTCCCGTTCATTATCCGGGCGTCCGACCCCCGTCTCCCTTAAACTGAATTTCTGTTTTTCCTATTCCTCTCCCAGTTGAAAACGGGAGAAGCGGCGGATGCTGATACTCTCTCCGATCTGGGCGATCTTATCATTGAGCAGATCGGCTATGGTGATGTCCGGGTTTTTGACATAGGCCTGTTCCATAAGGCAGGTCTCTTTAAAATACTTTTCCACCTTGCCTTCAACAATCTTTTCCAGGACTTTTTCCGGTTTGCCGGTCTCCCTGGCCTGAGCCAGATAAATCTCTTTTTCTTTTTCCAGAAGGTCGGCCGGAAATTCTTCCCGCCGGACACAAAGCGGATTGGCGGCGGCAATATGCATGGCCAGATTATGAACCAATTCTGAAAATTGATCGGTCCGGCCGACAAAATCGGTTTCACAGTTGACTTCCACCAGGACCCCGATTTTTCCCCCGCCGTGAATATAAGACCCGATCTGTCCTTGGGAGGTTGTGCGGCCGGCCCGTTTCTGGGCTGTGGCCAGGCCTTTTTTACGCAGATATTCTACGGCCTTTTCCATATCTCCTTCAGAGGCCTTCAAGGCCTCTTTGCAGTCCATCATCCCTGCCTGGGTCTTTTCCCGCAGGGTTTTTACCATTTCCGATGTAATATTCAACTTTCCTTACCTCCCTCGGTCGCTTTTTCTTCCAGCTTCCGAATGATAATGACCTCCGGTCCTCCTGAACCGGCAGGGGTCCCGGCTGGTTTTTCTTCGTAGAATTCCTTCTCCTCGGCCTGCGCTTCGAAGCCGCCGCCTTTATCCGCCTCGGCCTGAAGCATCTCTGCTCTCCGGGCCTTACCGTCCAAACAGGCGTCGGCGATTTTTGAGGTGATCAGGCGGATGGCCCGAATAGCATCATCGTTTCCGGGGATGATATAATCAATCTCATCCGGATCACAATTGGTATCCACCACCGAAACCAGGGGTATCCCCAATTTTCTGGCCTCCAGAATGGCAATAGCCTCCTTCTTGGGGTCGATGACAAAAACGGCCGCAGGCAGGATGTCCATGTCCTTAATCCCGCCCAGGTTCCGGACCAGCTTGGTATACTCCCGGTCCATATTGATGATTTCTTTTTTGGGGAACCTTTGAATGGTCCCGTCGGCCTTGATCCCTTCCAGATATTTCAAGCGCTCGATTCCGGTACGGATGGTGACGAAATTAGTCATGGTCCCGCCCAGCCAGCGGTGATTGACAAAGTACATGTTACAACGTTCGGCCTCTTCCTTAATGGCCTCCTGGGCTTGTTTCTTGGTGCCTACGAAAAGCACCGATCCGCCCTGGGTCACGGTATCGACCACAAAATCATAAGCGGTTTTAAAAAGGCTGACCGTCTTTTGCAGGTCGATGATGTAAATCCCGTTTCTGGCCCCATAAATATAGGGTTTCATTTTGGGGTTCCAACGTTTGGTCTGGTGGCCGAAATGGACCCCGGCCTCCAGCAACTGCTTCATGGAAACATAGGACATGGTTCTCCTCCTTTTGGGTTTTTCCGCCGCTTTTTCAATAAGTTACATACTTTATCCCCAGTTGCACCCAAAGGACTGAAAAAGCGTGAGAATTTAATAAATTTATATAATATACTTGAACTCTTACAATTTGGCAAGCCAAAACTTTATCTTAGTCGCTTAGGCTCCGAATCTGCGGATTTATCCATAACTTTTTAATAAATAGGATCAACCGCTTCTGAACACGTCCACTGATCCCGGTGGACCGGTTTAAAAACGCAATTTCAAATAGCTTTGGTTAGCTTTTTCTCTCCAGATTCAGCAGTTTCTCCTTTAAAGCCAATCCGCCGCCGAATCCGACCAGCCCTCCCTGGGAACCGATAACCCGGTGGCAGGGGATGACAATTGGGACAGGATTATTGTGATTGGCCTGCCCGACGGCCCTGGCGGCTCTGGGACTTCCAATAGCCCGGGCGATTTCCCCATAACCACGGGTTTCTCCATAAGGGATGGCTTGCAAGGCTTCCCAGACCTTGAGTTGAAATGGAGTCCCGGCCAGATCGAGTTTCCCTTGGAAGCGGACCTCCCGGCCTTGCAGATAGGATTCCAGTCGGTAAAATAATGCTTCAAAATATCCCGAGTGCTGAATGAACAGATCTGGGGAAAAACGGGTGATAATTTTCTCAAAAAAAGATTCCGCCCTTTCTCCTGGCAAGGCAAGCAAGCAAAGTCCTTTCTCGGAAGCGGCCCCATAAAACCTGCCCCACCGTGGATACTCCCTGCTGTCGTAATAAATAGTTTTTCTGTGGAATGTTTGCATGTTTCGCCCCCTGTGATTCGTATCTCGTGACTCGCATCTTGTATCTCGGGATTCGTATCGCGCCTCCCGCCTCACGGTTTTAGTAGTCTCTCTAAACTCAGAGCTCTCACCTCTGATCTCTGATCTTCGAACTCTGGACTTCCATGGTTACCCTTCGCCAGTATATCGTGTCTGGTGAAGCAGATAGCTAATAACGGGCCACAGTCTCATAGTATCGAGCTACGAGCCCCGAAATACGAGTGACGGTTTTATTCTTTGAACCTCGAAACTTCTTCCTTCCACCGCGCCCCTTGAAAACCCCCGTCAGCTTTAAGTCGTTCCTGAATCATTTTAAGGGTTTGCTGCTTGTTCAGGGTCCATTGAGGGTCAATCAGCACAGCCGGATCGGGGTCCCCGGTGAGTCGCTGAATGATCCAATGGGGAGGACACTGTTCCAGAAAACGACAGACCCAATCCACATATTCCTCCTGCGTCAGGGGTTTATAGCGTCCCTGCCGGTACCAGCCTTCCAATAGGGTCCCCTTGTTGATATAAAGAGAATGGATTTTCAACCCCTGGATATCCAGCTCCCCAAGGCGGGTTGCCGTACTCAAGCAGTCCTTAAGCCCTTCGCCCGGCAGCCCTAAGATAACATGAACGCAGATGAGAAGCCCCCGTTTTCGAGTTTCCCCCACGGCCTCAAGAAAGTCCTCGACGGTATGGCCCCGGTTGATCAGGTCCAGAGTGCGGGGAAGAAAAGACTGCAACCCGTATTCCATCCAGACCAGGTGTGTTTTTTGGAATCCGGCGATCAGATCCAGGATTTCGGCATTGACACAATCCGGGCGGGTGCCAACCGCTAAACCGACCACATCCTCCTCGGACAAGGCTTCTTCATACAAAGCCTTAAGGGTTTCCAGCGGGGCATAGGTATTGGAAAAAGACTGGAAATAAGCGATGAATTTTTCCGCCTTATAGCGGTCCTTCAGAAATTGTTTCCCCCGGAGGATTTGTTCCCGGATGGAAGGTGTCCTTGCATAGACCCCGGTCCCTGAACCGCGCTGATCACAGTAAATACACCCACCCCGCCCCTTGCTCCCGTCCCGGTTAGGGCAGGACATTCCGGCATCCAGGGAAATTTTCTGTACCCGGCCGCCGAAAAGACCGGTCAGATAGGAACTATAGGAATTATAAAGTCTGGCTTCGGTCATGCGGTTTTTTAAAAGGGAACCTTTTCAAAGCTCGATAAACGGCTCCTGACCAGGAGCTTTTTAAAAGCTCGACAAAGTCGAGCGGCTCAAGTGGCTGAATCCTTCAATCAGCACTCATCTCTTTTAGAGAGCGGCAATAAATTTTAACACAAGCGCCGGATTGTGTGCTATCATTTTTAAAGGTTAAAAGCACAACACAACAACCCTTTTTGTTTAAGATATGGAAAAGGAAATCATCCCTGCCTCTTTATTGGTTCCCCCCTCGGAAATCGAGAACAGGACTTCCCGGTTTCAGGAGATGATGGTCCTGGAAGGGCTGGACGGGGTCCTCATCAGTCAAAATGTGGATCTGTTCTATTTTTCCGGGACCATGCAACCCGGTTATCTATATATACCGGCTGGGGAAGAACCGGTTTTTTTCTCACGAAAGAACCTGGAAAGGGCCCGGGAAGAATCCTCCAGCGTTCGAATCCTTCCCTTAGCTTCTTTAAAAAAACTGCCTGATCTGATTGCCGATCTGGACCTGCCTGACCCACAGATCCTGGGACTGGAAATGGATGTCCTGCCGGCTGCTAATTATCTTCAGCAGGCAACCATTTTCCAAAGTGCCCGCATTCAAGACGCCTCGCTTATGATCCGTAAGTGCCGCATGCTCAAGTCTTCCTGGGAAATCGAACAGATAGCGGAAGCGGGGAGAATGCTGAACCGAATGGTCCTGGAAGTCCCCAAAATTCTGAAACCGGGCCTCTCGGAAATGGATTTGGCCGCAGCCCTGGAGGCCTTCCTCCGGCGTCAGGGCCACCAGGGTTATATTCGCAGCCGGGGCTTTAACCAGGAAATGTTTTATGGACATATCCTTTCCGGTCCCGAGGGGGGCAAACCTGCTTATTTGGATTCCCCTTCCGGGGGCTTGGGGCTGGGACCGGCCTTCGGCCAGGGGGTAGGAATGAAACCCATTCGAAGGGGGGAGCCGATCAGCGTCGATTATGTGGGTTGTTTTAACGGCTATCTGGCCGATCAAACGCGTATGTTCTCCCTGGGCCGGCCTCCCCAAGAGGTTATTGAGGCTTACCGCGCTGCGCAAACCATTCAGGAATCCATAATTGCCAGGGCCCAACCGGGGGTAACCTGCAGTCAGCTCTATTTCTGGGCCTTGGATGAGACCCGCCGTTTGGGATACGCCCCTTTCTTTATGGGTCTTGAACCATCCCAATCCCGGTATATCGGCCATGGACTCGGCTTGGAGTTGGATGAATTTCCTGTTATCGGCCAGAAATTTGATTGGCCCCTGGAACCGGGCATGGCCCTGGCCCTGGAACCCAAAATGGTTCTCCCTGAATATGGAATGGTGGGTATCGAAAATACCTTCGTGGTGACCGAAACCGGCTTAAGGCCTCTGACCATTGCCCCGGAGGAATTCCATATCTTGTAATCCGTTCTCATCCGGAAATTCAAATTTCCAGAAGAAGCTTTCAGCAGTCAGCAATCGGCAATTAGCAAACCTGCATGCATAAAGGATTTTACTGAATGCTAAAAGCTGATCGCTCCATCCGGAAAAGCCTATTTTCCCGATGGACACTAATTAATTGAAGGAGTTTTTTCAGGATGTCAAAAAATATAATCATTATCGGCGCCGTCGCCCTCGGCCCCAAGGCCGCCTGCCGCGCCCGCCGCGTGGACCCCACTGCCCAGGTAACCCTTATCGAACAAAACGAATATATATCTTATGGAGGATGCGGGCTTCCCTTTTTTGTTTCCGGAGACATCAGCGAAATCCAGGCCCTGATGTCCACCTCTTTCCACATGGTCCGGGATGAGGCCTTTTTTCAGGGAGCCAAGGGAGTCCGGGTCCGCCGGCAGACCCGGGCCATGACCATCGACCGCCGGCAGCAACGGGTGAGAATCCGTGATCTGGTGACCGGCAGGGAAGAAGATATGAACTACGACGCCCTGGTCCTGGCCACCGGCGCCTCCCCCATTAAACCCGACCTGCCAGGAATAGACCTGGAAGGGATCACCGCACTTTCCCACCCCGGCGAGGCCCTTGCGGTGAAAACGGCCCTCAGTCAGAGCCGGGTGAATCATTGTCTCATTATCGGCGCCGGTCCTATCGGCCTGGAAATGGCCCAAGCCATTTCCGATTTATGGGGGGTGGAAACCACCCTCCTGGAAATCAAGGACCAGGTTCTGCCCGGGCTGCTGGAACGGGACCTGGCTGAAATGATTACGATAGAATTAAAAAGCAAAGGGGTGAACCTCTTTCTGGGAGAAAAGGCGATTCGCTTCCTGGGAGATGATCAGGGAAGGATCAAGGCTGTAGAAACCGAAAAGCGGCGGATTGAAGCCGATCTGGTCATCCTGGCCGCCGGGGTCAGGCCCAACACGGCCCTGGCCCAAGAGGCAGGGCTGACCATCGGCAGTACCGCTGCCATTTGGGTGAATGAATTTCTACAGACCTCCGATCCGCTTATTTATGCCGGCGGCGATTGTATCGAGGTCCCCCATTTAATTACCGGTAAGCCTTGCTGGACACCTTCCGGGTCTCTGGCCAACCGCCAGGGCCGGGTCATCGGCACCAACGCCGCCGGAGGCCGGGAAACCTTTCCCGGGGTCATCGGCAGCCTGGCTATCAAGGTCTTTGACCTCTCAGCCGGGAGAATCGGCCTTACCCTGGCCGCTGCGTTAAAGGAGGGGTTTGAGGCGGAAGAAGCCCTGGTAATTCAAGCGGACCGGGCCCATTTCTACCCCGGGCAGGAGCTGTTAGCCTTAAAACTGGTGGGCGATCGAAAAACGCGGCGGGTCCTGGGCCTGTCCGGGGTGGGCAAAAACGGCGATGCCCTTATGGGACGTCTCAATGCCCTGGCCGGGGCCTTGCCCAAGGGTATTACGATAGAGGATGTAGCCAACTTGGAACTCCCCTATGCCCCTCCCTTTTCCGGGGCCATGGACATCCTCAACGCCGTGGCCAATACCCTTAAAAACACCCTGGATGGGAAAAACCGACCCTTGCCCCCGGAACGGTTTCCGGACCTTTTTGAAGGTCGAAAGGAAAAAGAGGTCTTGTTTCTGGATGTCCGGGGCCCGCGAAACGCCGACCCATATGTCCAGAAATTTTCTCCGGACTGGGTCAATATTCCGGGAGAAACCTTAGCCGGAAGGCTTTCCGAAATTCCAAGAGATAAAAAACTGGTTCTGATTTGCAATTCCGGCGTCCGTTCCTATGAGGCCCAGATCGTTCTGGATCAGGCCGGTATCACCAACTCCCTGAACCTATCCGGCGGTGTCGCCGCCGTGAAATGGACCGGACGCAATCCCCTGGAGGAAGGGGAGGGAGAAGAATAGAAAACGTGATTCGTAGCCCGTATCTCGGGATTCGGAACTCGTATCTCGTCTTCCGTCCTGAGCTTTTTGGGTTTTCTCTGAACTTTCGCCGAACGCCGAACGCTCAACGCCGAACGGAAATTACATATACTGCTCCCCTAACTGGCGGAGGAAGGCCTCCACCCCTTCCCGTTCCGGATATTCGGCCCGGACCTCTTCCAGGGCCTTTTCCACTTTCCTTTTTAAAACCAGGTCTCTCATATCCTTTACCGAACGGAAAACTCCTCCCCGGCGTCCGAAACGGTAGAGCAGGCGGTCCTCTTCCGGGAGTTCCAGATAGGCATCCAGTCCGGCCAACATCCGCCCTTTGTCCCGGGGAAGGGTGCCATTGATGTCTTCCAGGAGATTCATCATATGATCGGAGGTGAGGGTACTGCTTATCCCTTCCAGATGATCGATCATGAGCCTGATCTCCTCCACCATCTCGTCGTCCGTCAAGGGTTGAAAGGACCCCTCTTGCACCAGTTGATGGAGGGGAATAGTCTCCGGGATGCGCAGGCTTCGAAGCCGGATAAAATCCGGACTCATGGCCTTGAAGACCCTGGCCGTCTCCAGGGCGTTTTCCCGCGAAAGGGCTTTCCCTCCCAGCCCGGGCATCCAATATTCGGAAACGGTCATCCCCGCGGCCTTGGCCTTTTTTCCAGCCTCGATATGTTCTGCTGAGGTAACCCCTTTATTCATCAGGGTTAGGATGGCATCGGACCCACTCTCCAACCCGATATGAATGCGGTCCAGTCCGGCCATCCGGATAGCGGTCAGCTCCTCCAGGCTTTTTCGGCTTACGGTCTTGGCCCGGGCGTAGGAAGTGATCCGGGTTACCATAGGAATTTCCTGACGCAGGAAATTCAGGATTTCCACCAGGTCTTTAGCCGGAAGAATCAAATTATTCCCGTCCTGTAGAAAAACCGTAAAATCACCATAATAGAGCCAGGCTACCACATTCCGGCAGGCGTGAGAAAGTTCAGGCCGGTGGACAATCCGGGTGACTACTTCGTCGTCCATCTGTCCCCGGCACCCCATCCGCCAGGAAAGGGCCTTTACCTCTTCGATTATCTTTTTAATGGTCCGGATATCATCTTTTATTTCCTCGACGCTTCTACGGGAAAAGGTCGTCCCTTTATATACCCCGCAGAACAGGCATTTATTCCAGGGGCAGTTACGAGTCAAACGTATCAGCAGACTCCTGGCTTCGCTCGGAGGCCGTATGGGACCCTGTTCAAAATCCAATTTTTCCATTTTCCCGCTCCATACTATTTTTCAATATAATAAGCCTCGACGACAGCTTTTACAATCCCCTCGGGTAGGGGTGCCCGAATCTTTAGGGGATCATCCGCTTTTCCCATGATCGAAGGACAACCGTTCCTGAGGGCGTTTTTTGCGGTTTCCAATAAAAGCAGCGATCTTTTTTAAAAAAATCTTGATTTTAAAATCCCTTACCTATTAAGATAACCGAAAGAAGATCTTATTGAGAATCTCACAAGATGGTCTCGCAAAAAGTGTAAAAACCCTTCGTTGTCATTTCGACCGAAGGGAGAAATCTTGAAATCATTAAAGATTTCTCGTCGCTTCTCTCCTCGAAATGACAAAATTGGACTTTTTGCGAGACCATCTTGGGAGACGGTTACTACCTAGTATTCAGCTGGTAAAACCCTTTATTCAAGCGGGTCTGCTAATTGCTGATTGCCGACTGCTGTAGGCTTTATCCGGAAATTGTGAATTTCCGGATGGAAACTAACTAATCGATCTACCCGCAGTTTCACGGTATGGTTCGATTATTACCCAGGGAGGTTGACATGGTTCAAACCTTATTGCTGCCTATCGCCCATTCCCAGGGCACCATTTCCCTTCTGGCAGGCCTGGCCAACCGCCATGGCCTGATCGCCGGAGCCACAGGCACAGGAAAGACCGTAAGTCTGCGGGTTCTGGCCGAACAGTTCAGCCGCATAGGTGTCCCGGTATTTTTAGCGGATATCAAAGGAGACCTTTCCGGAGTACCTTTGCCGGGCGGGGAAAATCCCAAGGTGGTGGAGCGGGTAGAGCAGTTGGGCTTGAAGGACTTCGCCTTTGAAGGTTACCCGGCGGTTTTTTGGGATGTCTTCGGGGAGCAGGGCCACCCGGTGCGAACCACCATCTCAGAGATGGGTCCTTTACTTTTAAGCCGTATCTTGAACCTTAATGAAACCCAGGGCAGTATCCTGACCATTTCCTTCAAGATCGCCGATGACAACGGTCTGCTGCTCCTGGATTTGAAAGACCTCCAGGCTATGGTCCAGTTTGTCGGCGATAACGCCGACCAATTCAAAACCCAGTATGGAAATATTTCCAAGGCCAGCATCGGGGCCATTCAACGCAACCTTTTGGCCCTGGATCAGGAAGGAGGGGCAAAATTTTTCGGGGAACCTTCCCTGGATATCAATGATTTTATCCAGACCGACAGCAAGGGGAAAGGGGTGATTAATATTCTGGCCGCCGACCGGCTGATGCAGTCCCCCAAAGTCTATGCCACCCTGCTCCTTTGGATGCTCTCGGAACTGTTCGAGCAGCTCCCTGAAGTGGGTGACCCCGAAAAACCCAAACTGGTCTTCTTTTTTGATGAAGCCCATCTGCTGTTCGAGGATATCCCCAAGGCCTTGCAGGAAAAGATTGAACAGGTAGTCCGTCTTATCCGTTCCAAAGGGGTGGGGGTCTATTTTTGCACCCAGAACCCCATGGATATCCCGGACGAGGTCCTGGGCCAATTGGGCAACCGGGTCCAGCATGCCCTGCGGGCTTTTACCCCCAAGGACCAGAAAGCCGTCCGGGCCGCTGCCGATACCTTCAGGACCAATCCCTCATTGAATGTGGCCGAGGCGATCACCGAACTCAAGGTCGGGGAAGCCCTGGTTTCGGTACTCGATTCCAAGGGCGCACCGACACCCGTGGAACGGGCCTTTGTTCACCCTCCCCAAAGCCGTTTATCCCCTTTGTCCGCCGAAGAACGTTCCCGGGTTTTAAAAGGCTCGGCCCTGTTCGGTCATTATGAAAAGGAAGTGGACCGCGAATCGGCCTATGAAAAACTGAAGATCCGCACCGAACAACAGCAGGCCGAGGCCCTGGAGGCGGCTGAAGCCAAAAAGCAGGAGAAGGAGAAACCTTCCGAGACCTCCAGACTCTTTGGGGCCATGGCCAAAAGCGCGGCCCACGCCATCGGCAGCCAGATCGGCCGTCAGATCATCCGCGGGGTCCTGGGCTCGATTTTCGGCGGAGGACGGAAAAGGTAACTTCTGCACCGGCGATGAAGCGGAAAGATAGTCCGATCATCGCCGGTCCTTTAATAAATCCCCGATTTCATAAAATCCTTACGAATCAGTTCCACGATTTTATCCACCAGCTCATTCATGAATTCAGGGTGCTCTTTGGCGATCTTATCGATTAAAGCCGCGATGGAGCCCATATCCAGAGTCCCGAGCAAATCACTTAAAAATATCTTTTGGTTGCGCAGGGTATGATTGAAGGCCTTGGAAAAGGGAGCGGGTTGAAGCCCCTCTATACCCTTTGAGAAAAGCCGCGGGTCCAGGGAAACCGCTTTCACCCATACCGCCCCCAAGGCTTGACGATCAACAGTGGTGATCAGGGCCGCCAGCAGAGGCCGGTTGTTTCTCAGTATATGGCTGTTAAGTCCGCTCAGGGCCTGGGCTTCCAGATTTTTCAACAACAAGCTGATCTGTTCCGGATTTTCCTTGCCTACCCGGTTCAGGGCTTCCGCCACTAAGACTGGATTGACGGCTTTGATGAATCGGCTCAGGCATTGGGGGTCTTCCTTAAGAAATAAATTAACCCTGGTGGCCAAGGCTTGCGTGGTCAGGGAATTTGAGAGACTGAATAACATATCCGGATTCTTTTGGACCAAACCGGTTATTCGAGGCATGATCAGATGATTGACTATCGCGCCCATCATCCGATCTGAGTACCAAAGGCCGCCTGCCAGGAGCAGGAGAGTGATCATAAAGAAACTTAGAAAGGCATTCATCCACAGCAGCCACCCGGACAGGCCCCAAGCCCGGACCGGTCCCCTTGGATCATGATTCATTTTTTCCATAGATCTTCCTCTCTCACATTCGATATCCTGCCCCCTGCTCTATTCACTATGCCCCATACTCCATGCCCTTTGCTCTTAATTTCTTACGCTTTACGCCATGCCCTCTGCACTTTGCTTTCATATCTCCAGCCCCACCTTGAGCCCGTCCGAAATCGATTCCAGCAATCCCCCCACCTGCCGACATTGGCCGACGGCATGTACTTTTCTTTTCTCACCGCTTAGGCGCCGCAGCAGTTCATCATTGGAAACGCTCCCCAGGGAAAGGACCACCGTATCCACATTCTCAACGATATAGGAAGTTCCTCCCTTGGAGGCCAAGACGTTCCGGCCTCGTATGGATTCAATCCGTGTTCGGGTGCTAAGGATTACCCCTTTTCGATTCAATCGGTAGAAAAGATGATATCCGGTGATGTTTTCCACCTCCTGCCCGGCCTTATACTGCGGAATCAGGACCTCCACTTTTTTCCCCTGATCGGCCAGAAATTCAGCCGTACTCAATCCCTCCATCCCGGCATCACCGGCTATGACGACCACATTCTTCCCGGTTTCCAACCTGCCCATCAATACCTCCCGTCCCTGAACCACCCGGCCGGGGGTTGCTCCTGAAAGGTCCAGGCCCTTGGGAATGCCCCCGCTGGCGACGATGATTTCATCCGGGTTTTCCTGATCGATGATTTCCCGGGTAACAAGATATCCCAGTTTCACTATAACCCCGAGTTTCTTAAACAGGACCTGATAATAGGCAATGGGTTTACTCATTTCCGCCCGGTTCAGGGTTTTGGCCGCGATCACCAGTTGACCCCCTAAAAAAGGTTCCTTTTCATAGAGGACAACCGAATGCCCCCGTTCGGCAGCCACCCGGGCCGCCTCCATCCCCGCCGCCCCGCCGCCAACGACCAGGATCCTTTTCTTTCTCTCAGCCGGTTTTATCCTGAATTTTTCTTCCCGGCCCACACTCGGGTTCAGACCGCAGGTAATGCCCTCCGGGTGGGCGGTGCGTGACCAGCAGGTCATCAGCCCGATGCAGGGGCGTATCTCTTCCACCCGGCCTTCCCTGGCCTTCTGGGCCAGTTCGGGATCAGCCATATTGGCCCGGGTCATGCCCACCATATCGGCTCTTTTCCGGGCCACGATCTCTTCGGCCATGGCCGGGTCCACAATCCGCCCGATGCAGAAGACCGGGACCTTGACCACCTCCTTGATTCCCTCGGCCAGATAGACAAAGGCCCCATGGGGTGTTCCCATGGGCGCAATGACATTTCCGCCCCCCAGACTGACATTAACATAATCGAGATCCCCGGCCTCCACCAATTGCGGAGTGATGCGTTTCATATCCGAAAGGGTAAGGCCCCCGGGAATCAGTTCATCCCCGGTGATCCGAATGCCGAGCGTAAAATCCTTTCCTAAAGTTTTACGAACAGCGCTGATCACTTCCATCGGAAAACGGATGCGATTAGTCTCGCTCCCTCCGTATTCATCGTTGCGGACATTTTGCAAAGGAGACATGAACTGCAAGGGCAAATACCCGTGAGCGCAATGGATCTCTACCCCGTCCAGCCCCCCTTCCCGCATCCGGGCTGCGCCCTGGGCGAAACATTGCACCAATTCCTGAATTTCCCTGATGGTCAGAGGCCGGGGCCGGTTCCCATAGGTCGGACTGGGAATGGCTGAAGAAGAGACAACCTCCTTGACGCTATAGGGAAGGGTGGATTTGCCCGGGTGCCAGATCTGGGCGATGATCCGGCCCCCGGCTTGATGAATTTCATCGACCACCGGCTTGAAAGCCTGGGAAACACCTTCCTTGTAGCATTGAATCATGGAGGGTCCGATACCGGCCGTCGGGTGGACCGGCTGGACCTCGGTGATAATCAAGCCGATGCCCCCTTTGGCCTTGGAACCCCAGTAAGCCCGGTGCCGGTCAGATGGCAGACTCCTTTCCCCGAAACCGGTGAAATGGGCGGTGCTGAGTATACGGTTCCGTACGATAAAGGTCCCGATTTTCAGAGGGGTAAATAAATGGGGAAAGGTCGAGATCTGGTGGGAAGGGAGTGGTTCCCCTTTATCAGGCGGTTGCGTTCCTCGGGCGGAAACCATGGGGATACCCACAGCCGCACCGCCCACGGCAAACCCGGCCAGTTTTAACACTTCCCGACGGTTCATTAATCCACCGGGTCTGTTTCTTGGGTCATTAGTCATCTCCGCCTCCGATTTGGGATGTTATTCAGAGACCTGTTTAGGGACCCCGAAACTGAAACCGTACCTGTTTTGGAAATAATAGGCCAGAACGATTTCTTTTGCCTTAATACCAAAGGCCTTGGGTCGCCAATCGGGATCTGTCGGGACGGCTTCAGGGGACCCTTTAATTACGGCCCGACCGACCTGAACCTTAAAGGTCCCCGCCATCTTTTCCGACAATTCCAGCAGGTTGGTCCTGGCCTTTCTGGCAGCCGGGACCGGGTCGATCAGTTTCCCGTTGCGAAAATTCAGGGAAGGAATCCCGGTTAATCGTTTAAACCATTCCCTTTCCTTGTCGCTAACCGTCCGGTCTTTGGTGTCCAGGGTCACCTCCAATAGGGTCTTTCCCCCTGCTTTTAACGTCCCTGAAAAAATAGGCTCTTGGCGGGTAAAAACGATATCGGCCAATACCTTCGGATATCCAAGATTGCGGATGCCGCCGATCCGCGCCCGCTCCGAAGTAACCGGCATGGTGATACAATGCCAGACCTCTTCACCCTTGTATTTGCCCAAAAGGAAAATTGCCACCTCTTGATAAGGTTCGAGGGACCAAGGGGCCATTTTATAATAATCGACGACAAAGCCCCAGATTAGAGGTTGGTCGGGCAGATCGAAGACAGGGGGCAACAACTCCCGGTAAACGGCCGTGTCTTGGGGGGTGTAATAAAGATACACCCCGTCGAACTCCTGATACATGAAGCCCTGGGCCTGGGCTTTTTCCGGGAGCATCCCTTGAGAAAAAGACCCGACCAAACCGATAAAAGCTGAGAGAACGATTTTAAAGGCGGTCCGTTTCATGGTTTTTCTCCTTTTGGTTTTTCCAAGGAAGTTTACTTGACTTTATTATTTTTTTCCTCATTTTTTTTAAATAAGGTCGGTTTTGCTTCAGGGGCGCCGTTTTCGCTTCTTTCATTAAGTTGGGCATGATATATTTTCAGACAATCTATGATTGTGATAGAAATGAGTTAAGAACGTTAGCTCACCCTACGGCTTTTCGGATTTCAACTTTTTTAAAAGGAAAGGAGTTTTCTATGAAAAGACGGTCGTTTCTCAAAATGGGTCTGGCCGGAACCCTCACCTCCCTGGGAGATAAGGCCTGGGCCTTAAAATATTATCCCCGGCCCTCAGGAAAAAAATGGGCCATCCTCTACGGGACCTGGTGCGGCAGCTCCAGGGATGCCGGGGTCTGGATCAGCGAAGGGCTGGAGGGGATCGCCGATGTCTTTGATGTCCATGAAAACCCGGACCTGAAGGGCTTTGACCACCTGGTTGTCGGCAGTTCCATCCGAAATCTCAGAATTCATCCCCAATTGAAAAAATACTTAGAGGAAAACAAAAGCGGGTTGAAGGACAAGGTCCGAGGCTTATGGGCCGTCTGTCATAATATGGGACAACCCATCGGTCCCAGGCAGGTCGAACGCTATATCGATAATCAATTGCTGAAAGTACTCGGAGTCAACCAGGTCCCCAAAAGGGTTTTTCCAGGGAGGATCACCAAGTCCTTATTGGAGTATGATGTGCTGCCCATGATGGAACACCTTCCCGACAGCGACCACCTGAAACGGATCGATTGTCTGGAGTTCGGCAAGGAGATCTTGCTCAGCATCCGCTAGGGGGGATTTTTTACCATCCTTACCCGGAGAATATCTTCCGCCGGGTAAAGATGGGCCGATAGTATCGTTGGTTAATCAGGGGCTTAATAAAGAAATCCTATGCAAACCGGATTGAATTTACTCAAAAACAAGGGCCAACCCCGGACCGAATAAAGAATTTTCGAATATTCATTTTTGGTTCCGGCTGGTCCGGGTTGGAGAAAAAACGGAAGCATTAGTTATTTGGCCGTGGCCTTGTTTCTATTCCACCACTCGCTCCACCTGGAGTGATCGTCCTTATATTTTTTCCCGGTGATTTCCTTTAACACCTTGCCGGCTTCGTATCTCACGCGGGCATTGGCATCCTTCAAGGCCCCGATCAACGGTTCAACGGCCTGGTTCTTGAATTTCTTCAGGGCTTCCCTGGCCGCTTCCCGCACCTTCTTGTTTTCCTCTTTAAGCAGGGCGATCAAATGATCGATGATCTGGGGATTTCTGATTTCCCCCAGGGCCTTGGCGGCCTGACTGCGCACATCCGCCGCTGCATCCTTCAAGGCCGCTGTCAACCCGGTGACCGACCGGGGGTCTTTCAGCTTGCCCAGGACCTCAGCCGCCTTTTCCCTGACGTTGGCTGCCGGGTCTTTCAGCATCGGATTGATCGCCTCAACGGCCGAGGGATCTTTAAATTCCCCCAGGGCTTCCAAAGCCGCTTCCCGCACCTCAGGGTTTTCGTCCTTGAGGGCGCTGATCAGGGGTTGAACGGCCCGGTGGTCTTTCATTTTTTTTAAAACCTCGACAACGGCCTCGCGCACCTCCGGGCTTGAATCTTTCAGACTTCCTACCAGAGCATCCAAGGTACGGGAGTCTTTAAACTCCCCCAAGGCCTCCACCGCTGCTTCCCGCACCTCGGCGTTTTCGTCTTTCAGGGCCAGGGTCAGCGGTTGAACGGCACGATGGTCTTTCAGTTTACCCAAAACCTCGGCCGCCCGTTCTCTGGCCTCCGGATTTTTATCCTTCAGGGCCGCTGTAATCAGGTTGAGATAGCGCAGGTCTTTTATTTTGACCACGGCCTTGGCGGCTTCATGCGCGGGGGAAGTGAATTCATTCCCCGGGGCGTACCAGACCGTTTCGCTATCGTCAAAAAGGGAGATTAAATAGGGGGAGGCGGCCCCGGCCCGGCGCCCCATTTTCCCCAGGGTGATGGCTCCCTGAATACGGTCCAGGGGATTCTTGGAAAAAAGCATTTCGGTCTGATGCCGCATATCACCGCTGATTTCGGGCGGAATGGATTCTTTGGTCAGCTTGGGTTCAGCAAAAACCGGCAAAGAACTTAAAAGGATCAGGATTAAAAATACGGATAAGGTGACCAGGAAATGTTCGGTTCTGTTTTTTTTCATAGCAGCAAGTCCTCCTTTTTTTTATCAATAGCCATAAATTAAAGCACAAAAACCGACCCTTTTTACCCTGGAGGGAAGGGTAAAAAGCCTCTCCGGTCAAAGTGATGGGTGAAAGCGATCCGGATAGAGACCGCTATGGTCAGGATTTTTCCCTCCGGCCGGGATACCGACCTTATCTGAAATCCTCGACATCAGATTTAGATATAAAACATCCGCTACGTCAAGCGAAAAAAACCAGCCCCGGTTCAATAACGGAACCTCCCGTTTTCATAGATCACCAGGGAGCGGCCGTTTTTAAGATAGGCGGTGACGGTTTTCTGCTCGGTATTGACCAGGTCCCAGTGCAGGGCCGAATCGTTGAATCCCAGCTTTTCTTTTTTAGCCTTAGTCAACTCAGCCGGATTACCGTCAAAGGTATCGGAGTAAGAAGCGCCCAAGGCGATATGACAATTGCCCTGCCGCCCCCCGAAGTTTTCGTCAAAAAGGGTGTCGGCCATGAAGCGGTCAATGCGGGAGAAGCGTTTGTCGGTCAGGGAAAATTCGCCGACCCTGGAAGCCCCCCGGTCCATGGCTACCTGCTTGCGGGTGAATTCCTCCCCGCTTTTGGCCGTCACCCGGGTCAGCGATCCTTTGCTAAAGGTCAAGCGGATTTCTTCCACATAATTGCCGGTGCGGAAGGCGGGCAGGTTGGCGTAATAGGTCCCCTCCGTCCCCCGCCAGTCCGGGGACAGGAAAATTTCAAAACTGGGTATATTGTGCCCGGAGATCCCCTTCCAGCGACGATGCTCGCCGGGGGTAATCCGCAGGTCCATATTGGCCGTCTCAATCCGGAAATATTTCACCTTGAGTCCGTTAAGCCATTTTTTGATCCGGCCCACCTCCCGGTAAATGGCTTTCCATTCCGAAACGGGATCATTTTTATCCAGATAACAGGCCTTGACGATCTGGCGGGTGTATTCCTTGAGGGAAAGCCCGGCCTGACGGGCCGGTTCTTCGGTGGGGAAACTGCAGAGGGTCCAACTGTAGCGCCCCTGCTCTTCGCGCCGATCCATGATGTTCCGAAGGGGCTTTCTGGAGACCAGCACCTGACCGATCTTTTTCGGGTCCACCTCCTTCAAATGGGTCAGGGACTGGGGGGCCCGCAGGAAAATCCTTCCCTGAATGTTTTTATACAATTCTTTCTCCCCGGGGGGGATAAAAAGCAACTGGTCTTCTTTGGATTTGAGAAAAAAATCCCGTTCCATCCTCCAGGTCAGCCCCATCCGTTGAACGGGATTAAATCCCCGTTCCAATATCCCTGCATAAAGGACCTCGGCCAGCCTCAGGGCTGGAGGCTCATATTGAATCAAAATAATATCTTTTTTTTGAAAAGGATCTTTTCTGGCCGTGGTCAGTCCCCAGAAAAGGACCTCGGCGTATTTCTTTAGTTGTGTATCGCTCAGCATTTGCAACACCCTTTCCTTTCAAACCTTTTCCCGGACCAGCTTCTGCTGATAGGCATCCTCGATTTTGAGGACCAGTTCATCGATGTCGCAGGGCTTCATCAGGTAATCAAAGGCCCCCAACCTCATCCCTTCAATGCCGGATTCCACCGAGGCATGGCCGGTAAGCATGATCACCTCCACCAGGGCGTTGATCTGTTTGATTTGTTTCAGGGTCTCCAATCCGTCCATGCCCGGCATCTTGACATCGACGATAGCTACATCGATGGGGAGGGCCCGAACGATCTCTATGGCCTGGTAACCATCGGCGGCGGCCTGAACCGACAGCTTTCTTTTTTTCAGTCGATTGGCCAGGGTGGTTCGAAAGTCCTCTTCATCGTCCACCAATAATAATCGAATGCCTTCCATGAACACCTCCTTTTAGATGTATCTCGGTCCTCGTATCTCGTATTTTGTTTTCCCTTGCTGCCTTTTTTTTCAAATTACACAGAAAGAATGATAGCCTTTCTCCCGATCTTAAGGAAACTACACTTCTTTTCAAGGGATGTTCACAAAAGTTCCGATCTCCTCCAGCATTTTTCCCGCCTGCCGGTCCACCTTCCCCGGGTCGGAGAGGACCATGTCCAACTGCCGGGTATGCAGGATCAGATAGCCGAGGACCTTCAGCCTTTCCGCAATGATCGTTTTCTCCTGCCGTTCCAGCCGGGCCGAGAGCATATCCCCTTTTATCCGCACCCAGAAGTGAAACCTTTCCAAAATGGTTTGCATGAGACGGCTTCTTTGCTCTTTCCGGCCCCGGTCGGCAGCACCGCCTTTGAAATAAAACCAAATGTAATTTTCAGCCGCCAGATCCCCCAGAAAGGTCTCCACCGTTGAAAAGTGAAACCCCAGGCGGGTGCTCAGATGACAGAAATTCTCCGAGATCAGGGCATAATTTTTAGCCCCCATTTCGGAATCCACACCGTAATTCAGGGAGGGGTCCATGGTCGATTCGGCCAGGATGGACATAAATCCCCGGGCGTCCAGCGGAGGCGGTCCTTTCCAGGGTACGGCCTTTAGGCCTTCCCACAAAGCCAGCAAGGGCTTCGAACGAATATCCTCCAGAGTCAGGGTCGGACCTTCCTGACCGGGTCTGATTCCTCCCTCCAGATCGATCACCCACCACTCCATAGGCAGATCGGCCAGTAATTTTTTGGAAAATTTTTCGGAGAAGGTCAGGTCCTTGTTCGGATCGAACAGTTCCCGCAAGGCCATTTCGTGGGCAAAACGGATAATATCATGGAGGGTTTGACAATTTTCGGGGGAAAAGGTCTCCATTTCGGGATCGGTCAGGTTCAAAGGCGCGACCTGTTTCAGAATTTTTTC
>JBFMBU010000036.1:0-15415 GCA_040755035.1 Thermodesulfobacteriota bacterium
ACCCCTGCCGCCCTGACCGTGGCCGAGCAGAGGCTGGTGGGGAGGATCACCGGGGGGAGTATTGATGATCTAACCGGGGCACAGGTGAGGACCCTGCTGGGGACCAACCCCTTTGTGGTAGGGTCAGATGCAGATGGGGACATTTGGTACAGAGCGGGCGGGGCCTTGACCAGGTTGGCCAAAGGGACGGCCAACCACAAAATGTTTATGAATGCCGCAGCCACAGCCCCGGAGTGGGCTAAGGGGTTGTACGAGGGGACATTTGAGCATGATCTGTCAGCAGCATCAGGCACACAGGAAATCACAGGGGTGGGATTTAAACCATCCATGATAATTATCCTTAGTGCAAGAAGCAATTCCCCCGGTTTCTGTTTGGGGTTTGATGATGGGAGCAACCACTATCATATACTTAATTATGATATCAGCAATATTGTTGGCAGCGGGTATTCTCTCGGGTGGGCAGACTCCACCGTTACCAACTACGCAACAGGGGCTATTACAACACTGGGTAGTGATGGGTTTACCGTAACCTGGACTAAAACGGGATCACCTACCGGGACACTTATTGCTTCTTACCTGGCTCTTAGATAAGGAGATTAGGATGTTTAGAGTTTGCCAACGAAAAATTGATAATCACATCCTGGAAATGCAGTCCGGGGGGAAAGTAGATCGTCGTCCCAAGGCAGAGTTTACGGATAATGAAGATTATCAAAAGTACCTCAAAAATTGCGATGATCTGGAATCATCCAGGCTCAATACTCTTTTTCAAAATGCCCTCAATACTGGATATATGGCCGATGAGGTCAGGATCTTTTGGGCCACAGAGGAAGAGTATGCCCAGGCCCAGGAAGCCGATCCAGTTTTGCGGCAACAGAAGGCGGAGCAAGAGGCCAAACAAACCAAGGTCGTTGAGGCCAAAGCCGGGATGGAGGAGTTGCCTGGATGGGCCACCTGGACCGCAGATCAGGTCGAGGAGTGGATCGAGGGGAATGTTAAGAGTCTGGCCGATGTCAAGCGGATATTGAAGAACATGGCTAAGGCTATTACTTATCTACGGGACTATTCCCATATTTTACAATGAGGGGGTGATGGGTGGTGGAATCAAATAAAGTAGAACTGGAACGGTTGACACTCCAAGCCGAGGCCGTGTTCTGGGAGACCAAGTATATCCAGCAGCGGTTTGTGGTGCTGCAAACGGCGGCCAGGGAAATCCAGGAAAAGGTCCGGGCATTGACCCAGGACCAGGAAAAGGAGGGTGGTAATGGGAAATCTGAAAGTGCTTAGGCCGGGGGATCTATTCTGTTCCCGGAGCAAGGGGGCCTTGTCATGTGCTATCCGTGTAGTCCAGTGGTTCTGGTCCACGGATAATGAGTCAACCTACAACCACACCGGGGTGGTGGCCAACCCCGAAGGGGGGACGGTGGAGGCCCGGTGGCGTATCCACCACTACCGGCTCAAGGACCAGTTGGGGCATAGGGTACTGATCGCCCGTAACCTGGGCATGACCCCGATCAGGGCAGCCACCGGCCTGGCCGTGGTGGAGAAGGACGTGGGGTGCCTGTACCCGGTTTGGAGGCTGCCCCTCCACCTGCTCAAGCTGAGCAAGTTCTTCGCCTTCGGGCCGGGGGTGTGCAGCGAGCTGACCGGGAAGTTCATGGCCGGGGCGGGGTTCAAGAATATCGTCTATGGTTTGACCCCGGACGACCTGGCCGATCGGTGGCGTATTGACAAGGACATGGAAGTGATCTTTGAGGGTCAGTTGACCATTGAGGTCCTGGCTGAACTAACAAACGGGAGGTGGGAAAAATGATACACCAAATGACAAGAGTTGTTGTGTGGACCCTGGCCCTGCTGGCCCTGGTATCCCTCTGGTTTCTGGTTAACACCGGCTACTCGGCCACCAAAACCGTCACCTTCACCTGGGAGCAGAGTGCGGCTGATCTCCCGGTGCTGAAGGAGTGGCGCATTCACTATTCCTTCACTCAGGGTGGCCCTTACTCTCTTTTGGCAACCGTCCCATACGGAGGCACACCCCAATCTGAATACATCCACCCCACTCCGGTCAGTGTTGTACCGGACGGAGGGAAAAGGTTGGTTTATTTTGTGGCAACCGCCGTGGCCACCAGTGGGGCGGAGAGCGGATGGAGTAATGAGGTATCCGACCTGGTGGACTTTTCCACTACCACGATTCCAATTCAATTTCGAATAGTGATTCAAGGAGGGTAGGGACATGACACCTTATAAATGTGTAGTGTGTAATGGAAGAGGCTTGGTCCAGGAGGGGTTTTACAGTTCAACAACGGGTGTATGGTCCTCCTCCGGTACTGGGTTCGAACCGTGCAGGTCATGTAAAGGGACCGGGATTATTTGGGGGCCTGCCCCGGATTATTATGAGGTTCAGGGTTGTATGGACAGCCGTAAGGAGGTGAGACCATGACACTATGGGATGTGATAGCCAACAAGGTGCTGGAGAAACTGGAGGCGTCCCTCCCCGGACTGATCCAGAAGGCAGTGGAGCAGTATTTTAAAGATCATCCGATACCGGTTCCTCAGCCTACCCCTGTACCAGTTCCCGAACCTGAGCCTATCGAATATGTTGTAGCCGACATGGACACCATAGCCAGTAGGATGCGGGAAGCTGGCTTCCATCACTATAAGGACCACGCTTTATGGTATGCGCTCGGATGCGCTTATTCCGGTACGCCATGGGCCTATGATATTGAACTGATCGAACTGGAAAAGCAGAATTATAAAATCCATGACTGGTTTGATGGTGAAGTCGTTAAGGTTTTGAGTCAGTTAAAATCAAATCCAAAGGCTACTGCTATTTGCATAGTCAACGATGGTCCTGAAAAGTGCGGATTTCGTCTTGGGCCTGCTATTCGGGAAAGGCTTTGTGAGTTCGGGGATCGGGTTAAGATGGGGGAGTTATTTCAAAATTAATGGAGGATTTATGGAAGAATCAATCAAGTATATTTTAAACGTGCAACCTGCCCTCCCAGTAAAAGATCGGCAGAAACTTGCGGAAGCGCTCAAGGCTTTGAAATATGAGATTATAGGCCAAGGCCAGCGGATGGATGGATCGGAGTGCGACATATCATTTAGGCCAGATTATAGGGAAACTAACGAGGAGTATGTCCCCACACGAAATGCCAGGGATATTAGGTTTGCCCCAAGCCTGCCTTATGGAGAAAAATATCCATATGGATATGATGAAAAGTGCGTAGTGGGGGAATGGCCGATGGAGAAAAACCCTTTCCCGGAAACAAGCTCTGAGGAGGTGTGAAAATGAAACAATTGGTTGCTCTATGGAGAGGTGATGTCGGAGGTTGGAAGACCTTGATTCTGGCGCTGGCCGTACTGCTTCTGGTCCTGACCAGTTGCGCCTCCACCCTGACCATCCGCCCGGATGGGTCAATGGTGGCCAAGGACTACACTGTTACCATCCGCAAGGACGGGACTAAAATCTACACCCCTAACCGTTGGTTCAACACCAACTTCATCACCAAGGTAGTAGCTGACTTCCTTGGTCTGGTGACTAAATAGGAGGTATGGCCATGACCTGGGAAAGCGCCTTCATGCTCTTTGTGACTGCGGTGGTGACCTTGTTGGGGAAGTGGGTGTGGGACCGTTGGCTTTCCCAGTCGTCGAGAGTGACGGCAGAGGCCTGTAATCAGAAAAGGGAGGCTTGTGTGGGGCGCATCATGGCCGCGTTGGAGAAGCACACTGACCGCCTGACCGGTGGGGACGAGTGCTTCGATAACCTGGAGCGGGAATTCGCCCATATACGAAAGGTGTTGTCGGTGCTGATGTATACCAACCTCACCTTCTGTAAGGAGTTAAAAGTGGATTGCGATGAGCTATCCCGGATTTTAACCAAATACGGGGTGATGGAATGATTTTTCAAGCGCTTCCCGAGGATCAGTTATTGGGCCTTTGTATCGACCGCGAGGCCCGGGGGGAATGGGAGGCCGGCCGGATCGCCGTGGGTTCGGTGGTCCTGAACCGGGTGGCCTGGGGAAAGGCCCATCCCCGCTGGGGCCGGTTATACGGGGATTCGGTGCCGTCGGTGATCCTGGCCCCGAAACAATTCTCCTGGACCATTGCCAACCGCCTGGACCCTAACTATATCGGGGCCATGGAAATCGCTCTGGATTTCACGGCGGCGCTGCGCAACCCCGAGTTTGGACCCTGGCTCAAGGAGTGTTACGGCCTGGCCAAGGGGCTCCTGGCCGGGACCATACAGCCCAATACCACGGCCCTGTATTACCACGAAAAAAGCATTCGGCCGGCCTGGGCCAGAAAGAAGCGGCCCTTGATCGAGATCGGGCGGCATGTGTTTTATGCGTGAGAGGACTGGGAGTTTATCCCCTCCAATCCCCTCCAAAAAGATTTTATAGAATGGTTATTTTTAATTTAACTTATTGATATTACTTGGTGCCCCCGGCGAGACTTGAACTCACGGCCTACAGATTAGGAATCTGCCGCTCTATCCACCTGAGCTACGGGGGCATAGGGGGTTATATACACGATTATGCAGGAGAACTCAATAAGAAAGTAGAATCCGGGAAGCAGGATACAGAGTCCGGAATAACACCAAAAACCTTTTACTCCCTCTCCTCATTTAGAATTCCGGCTCCTGGATTCTGAATTCCAGCATTTAAGAGAGATTTTCCAGATACCCCGCAAATCCGGCGATGCTGTTGGTCATAAAATAGCGTTCCCGCTCCTGAGAGCGGCTATCCATTTCCCTAAAACAGGCCAGTAAGGGGTCTTTTTCTAAAAGGACTGACAGTGCCCTGGAAACCAGGTCTTCCGGGTCTTCTCGCATCAAGGCGGAAATGATTTCCCTCCAGCGCTGGAGCTGGTCCCGATACAACCTCAAAATCGTATGGCTGCTGGAGTAGCTCCCGGTATGACCGAAAAAAATGGATCGGTCGCTTAAGGGCAGCATCTTTTCCACGCTTTCAACCGTAGTTTCAAAGAAGAAACGGGGTGGGGTAGGGGGACGAAGATAGATCTGATCTCCAAAAGAGGCAAAAACCCCGGCCGACTCGCCGCAAAATAGAAAATCCTTATAGGCGAAACTTAAATGAAAAGGGGCATGACCCGGGGTTTCCAGGATGGTTAAATCCGAAAGGGAAAAGGCGTCATGGACAACCAGGCGGTCTGCCGGCGCCGGATCGATGGGGCCGTAGGCTATAGCTTTGTCCCCAAGTGTTTTCAGACTGCCTTCCCAAAGCCGCGACGGCTCCACCAAATGGTTCAGACCTTTGGCCGGTACCACGGCTTGGGCATGAGGGAATTGTATAAGAAAAGGTCCCAATCCACCGGCATGATCGATGTGGATGTGAGTCAACAGAACATAATCCACTCTGGTGACCCCCATTTGCAGCAGTTTATCGATCAGGATTCCCACCGAAGCCTTGGGACCGACATCGACCACGATGGTTGGAGGTCCGGGGATGAGCCAGGCCCCGACAAAATGTTCCCAGCCCGGAATATTTTGGGGAAGATCAATCCAAAAAGGCAGGGATGGTTCTTTTTCTTTAATCATGGCCGGTTTACCGATAACCGCCAACTGGTCAGATTGATCATGGACCAGATGACGTCCAAAGGCAGATGAAGATGGATGCTGCTGTCGAAATTGATAACCAACTGGGCAGGAAACTCTTCGTCTGCCCGGTAAAGGATATATTCCACCGGGATCCTGGGCAGGACAGAAAGTTCAAAAGAAGCATCTCCCTTCCCTGTTGCCCTACCGCCGAGGTTAAGACCGGCCTGAAGAAATCCTTCGGGGTCTCGCCCAAACCGTTTTTCCAGAGGTTCTTTTAAGAGGGCATGGGGTCCGCGGAAGAACAACTCCCCTCCCGGGATTTCCCGTTCGTTGATTTTCTTTCCTGTCGCCGGCCGGTCTTGGGCCTTGAGCAGATACATCAAGACCACCAGGTATTCCTGAAAACTTAAATTTTTCTCCGGATCATCTGTTCTCCAAATGCGGTTCTGCTCGGGGCGGCAGAGATAGATTCGGTTAAGGAAGGGAATCCGGAATTCTCCCTCTGCGGATCGGGTAACCAGGGTCCTGCGGCAGACCTCCAGCGGGTCCAAAGGTAACAATTCTTCCCAATAATGAGCAGGGATCCGGCTGTGGTCCCGAAATACGGAAATATCGTCTGGGTCTACGGGCGGCATGGGTGTTTCTTATTTTGGCAGGGTTCTTTGATAAAACTCTAAATATTTGGCCAGTTCACGTTTAAGATTTTTCCTCTCCGTCACCTGATGAATGCCCCGGATATCGAAAAAATAATCCTGGTATTCATAGATCAGACCGGACAACTGCTGAAGGGAATTGGAGCGGATCAGGCTTTCATCCACCTCGAAGCCCCTGGATTCCATAACCCTGGGGCCGGTGAAAATAACCAGGGCGTTAGGTTCGGAGAGAATAACATCACCCAGGGAGGCGTAACTGGCAATGGCCCCGCCGGTGGACGGGTCTCCGAGGATAGAAATAAAGGGTAATCCGTGGCGCTTGAGGCGGTTGATGGAGGCGATGGTTTTAACCATCTGCATCAAGGCCAGGATTCCTTCATAAAGCCGGGCTCCACCGGAACAGCAGAGGGAGATGAAGGGATATTTTTTTTCGATGGCCAGATCAACGGCCTGTTTGAATTTTTCCCCGAAGGCCACGCCCATGGACCCGCCGCTAAAATAAAACTCGGAAATGGCCAGGACCACCGGCAGACCGTGAATCAAGGCCTCGCCGGTAACCAAGGATTCGTTGAAATGGGAACGCTGCTTTTCCAGAAAATCTTTATAGTAATGGGTCATGAACTGATCGTCCAACAGACTGGCGACGGTCAGATTGCGGTTGATTTCGAAAAAACTTTCTGGATCGGTGATACAATCTATCCAGCCGCCGGCATCAAGGATGTTCTGGCGCTGGCAGAAGGGGCAGACCTGAAAATTTCTGAGGTAGTCTTCCAGCTTGATCATCTGCCCGCATCCCCCTGAGGGTTTGGGGCTTCGTTCCTGACCGCAGCGGATATATTCCTGATTCAACTCCAAGGGCTCGGTTCCGGCATAGTCGTCCGGAACTTGTGTCTGACTGTTATAGGTGACCACCTGGATGTCCGGAGGAATTTTATAAAAAAACTTTTTTATGGGCTTTTCCAGGAGCTGCCGCAGTTCATGCAGTTTACCGTGATGACGGGGCAAGCCATAAGCCAAGGCTCGTTTTTCCCTGTTATCCTGCAGCCTTTTAATTTTTATGCGGAACAGGTCCCGTATGCATCTCTGAAGATAATGCTCAATGGGAGCAACAAAACCCGGCAGGTCTTTGATATCTTCCGGAACGGGAATTATCTGATCAATCACCCGAATTTTTTTTAGGTCCTGGGCCGTGGGTTTGGATATCGTCAAGGCATCCCGGATTCGGCTGTCGTCGCGGAAAATAATGGAAGCCATGGATTCCGGAGGGGCCGTGGCGTAGAGGGCGTCCTGCAATTGAGCCCGGCGGTCGGTGACCTGGAGGGCCAGGGCGCCGCCGCTGCCTCCTTCACCGATAACGATGGATACGGTACGAATAGGAATGGTCAGGAATTCATGAATCAGATGACTGATAAAATAGGCCTGAAAGCGGCGGGCCGAGGTCATGGAGATATCCGCCCCGTAGGTGTCGATCAGGCAGAGAATCATCAGTTCTTCCGGATCCATGGTTCGGGCCTGTTTCAAAATACCCAATATCTGTGAATGTTCGTCGGCCGAGAGCATACCTAAATTAATCTTCTTGGCGTTTTCCGGATTTCTCAATTTTTCCAGGGTCGGTTTTTCCTGGCCGATGACCAAAATCCTCTTGTCCTGATATTTTGCTTCCCCGCAAACCAGAGATTCCCCGGCCGGGGTGAAGGCTTTGAAATTGGTAAAGAGGGTTTGAACAAGCTGGGAAGACCTCGGTCGAAAGGGATTGCGGGTACGGCGTTTAAATATTTCAAGGATGTCTTCTTCTTTCATCAGAGGTCCTTTGAGATTTTTTTTGGGAAAAGGAATTGTTGCAAATCTATGAAAATAAGTCAAGTGGAAAGGGTTTTATGCATGAACATTAAAAATTCCTTGCATGATTGGCTCCTTCCGAATATAATAAATCGAATGGTGAGTGTAGCTCAGCCGGTTAGAGCACCAGGTTGTGGCCCTGGGGGTCGAGGGTTCGAATCCCTTCACTCACCCCAACAACGATGATCCTCACGATAGTATCCATCCGGAAAAGGTCCTTTTCCGGGTGGAGCAAATAGCGACCAGCTTTTAGGGTCCAGCAGAATCCTTTATTCATGCAGGTTTGCTGATTGCTGTAAGCTTCATCCGGAAATATTGCATCTCCGGATGAACACTAAAGGGAAGGCCCTACTTTGAAAACTATAGTTAAAATCGGATGGACCCTCTGCCTGATCCTGGGGCTTTGTTCCTGTCATCTGGATTCTACGGATTCCGCAGGCGATGCCTCACGGGAGGATTACCGGTTTCTTTATGACTATAACGCCAAAGAACTGGACGGCTACACCATACGCTGGGAGTCGAATACCGTAAAAGTTTATACTGGAAATATATCCGGGGCGGAATCATTCATCAACCGCTGGCAAGGTCCGGTGAATTTTCAATATGTCAATTATATACCTTCAGACGGCGTTTCTTTCAGTTACACCCCTTCCATGCAATATTGCGGGGTGACCTATTATACTTACAACAATGCCGGCAGAATGATCCAGGCCCGTGTCGAAATCAGTACCAACCAGTTTTTTTGCAAAGGAGGGCTGGAAAATACCGTAACCCATGAGATGGGTCACGCCCTGGGATTCTTAGGGCATACCTCTGACGGATCGCTTATGGATCCTGACGGTGGAAACGGCAATATCACCACCCGGCTGAGAAATTTCATGAGTCTCCTTTATCGAATGCCTTATGGAACAAACATCAAGCCCTATCTCTCCTTTGCCCTGCATTCTCCCGCTGAACGATACCAGAAGGACGGTCAACAGATCATTGAGCGGGTGATCTATTGATGAAGCCGGTTATCTGTGCTCTGATCTTTTTCCCAATACTCATACTGGCTTGTTCCTGTAAAGAGGTGCAAAAGAAACCGATGGCCGGCGGGGTCAACCTCATCATTCATGATATCCCCTGTTCAGAGGTCAAAAAGAAGGTCATTCATAAGCTGGAATCGGGAAAAATACCCTTTACTTCCCTGGATGGTGACACTTCAACGTTAGCGATCGGTCCATTCCACACCTCTCCACTCTCCCCGGATCCTTATGGGAAAATTGAGGAAGAAGGCCGTCTGGAGATCAAATGTATCGATCCGCTGAGCACCAAATTATCCATTGTATTAAAGATAAAAGGTTTGACTTCCGACAATCGCTGGGTGGAGATCGAGGCCCCCGATAAACTCCAGGCCTATGGGGAACGGTTCCTGCAAAAATTCATGCCCAATCCGTAGGTTTCCGAAAGCAACAAAACCCATAAAACCTCCCGGTTTCGTTTGGGGATAACTCCTTTTTTATTGTTTCTACCTTCGCTTAGATTGTAAAGAAAATTCTTTATTTCCTTTCTTGGTCTTGCTATTAATGATCCATTATGGCTGGCAAACCCCATAAATCCCACCGGCTATTTCCAGTTTCAACCTGGGATGAAATAAAAGGCATCGTTCAGCGGGAGATGGAAACCTCTTCGGCTAGCCATGGCTGGGACCATGTCAAACGGGTCTATGAACTTTGCCATAAAATCGGAAAAAGAGAACAAGCGGATTTGACGGTCCTCGGTTTGGCGGCCCTGCTCCATGATATCGGCCGGAAAGAAGAACAGGCTTCTAAAGGAAAAATCTGCCATGCCCGGGTAGGGGCGACGAAGGCAGAAAAAATTTTGGTCGGATTAGGGGTGCCGAAACAGGTCCAAAAAGAGGTTTTGGCTTGTATCCGCAGTCACCGTTTCAGAGGGAAGGAAGCCCCCAACTCTCTGGAAGCCAAAATATTATTTGACGCCGACAAGCTGGACTCCATCGGGGCCGTCGGTGTCGGCCGGGCCTTCCTCTTCGCCGGGGAGGTCGGGGCCAGGCTCCATAATTCACACAAGGATCTCTCTCAAACCGTTTCTTACAGCCGGGAGGACACGGCTTACCGGGAATTTCAGGTCAAATTGATCAAGGTTAAGGATCGGATGCTGACCGATTCGGGCAGGAAGATGGCTGAAGGCCGGCACCGCTTCATGGTCCGGTTTTTTGGGCGATTGGACGGGGAGGTACGTGGCAGGAAATAAGATGTTTCACCGCAGAGCCGCAGAGGGCGCGGAGAAGAATTATTATTGATTGCCGGGAAGAGAGACCGGTAATCAATAAGCTTCGCTACCCTCCGGGTAATATTTGGCCGAAGGCCAGAGTTGCTCAGTTCAATCCCGCCGCTCACGGGATTGAACTAAAAACTGTACTCTCTGCGTACTCAGCGCCCCTGCGGTAACTATCCAATATTTTAAAAGATTTTCACCGCAGAGCCGCAGAGGGCGCGGAGAGTTTTTATATTAAAGAATCCCCTGAGAAAGGGGATTCTTTAAATTAACCTTGGCCACAGGCCAAATGATGATCTGGAGGATAGCGAATTGATGGATATCAACCTGATAAGCGGTAATATCATCAGGGCGGCTATTGAAGTCCATAAGGAATTGGGGCCTGGACTCCTTGAATCAACTTATGAAGAATGCCTATGCTATGAATTTGAAAATCGAAATATTATTTTTGAAAGGCAAAAAAACCTCCCTTTAATATATAAGGGAAAAAAGTTGGATGCCGGTTATCGACTGGATATTGTGGTGGAAAATGCGGTTATCCTTGAATTGAAAGCGTGTGAGAAGTTTGAACCGATTTATATGGCACAGCTCTTGACTTATCTTAAATTGTCAAACCTAAAACTGGGGTTGATTTTGAACTTTAATGTGCCTCTAATGCGGGATGGAATAATACGGGTTGTCAACGGCCTGGAAGATTAATCCGCTTTTATTTGTAAGAAGCTACGTATTTGAAAACATTATTCACCGCAGAGCCGCAAAGAGCGCAGAGAGAATTTTTTTAACAATCCCGTGAGAGGCGGGATTGTTAAAACCCGTTCTGGCCTTCGGCCAAATAGTCCTTCGGAGGGCAGCGGAGGCTTATTTGCCGATGAAGGATTGGAAATAAAGACATTCACCGCCTTTTGGTTTTATTGGCTGTAAGCCAGCGATTGTTTTATTCAATCCCCTGAAAGGGGGGATTGAATAAACAGATGCTCTCTGCGCCCCCTGCGACTCTGCGGTGAACAAGCCTATTGGTATCAGGAGTTAATTGATGGATCGAGTGCTTTTTTTAGACCGGGACGGGGTGATCAACGAAGACCGGCCGGATTATGTCAAATCCTGGGAGGAGTTCCGGTTTATTAATGGAGTCCGACCAGCGCTAAAAAAAATCCATCAGGCCGGCATCCCGGTGGTGGTGATTACCAATCAATCGGTCATCGGTCGGGGGCTGGTGCCCGAGGCCGGATTAATGGATATTCATGACCGAATGCAAAAGGCGGTTAAAAAAGCCGGAGGCCGGATTTCCGCGATATATTACTGCCCCCACCGTCCGGAAGACCACTGCCGCTGCCGAAAACCTCGCATCGGATTATTAAAAAAGGCCGCCAGTGAAATGAACCTGGATTTAAAAAAATGCATCTTCATCGGCGATAGCCTCAAAGACCTCCAGGCCGGAAACCGGGCCGGTTGCTGCACTATACTGGTCCAAACCGGTCAGGGGAAAGAAACCCTGAAAAAAATCCTTTCCGGAAAAACCATTATTAGACCCCGATGGGTTTCCGAGGACTTAAATACAACGATCCCTTTGATTCTGAAACATTTGACCCGGAATGGAAAAAATAGTTGAAAGAGATAAATTAAGAAATCAGGATTTATCTTGCATCCCAATGTTTTTCCGGTATATTTAAGCAATATGGGAAAGCAAGAAAGTGAAGAGTTTTTACCGGATGGGATTATGCGAATTGTTGAATTTCATCGGTTATTGGAAAAAGACACGGCCCTTCGGGTAAGATTTGAACTGGAACGGGGAAAGATCCTTAAATTTACCGTTCAGATGGAATGTCGTTTTGTCGAGATTGAGGGTTGGATTTCTATTGTCCGCTATGATACGGCCCATGGCTTTGCGCATTGCGATATACTTTTCCCCTACGATAAACCTAAAAAAATTAAAATGGAAATTAAGGATTATAATGATGCCCTGACGGCCGCTATAAACGATTTGGGAATTAATTGGAAACGTTACAGAAAGAGGTACGAAGAATGGCTCAGAAAAAAATAAAAGCCCCTCAACGAGTCGTGGAGCGAAATCTTTTTTTGGTTGGCCAAATCATGAAATATTTGATGAACAATCCACAGGTCTTTGCTTCTCTTCCGGATCATTTTGAACTGGTAGTCCTGCCTGAAAACGACCCCGAGATGAGGGTATATAACTTGGAGTTATTGGATAAGTATGGGAGTGAAGGTAAGCCGATTGTTTTTGCGCGAGTTAGGGCCTTGGAAGGCCAGGATTCTATTTCAGTAAAACCAAGCTTGTTTGTCCCAATTCCAGCGGCAGCCTGAGAGGTTTTTGTTTACCTGGCCCGGTGTTATAGAAAATAATTAATTTGACGGGAAGGTTTGTCACTTGTATTCCCGATTTTTAAAGAGCCCCCTTAGCTATTAAGGCCGGGAACCGGGCCGGTTGCCGGACTATCCTGGTCCAGACCGGTCAGGGGAGGGAGTCTCTAATAAAAATAATTTCAGGCAAAACCAGAATCAAACCGGATTGGGTGTGCGCGTCTTTGGCCGCAGCAACAATTTTGATTCTATATTATTTCCGGTCTATAAACGATAACGCCAATACCCTTTCTTCAATAGAATCAAGGAAAGATATGCCAAGGCCGAATGCCCTTTCTTCATATTATTTAGACGCCTCAATCATCTCAGTGAAAGCGTCTTCATGAAAGTTTACGGTCTTCACGAGATCGCGGCTCTTGCCCGGCGAAAGGCCTCTTCTGCGGGTATTTCCTTGGCCTTGCCTTCCTTGAGTTCTTTTAACCGTCTTTCGGCTTCGGCAACCCAGAGGTTAAGGTTTTCTTCTTCCTTGGGTGCATCAAGGCTCAGAATAAGCTTTTTGGCAAGTTGAGCGCGTCCTTCAAGACCGAGGCTCAAGACCTCCGATTCTAATTCTTCCAGATTACGTGACATACAGGCATACTCCTTTCCCATATGGTGAAATTTAAGCTATTGTAATACCTTATACTTATGAAAAATTATTTCTGAGAGGATTAACCGGATCTATCTGTTTTTGCTCAGGTTCCTGCGATTCTGAACAACCTCGGTCCGCCACTGGCGAAAAGAGGGATCTTCCTCCGCAGGACGATTTGGTTGGTACGGATTCCAGTTTGCGCGCCTTGCCTCTGGAGTTTTTTATTGCGCCGTCCATTATATGGCTTTTTAAGAGTCCTTTATTTTTGGATGAAGATATTATAAAATGATATAAGAAAATTGGTCAAGTGGAAAACAACGGGCAGGAACAGATTCGTCATGGTTTAGCCCCCTTTCCCCTTTGGGTGACGATGCCAAGAGCCCCGCATGGATTATTAACAAAGGCCGCCAGAGAAATGAACCTGGATTTAAAGAAATGCATTTTTGTCGGCGACAGCCTCAAAGATATTGGGGCCGGAAACCGGGCCGGCTGTCTCACTATACTGGTGCAGACCGGACAGGGTAAAGAAACCCTGAAGAAAATCCTTTCCGGAAAAACAACTTTCAAGCCCACCTGATCCTTCGATGACTTGCCATCGGTATTACCTTTGATTTTTAAAAAATCGGAGGGCAAAAGGCTAAAAAGATATTTTGGAAAAATATTATTTTGTTGTCGATAAATTTCAGAGGTGTTGTGGTGATTCTTAAAAAAAACCGTCTATGGTTATTAATTAATTCCCATAGACGGTTTTATTTTATTAGTAAATAATTGGGCTAGGTTATTGTAATTGTTCCATCTGCGGCGATAGCATAAGATTTGAGACCCTGGGGGTGGGCGGCGGTTATTGCCAAACTATTTTGATCACCTGCTACTGTAACCGCAACATCTTTAGATGGGGCAACAAAACCATAAGCTGTTAGATCGGCTATCCCTGTAATAGTTCCGGTGGGATTATCACCAAAATAGGCTTGTGCCGCAGTATACAAATTTTTCGCGTCTGCCAGGGCAGAAGAGTCATAAGCCCTTTTCCGATAGTTGGAAAACTGCGGGATGGCGATGGCGGCCAGGATGCCGATGATGGCGATGACGATTAACAATTCAACCAGGGTGAAACCTTTTTGATTCTTCTTTTTGTTTAATTTTTGTAACATGTTCTTTCTCCTTTTTAATTTTTTTAGTTTTTTTGATTAGATTCTATATTTTTTTGAAACGTTATTATTTCTACTTCCCGTGTCCCACCTCCTTGCTTTTAATCATTGACTGAATGCTTCAGATTGTTTGCTGCTTGTTGCTTACTCCAATATGCAAGGGGGATGCCAACGGCTGAAGAAGATAAAATAATGATAAAATTATTATGAATTTTAATAAGTTGTCAAAAAGGGGCCCTTGTAATGGGTTGCCTCGGGATTCAAAGAAATGACAAAATTTGTCAGGAACAGGGATTTTGAGTGGAACCATCGTTCACAGAAAATCGACAAAAAGTGGTTCAGGAAAGCGGAGATGAAGGAAGAAACGGGTTTATAGGTCTGATCGGGATATTTGGAGATTTTGGGGGAGGCAGGTTTTGCATAAGGGGCCTACTTGTCGGCCAAGCAGCCCCTCATTTAAGATATGACAAAAATTTGCGTAAGTTCCCGCCTCCCCCCGGGGGAATTCTTGGGAAGGATATGACTGAAACACCCTTTCGGCTAAACTTGGTTTATTTTTTTAATAACCCCTGTCCCAGTTCCTTGGAACGGAGGGTGGCCGCTTCTACGGTATCCATGAGAATTCCATGAACTCCGGCCCTTTCCATGACGTGGAGACCGTGGATGGTGGTGCCACCGGGCGAGGTGACCATCTCCTTTAACTGACTGATGGGCCAATCCATTTTACGGGCCATCTGGCTGGCCCCAAAAACCGTTTGAATCGCCAGTTTTTGGGCCACCGAACGGGACAGCCCCATCTTAACCCCCCCTTCGGTTAATCCTTCTAATATATAAAAGACATATGCCGGCCCGCTGCCGGAAAGGCCGGTGACGGCATCAAGCTGGGATTCTTCCACCCGAACGGTTTCTCCAATAGCTTTGAACAAGGATTCGGCCAATTCCAGGTCCTTTTCATCGGCGGCATCGTTTTTTGCTAAGGCGCTGATCCCTG
>JBFMBU010000037.1:0-4803 GCA_040755035.1 Thermodesulfobacteriota bacterium
GCCAAACCGGAGAACTGTGGCTTCGAAACGGCCGGCGGGTGAATCCCCGTAAAAAACATCAGAAGTTTTCCGGGGATATTTTCGCTCCCTCACTTAAACTCTGTCTGGTCAGCCCTTCGGCCGTCATGATCCGAAAGGACCTTTTTCAAAAAATCGGCCCCTTCGATGAATCCCTCCCGGCCTGTGAAGACTATGACCTCTGGCTCAGGATTTCGGCCCACTATCCCATTTATTTAATAGATCAGCCCTTAGTCATCAAAAGGGGCGGCCATGCGGACCAGCTTTCCCGGACTACCCCGAGCCTGGACCGCCTGCGCATCCAAGCCTTGATCAAATTGGTACATGCCGGGGAACTGACCGCAGCCCAGACCGGTCTGGTTTTACAGGAGTTGGAAGGCAAATGCCGTATTTACGGACAAGGTTGTCTTAAACGGGGGAAAAATGAGGAAGGTCAATACTATCTTGGATTGCCCGGATTGATTACCTCCGGCCTTGAGAAAACGGTGGCTATTTGATCTTCAGCCAAAGTAACCGTGCCGGTTCCGGCCCCGGGTTATTCCACTCCAGGGGGATGTCGGAGACCAGATAGATCAACTGACCGTATTGAAGGGTATGAGTTTCCCGGGCCGTTTTAACCTGAAGCTCCCCGGACAGTAAATACCCGAGTTCTTCCCCTTTATGCCTAAAAAAATGAGAGGGTAGTTTTTGAAAGGGCGGGATTTCAATCAGATAGGGTTCCACCTTGGTTTCCATATCCACCGGAGTCAGCAGCAGACCGGAAAGAAGCCCTTGCGGAATATCGGCAAATTTAATTTCAGCCCCTTCCCGGGGAGAAAAAATAAACCGATTTTTCTGAACAGCCTTTTCTTGAAAAAAGGCGTTTATATCCACCGAAAGGATTTCGGCCATCTTTAACAGCCCCGGCAGAGAAGGATAAATCAAATTGCTCTCGATTTGGGAAATAGTGCTGGGAGTCACACCCACCAATTGGGCGATTTCCGTTTGGGAAAGGCCTTTCTTCATCCGCAACTCTTTGAGCCTCTGTCCCAAATCGATCCCGCTGCCGATCCGTTTTTCACTCTCAAAAGAAACCGCCTGGTCCTTCACCCAATAGGGATGGGACTTCTGTATGTTTTCCAGGTCCCGCTTTTCAGCCTTCAGGATGGTCAGGGAGGTGGTCCCTCTTTTTATGGAGAGATCGATGACCACCTGGGCGATCTGGTTGATTTGAGCCCGCAGGCGGGGGGAATGGGCCTTTTTTTCCATGATCCAATAGGCCACGGTGTTCAATTCGTAGAGCCGCGGACAGGAGTGGGAATAAAATTGCAGGACCTGGTCCTCTCCTCCCCAGAGCTCGGCCATGCCCGTCAGACTTTCAAAGACCAGCCGGACATCACCGGTCATGGGGGCATGGAGGGCATAAAGGCTTTCCACCACCTGGTCCATATCCCGGGGATTTTCCACCCGGACCACGGCCCCTTCTTTTTCCCGGTTGATTTCCTCGTAGGATTTGAGGAAAACCGGAGACCCGGCCCCCTTGCCGAAGGTAAAACAATCCAAAACGGTCAGATGGGGGTTGTCCCAGAGTGCTCCCAGCTTTACCTTAAGATTTCGTGGCGATCGATCAAAAGTGACGTAGATAAGGGGCTTATTCTGTTCTTCAGAGATGCGGATGAAATTAAGGCAGAAGACCGTAGCCAGGCTTCCGGCATCATCATGCCAGACCACATTGTCCCCGATATAAAGCCCGTCTAATAGCCGGTCCAGTTGGCTGACGCCTGAGGTTATCCTGTTTTTATCTTCCATGGTCACCGCCTATAGTCTTCTCTTAGACCGCCCCTTCCCGGTTGTTTTTAACGGATTGCATCCGCTGGCGGAGAAATTCAATTATCCCGGGTAAAATGGAAATAAAGATAATGGCCATGACCACCAGGGTAAAATTTTTCCTGACCACAGGCAGGTTGCCAAAGAAATAGCCGCCGTAAATAAAAAGGGCGATCCAGGCGATGCCGCCGACAATGTTGTAGGAGAGAAATCGGATATAGGTCATTTCCCCGATCCCGGCCACAAAAGGGGCAAAAGTGCGGATGATGGGGATGAAGCGGGCGAAGATGATGGTTTTTCCCCCGTGTTTTTCATAAAATTCATGGGTTCGGATCAGGTATTCCTTTTTAAAAAAACGGACCTGCTCTTTATGGAAGATCTTCGGACCCACCAGATCCCCGATCCAGTAATTGACCGTGTCGCCGGCCACAGCGGCAATGCTCAGAAGCCCGAACAACCACAAGGGGTCTAAGGCCCCGGCGGCGGCAAAGGTCCCGGCGGCAAACAAAAGGGAGTCCCCGGGTAGGATAGGGGTGACCACCAAGCCGGTTTCACAAAAAATAATTAGAAAAAGGATCAGATAGGTCCAGGTCCCGTAATCGCTGATTATAACGTTCAGGTGTTTGTCGAGATGTAAAAAAAGATCGATGAGGGATAAAATCCATTCCATGGGTTGATTTATAAGATCCTTTCCAGAAATTTATGATGGTTTTTGAAGACCTGCGCTTCCGGCGAATGCCCCTCCCTGCTCTTTTTCCTGTGGCAGGTCGAAATGGAAGGGTTTTCAACATACCATATCCGCCTTGTACTTGGCAAGGCAAGTTCCCGGGTCTCCGGAGACCTGCTTTTCCCCTTGACTATCCTTGTTCCGCCGTCTTATATATTTTCTGATTCTATTTTAAAAAAGGAACCATTCATGAAAGTAGCTTTTAATAAACTGGAACGGGCCTTCAACCCCCGGGTGGTGGCCGTGGTCGGAGACAGCAAAGGCAACAATTTCAACTGGCTCAAAGCCCAGAAGACCCTTAAGGGAAAACTCTATTCCGTTCACGTCAATCCCAAATCCTTCGAAGATATCAAGGCCCTGGGAATAGAAAATTACCCAAGCCTTCTGGATATCCCGGAGGCTGTGGATCTGGCTATTGTCGCCGTGCCCCGGAATACCGCCCCGGTTGTCCTGGATGATTGCATCAACAAGGAGGTGGCAGCCGCCCATTTTTTCAGTGCCGGTTTTTCCGAAACCGGTACTGAAGAAGGAAATACCCTGGAACGGCGCCTGGTAAAAAAGGCGGAAAAGGCCGGCTTCCATCTCATCGGTCCCAATTGCATGGGGCTTTTCAACCCTATGGCGGGAATACGCCAGAGTGAGGAGCAATATACCGGAGTTTCCGGACCCATCGGCTTTATCACCCAGAGCGGCAGCATTGCCATCGGTTTCAGCCTTGACGCCCATCTTCAGGGTCTGAATATCAATAAATCGGTCAGTTTCGGCAACGGCATCGTGGTCGACTCCCCGGACTTCCTGGAATATTTCGGGCAGGACAAGGAAATCAAGGCTATCGGCATGTATCTGGAAGGGGTGAAAAACGGACGTCGTTTTCTTTCCGTATTAAAGGAAGTGGCCGCCCAGAAACCGGTGGTGATCTGGAAAGGGGGCCGGACCGAAGACGGCGGCCGGGCCACGGCCTCTCACACCGGGTCCCTGGCCACCTCTCAGGCCCTTTGGGAGGCCATTGTCCATCAGTCGGGGGCGATACAGGTAGCCGGCCTGGAAGAGTTAATTGATACGCTAAAGGCCCTGACCTTCCTTCCTCCGGTTTATGGAGAGCGGGTGGCCATTGCCGGAGGACCGGGTGGACAGTCGGTGACGGCCACGGATATCTTCGCCGAAGCCGGACTAAAGGTGCCTCCGCTTACTCAGGCCTCTTATGATGAACTGGAGACCTTTTTCGGGCCGGTTGGGGGCAGTTACCGGAACCCCATTGATTCGGCCGGACCGGTCCGCCGGGACATGAAACGGGTAATGCAAATTGTAGCCCGGGACCCTCATATCGACACCCTGGTCTATTTTGTCTCCACCAAACCCGGTTGGCATCTCCATCCTGAACAGCTCCGGGGGGGCATGGAAATCCTTGACCAGGTGAGAAAAATCAATCCCAAACCTTTAATGGTGGTCAGCCTCTTCCATAACCCCGAGGCGGAAAAGGAAACCCGGGAGGTCATGGAAAAAATTCAGGGCCTGGGCATCCCGGTCTTCCCTTCCTTTGAGCGTTGCGCCCTGGCCCTGAAAAATTCCTTTAATTACCATCGCCTTGCCGTCGGCAGAAAACGGTAACCTTTGGGGGTTCGCCTTTCCAGGGAACCGGCCAAACCTTTCTTTATTCCGACCCATTTTTGACCGGGATAAGGTTTTTATATCCCAAAGCTTCAGCGGCCTTCTGGACAATCTCTCTTAAATCGTTCGGCTTAAAGGGCTTGGCGATGAAATCAAAGGCCCCTTTCCCCAGGGCTTCACGGGCCACCTCCACGGTGGCATAACCGGTGATCATGATAACCTTGGTGCGGTCGGATGTGGCTTTGACTTTTTCCAGAATCTCAATACCGTCAATATCCTCCATACGGATATCAGTAACCACGATGTCAAAGACCTTTTCTTCAATGCGTTGCAAGGCCTTTTTAGGGTCCTCAAAAGATTCCACCTCACAACCCATCTTCATCAATGCCGGGCCCAAGCGCTTACCGACAATGGGTTCGTCATCGAGAATAAGGATTTGTACTTTCTGTTCCATGTTGGTCCCTCCCCCAATAGTACCCTTTTTCCTTTAGTCGGCTCCCACCGAAGGAGTCGTCCGGCCGTAAGTCAGGGTTAAATGGATTTTTTTCCGGGCAAAATAGGCTTTAAAGACATTATAAAGGATCGTGATTACCCCGCTGATGCCGCTGGCAAAGAGCAAAAACTTGCTTCCGTTATTAAACCAG
>JBFMBU010000038.1:0-16698 GCA_040755035.1 Thermodesulfobacteriota bacterium
CTTGACGTGGTTGGATTCCAGGAGAGGGCAGAGCATCGTCGGTGTGCCCTTCAGGGGGAGCACCAGTATAAAAGGACGCTCGTGGACATTGTTGGCGAAATTCGTCAGATAGTAGATATTGACCGGATCAAAAGAAATATAATAATCGAGACCCCTTTCTTCCATGAGGGCCCGGACGTTGGCCAGTCTGCCGGCCAGCTCTTCTGTACCGGGTGGTGCGGTGATCGGTTCAGGTATTTCGGACATGCGCTACCTCCAGGGGGGTGGTTTGGCGATAAGATAACCCTATAAGTAAAAACTCCTATTGATAATCCCTATCAGTTGGAATGAATTCTCTGCCTAAAGCTGGCCTAAGGAATAATAGGATGATTTTAAGCCCTTTGCAAACCCCAATTTATTCTTGATTGGTAACCCGCTCCACCCAAGAGGTTTTCAGCCTCTTTACTGTCCTGGCCCTGAACCATGAGATTTGTCATAAATCACTTGGGCATGGTTTTGTACTAATGATTTTCTGGTCCGCTTAGCGGAAGGGGTCTTGAGCTATCCCGGTCAGAAATGGTTGTGGCTGGTCTGTGACCGGTCTGAAACCTTCCTGGCTTCTCAGAGACCTTGATCCTGATGGGTGACTCGTGCAGTGAAGATAACACTGATACATCAACCTTTGAAATTTCAGCATCGGTAATGGGGTTGAAAACCAGGGGGCCGTTCTACCATGTTCGTACCCTGCAAGGAAAAAAAGCTCATTCTTGCATACGCTGATCCTTTTTCTCTTGACAGGCGCCTTTTAATGGGTGACCCCTTTAAATAGATAGCCAACGAACCATACAGCAATGAATATCACAAGAGATAGGAAAATTCCCATCAGTGATAATCCAATATGGATTCCGATTGCAAAAGGGGTCAGGTCTCCGTTTGACCTTTGTTGAATAATTTATCGTTTAATGTATTTACTCTATTTCGGAATTTACTATCTTTTAATAGTTTCTTCTTAACGTTTTCGACAATACTACTGGCAGAACTATATTTCTTAAGATTATAATCCCGGCAAATATCCAAAAGGCCATCCGCCCTTATCGTCCGGGTGAGAAAGATAGCAACTCCTCTCGGTTCATTAAAGGTTCCCCTCTTGGATCTTGATAATTCTTCCTTCGTAATACCGTAGGTTCGGCAAACAAGCTCTTGTATCCTTTCTTTGTCCGGAGCCAATAACTTGGAGTCCGGCACCTCTATATGCACCTTCTTTTCAAAAAAGCGGTTTTTTACCCAATTTACATATTCCACTTTTCCTAAAATAGATGGGTTCTTGTTTTTTTGAAATATCTGAATAATTCTATCCCCCTCATCCTCCATTAGAAATTTATTATAGGCTCTTCGCCAGTCTTTACGATCTTTGGACAACATGGAAAGAGGAAATTCCCTATAGAGCCAATCCCATCTTTTTGCATAGGATAGATACCCCTGGTGACTGCTCCATTCATAGTCATTAAAATCGTTTGATAACCCGGACCGAAGAGGATTCTTGTGGATGTACCGCAACAATTCCAAAAGATAACTATCAGCTTCCACCAGAATACTCTTATAGCGCCCCCTGAACAATTGGCCATCATAATGATGGACCCGATTAAAACGCTGTGTATAGATTCCATCTGTCTGGCGCATGAATCTTGATAGGTTTCCATCGGGGGTATGGAGCAGCAGATGGTAATGGTTGGACATAAGACAATAAGCTGCAACTTTTACATTAAATAGTCCTGCTGACTCTTTGAGTGTCTCCAGAAAAAGACGGTAGTCGTTTCCCTCAGTAAAAATCTCCTCCTTACGTCTTCCCCGGTTCATTACATGATACCAGGCCCCGGGATATTCTATTCTTAACGGTCTCGACATACTCTATCTTTTATTATATCTCTGTACAAAAGTCAACCGGAGACTTGACCCCTTTTTCTCATCTGTCTGGCGCATGAATCTTGATAGGTTTCCATCGGGGGTATGGAGCAGCAGATGGTAATGGTTGTCTTACGCTGATCCTTTATTTCTTGACGGGGGGCCTTTTTATGGGTGACCCCTTACTCAACCGATCCGGTTCATACACTTATTGGCCTTTTTACTCAATTCTGTTATGTTTTTCCAAGTTGTGTTTTCCACACAATAGCTGAACATTATCTGCAGTGTTAGAAGAACCACCTTTGGACCAGGGGATGACATGGTCAAAATGTAGATCCTCCGTTGCGCCGCACTTCGTGCACTTGCCGCCGTCTCTCTTCCAAACCTCCAGCTTGACCGAAGTAGGAATCACTCTGCGAACCTTGGAATGCACGGGTACAGGGAGAGAAAAGTCCTCCTCTCCTTCAACAGCAGTAAGCTTAAACTTGAAGACCGAACGACCATTGCTCGGCTCTTTCCAAGAGTCGACCAGGTGAAACACTCCGTTGTATGACCAAATGCCTTGTTTGATCTTCTCGTAGACCCGAATTCTCTCTGGAGAAGCTCGGCCGGCTTTATATTTCTGTGCCGCCCGGTGAAATTTGCCGTTTTCGGTGAGGCTTCCAGAAGGTGATATTTCGGGCTGATCAATCGCTTTCGGGTTTTGGTTCTGAGGTGAACGAGGAGTGTCGTGCCCTTCGTAAACGATAGTCGAGCCGTCATCCTCAAAGCGATCCTCGTACGGCGCCCCCGGACTTACTGACATGAGAATGACCGAATGATTCTTTCCAAGACCGAAGTTCATGCCGCGCTGAAGACTGACGCCTTCCCGGCGACACATTTCTATATATGGGATGATCTCATTTTCCATGTTCTATTTTTTCTGGCCAACACCAAAATCAGCGGCGCAGCCCCTTGCGTCCGCTGGATTTAATTGGTAAGTGTTAAGTGCTTTTGTTTATTGTTGCATAAAGCTCTTAAATGATTAAGGCCGCTACTCATTCTTTTATTATTTCTGATACCTGATCGATAGGCACTGCCACAGCGTATCCAGAGTTTAGAATCTCTTGGCCACCTTCATTTCTAAACGGTACAAAATTTGTAATTATCCCTATGCCTTTGAAGTATTTATTCGGGAATTTTTCATCAACCTCAACAACAAGTCCACCGCTGTTGCCTTGGTACACCGGACAATCTTCAATTGGGGTCGGGCCGCGCTAACCGATTGATTATCATAGAATAATATCCCAGAAATAGGCATTGTCAAGGTCTATACCGCTGTTTTCGACCTCAAAAAGAGCTTGATAGCCCTCAGCCTCCCATTCTTGAAAAGGGCACCTTGATTTTCGGCCTGATGCTGAGCTAAGGTGCCGTAGGTGTATGCCCTGAGTCACACGGTTCAATGCCATTCACGTGGGCTCCGCATTGCTCACAGAACCGTCGCCTTTGACGGTTCAGGTTTTCACAGCGATCTTTTGGGACCTGCTGCTGACCATATGTCGTGGTATTCTCGCACCAGGCGAACTCCTCACGTTGAGTGACCGGTCCGCCACAATCCCTGCAGAACCGCGATCCAGCATTAGCCGCAGCAGACGTCGCCATCAAGCTACCCCCTTTGCCATAAGGTAGAATTCACCTGAAAGCCCTTTTTTTGGGCGATCCGGTGGAACGACTTGTTCGGCCTGTCGATTTTTCTGCTAAATTAATAAGGGACCGAAGTGCCTCATTGACGGCTTCTTCGGAAGAGAATACCTTTGCGACGTCGGGGCTTAAAAGGACAAGATTTGTCCCTTTGGTATAATCCTCAAAAAATTTACCACGGACGCCTACCCCAAGATCTTCTCGTTTATACTCCCGTCGAATTTCGTCTTTTTCTTTAGCCTTCTTCATAAATCACCTTTTCATTGCGGTTCATAAGACGCGCATTAATAATTCTTGTTCGTTTTCCCCGCTTCGTATGGGAAACCACGATAAGCCGTCTTTGAAGAGACTGCCCAAAAGTCAATTGCCTTTCTTCTTCTAAGGAATGGTCTGGGTCCTGAAATGTCATGGCCAGGGGATCACCAAAGACGGTTGCTGCCTCCTGAAAAGTGACCCTATGTTTCTTGAGATTATTCTCAGCTTTCTTGGGATCCCATTCAAATTTCATTACAACACCTCTTACCACAGAACGATCAGCCATGAAAGGATCGCCACAATAGAACAACCGCAAACCGATTGCCTTATCCGTGACCTAATTAACTCGTAATTTAAGATCCTTTAATTTTCAAAGGTAAGCAATCCGCCGTTTTCGACGACACTTTTCCACCAATCATAGTCCGTAGGCTTGCCTTTAAAATAATAGCTTATTACCCGTGCATTTGCACTGTGAGTAACGATCAAGACGTTTTTTCCTTTGTAGTCTTCCCTAATCATGTCACAAAAACCACAATTCCGTTCGATAAAATCTTTGATGCTTTCCGTGCCCTTGTCGCCACTCATGGCTGCTTGCCAAAACAACTTAAGAGCATCGGCATTTTCCTGGGTGCCCTCAAACTCACCACAGTTTATTTCGATGAGCCTGTCATCAAGAAAAATAGGTCCTTTGTGGATAATTTCGCAGGTTTGGCGTGCTCGTGTTTGGGGACTGCAAAAACAGGCAATGAAATTAACATTCCTCAGGTTTTCGGCTTGCAGTTTTGCTTGCGCTATTCCTGTTTGATTCAAATAGGTGTCTGTACATCCGTTGAACTTCTTAAATAAGTTCCAATCGGTTTGACCCTGACGGACGAGGTATACCATAATCATTTATCTCTCGTAATTATAAATAAATACCTAACACCGAGTTCCCCGGGAAGCCCTTTTTGGGGGCAATCCGGTGGAATGACTTGGTCACCGTTTTATTCAAAAAGTGTCCACATACGCAGCACCTTCACTGTTTTGATATCTTCAAGAACCTGATAGATAAGACGATGTTGAATATTGATTCTTCGGGACAACGCCCCAGTGAGATCACCAATTAGCTTCTCGTAAGGCGGAGGATTCTGGTCAGGATTATTTTGGATTATTTCTAATAATTTTGATGCCTGGGGCTTAAGACCAGACCGTGTGATTTTCTTTGCGTCTTTTTGAGCCGGTTTGGTATACGTTAATCGCCAACTCACCAGCCGGGCTCCTCCGAGCACTTTTCTACGGGTGTCTTAAGACCCTTCTTAATGGATTCCCTCATGCCTGGAATTGACGTAAGAAAGAGGGTTTCTTCAATGGCCTTCCAGTCTTCTTCCGACACAAGAACCGCAGAGCTTCTCTTGCCGACGATTTGTACCGGTTGGTGGGTCTCTTTTACTTCATCCACCAGAGTATATAAACGCTTTCTTGCTTCTGAAGAGGATAATGCCGTCATATCTTAACCTCCATATCGTACCGTATATGGTACGCTTACTGATGGGCAGGGTCAAGGTAATTATGGCGAATCACGGCGCTGGGCGAAGTCAGCGCCGTGATCCTCGGCGACGCAGTCGCCGGGAACAAGGTATTGAATAGTTTCTTTTCAATTCCCTAAAAAATAATTATTGAACAATCCCCAAATAAACTTTAGAATCAAATCTAAAGGATTTTACCCCTGGCCGATATGACCGTGGATTAGGGTATCGGCCCCCAGGAGTTCTACCTGGCTGATGATGAACAAAACCTCGGAAAATCCCTTGGAATCGATTTCGATGTGCTCCGGTCGAATTGGTCTTGGAATCCAATCCCCCTTGCATCAAAAAAGACCTTCGATGTTCGGCCTCCTGGCGGTATTCCGGGAATTACTTGTCCATGCCCCGCTGAAGCCCTCGCAGATAGGAAATTTCACCAATGTGCTGATTGGTGTGGGCGACGATAACCAGGAGCATTACCCCTATGGACAATTCACCGTAATTGGGCATAGTGACCTTTTTATCCAGGTCTTCCGCTGTCCATAGGTTCAATTGTTCCTTGGTAGCGGTACGTACGGCTTCATAGTAGGCCAGCAGATCTTTAATCTCGGGAATGAAGCAGGTGTTGACCTGATCGACCGTGTAATGCGATCCGGTATCCGTTATCGGCAGATTTAATTTTTCATACCATTTTTGCGATTCCCAAATCTGCGGTTTACCTAACATCATCGACTGCATCATTGAATCCTCGGACCGGGCGATATGCAGCAGGATGATAGCGATGGAATTACAGCCGGAACCCGGTCTCCAGCCCACTTCTTGCGGGGTTAAAGTGTCCAGCACCCTCATCAGGCCCCGTTTCAAATTTCCAATTTCCATAAAGATATAGTTTTTGATTTCCATTAAATGATTCTCCTTTTCTTCCGTAAGGGGTCAGGTCTCCGTTTGACCTTTGTTGAGTAATTTTTCGTTTAATGTTTTTACTCTATTACGGAAATTATGATCTTTCAATAGTTTCTTTTTAATGTTTTCAATAATACTACTGGCAGAACTATATTTCTTAAGATTATAATCCTGGCAAATATCCAAAAGGCCATCCGCCCTTATCGTCCTGGTAAGAAAGATGGCAACTCCTCTCGGTTCATTAAAGGTTCCCCTCTTGGATCTTGATAATTCTTCCTTCGTAATACCATAGGTTCGGCAAACAAGCTCTTGTATCCTTTCTTTGTCCGGAGCCAATAACTTGGAGTCCGGCACCTCTATATGCATCTTCTTTTCAAAAAAGAGGTTTTTTACCCAATTTACATAATCCACTTTTCCTAAAATAGATGGGAGCTTGTTTTTTTGAAATATCTGAAGGATTCTATCCCCCTCATCCGCCAATAGAAATTTAATATAGGCTCTCCGCCCGTCTTTACGGTCTTTGGACAACATGGAAAGAGGAAATTCCTTATAGAGCCAATCCCATCTTTTTGCATGGGATAGATACCCCTGGTGACTGCTCCATTCATAGTCATTAAAATCGTTTGATAACCCGGACCGAAGAGGATTCTTATGGATGTACCGCACCAATTCCAAAAGATAACTATCGGCTTCCACCAGAATACTCTTATAGCGCCCCCTGAACAATTGGCCATCATAATGATGGACCCGATTAAAACGCTGTGTATAGATTCCATCTATCTGGCGCATGAATCTTGATAGGTTTCCATCGGGGGTATGGAGCAGCAGATGGTAATGGTTGGACATAAGACAATAAGCTGCAACTTTTACATTAAATAGTCCTGCTGACTCTTTGAGTGTCTCCAGAAAAAGACGGTAGTCGTTTCCCTCAGTAAAAATCTCCTCCTTGCGTCTTCCCCGGTTCATTACATGATACCAGGCCCCGGGATATTCTATTCTTAACGGTCTCGACATATTCTATTTTATAATATATCTCCATGCAAAAGTCAAAAGGAGACTTGACCCCTTATCTTGACCCCTTATCTCTTATCTTGTCGTCTTGTCGAACGAAAATATCAGTCGGAGCGTTGCGATTGGCTGGATTGGCTTTGTTATGAACTCTTTTGATAATGTGAAGCATACCGATCTACTACTTCTCTTATCATTTTCTGGTAAGAAGTCTTCTGCGTCTTTGCTTGCTTTTTAAAGAACGTGATACTGGATTTTTTTAAAGATATCGTCACTTTCACATTATCTTCTTTCAGGACCAACTTATCCGGAGGAGGGAGGAAGTCTTTAACGACTCTCAGTTGACCCATCGGTTCTTCAGTATATTTTGTTCTGGTCTTCATAGATTTTCCTTCCTTTTCTCCAATAGCCTGCACCATAAATGCGAATCACATTGCCACGATAGGTAAACCTGACGGTTAAAATACCGTCACTGACACGCCCCACGCAGTAAAATCTATTTTCTTCAGTGCTATGGGTAATGTCTTCGGCGATAATACGATGGGGATCAAGAAAAGCCTGTTGCGCAGTCAGAAAAGAAATTCCATGTTTGGCTTGGTTTTCCTTATCCTTTTCTTCATCCCATTCAAAGGTTACTTTCCTCATGTGCCAATTGTTCCAGATTTAAGTGGAAAATGCAATATAAAAGTATGGGGATTTATATGGCTATGACATATTTATTTTAATGGCACAACAAAAATATTGATAAAAGGGGAGAGGGATACATTACACGGCCCACCTTAGGTCAGGGTCTGATACACCCTGGTTCTGAGTTCCCGCCTAAGCGGATAACTGGAGGAGGGTACCAGTTGGGTCAGAAAGACCACGTAGAGATCTTCAACGGGGTCCAGCCAAAAAAAGGTGCTGGCGGCGCCGCCCCAATGGTATTCACCAACGGAGGTGACAATCTGGGCTTTGACCGGGTCAAGGACCACGGCTCCCCCCAGGCCAAAGCCGATACCCTCATAGGTCGTTTCACTCCAAACCGGCTGCCCCATGGCAGCCATATCTTTGTGGTCGGGCAGGTGGTTGGTCATCATGTACTCGACCATCTTTCTGCCCAATAACCGTTTGCCCTCCAGTTCCCCTCGATTCAAGAGCATCTGGCAGAATTTGGCAAAGTCCGAAATGGTGGAGGTCAGGCCGCCGCCACCCATGTAGAGGTTGGTTGGTTTAAGATAACTGCTCTTGCCGGCCGCCTCTTCCAGCTTCAGTCCACCCCGTTTCTCTTTGGGTTCCGCTGCGGTTGTGCGACCGACGTCACTCAGACTGGCCCCCCAGACCGGGGTGTACAGTGCGGCAAACCGTTCCTGCTTACCTTCGGCCACCTGAAATCCGGTATCGACCATTTTAAGGGGCTTAAGGATGCGGTTTTCGAAAAACTCGGCTAAAGATTCACCGGACCAGATTTCCACCAGCCTGCCCAAAACGTCGGTGGAAACACTGTAGTTCCATTGGCTGCCGGGCTGGCAGATCAAGGGGATGGTCGCCAGCCGATTCACCCATTCCTCCAGATCAGTCGCGTCAGAAGGTCGCTCAATCTTAAGTTCACGGTACCGGGCGTCCACCGGATTGGCCTGCATAAATCCATAGGTCAGACCGGAGGTATGGGTCATCAACTGGCGGATGGTAATCGGCTGTTCGGCCGGTTGGGTGTTATCGATCCTTTGGCCCTGCCAGACCCTCATATTGCGGAAGGCCGGGATATATTGGGAAAGGGGATCATCCAACTGGAAATGGTTTTCTTCATACAACATCATTGCGGCCACGGTGGTGATCGGCTTGGTCATGGAAAAAATACGGACAATGGTATCTTCCTTAAACGGCTTTTCGGGTTCCAGCTCCGCCTTCCCGATGGCTTTGAAGTAGACCGCCTGGCCCCGACGTCCGAAAAGGAGACTGCAGCCGGCTAATCGTTCATTGCTTATCTGTTTTTCCAGCCACTGGTCCAGTCGAGCCAGGCGTTCAGCCGAAACACCCACGGAGGTTGGATCTGTTGTTTTCATGGGCTTCCTTTTACCTAAGAGTTGGTTTGCTTTGGTTTCTTGAATAGAGAGTCGGAAACGACCCGACTACCCCTCGATCCGCTTTTTGGTTTCCGGATCGAAAAGATGCAGTTTGTCCGATGGGATGAAAAGCCTGATCGCAGTTTGTTTTTCAAAGCGATGGACATCCGGCATCCTGACAATCAGCGGAATTTTTTCCTGGCCGATATGACCGTGGACCAGAGTATCGGCCCCCAGGAGTTCTACCTGGCTGATGGTAAACAAAACCCCGGAAGAGCCCTTGGAATCGATTTCGATGTGCTCCGGTCGAACTCCGAGGACGATTTTTTCCCCGGCCCAACCGGAAAGAAGGGATCCGTTCAGAGAAAGGGGGATGCCCCCGGGGAGCTTCACCCCCTGGCCGCCTTCGCCAACAATCCCCTCCAGGAAATTCATGGCCGGCGACCCGATAAATCCGGCGACGAATATATTGGCCGGCCGCTCGTAGACCTCGATCGGGGAGCCGACCTGGGCTGCGTAACCATCATCCAAGACCACCAGGCGGTCTCCCAGGGTCATGGCCTCAACCTGGTCGTGGGTGACATAGATACTGGTTATCTTGAGATCTTCGTGCAGTTTGCGGATCTCCAGCCGCATCTGCACCCGCAGCTTGGCGTCCAGATTACTGAGCGGTTCGTCGAATAAAAAGACCTTGGGCTGGCGCACGATGCAGCGTCCCATGGCCACCCGCTGGCGCTGACCGCCGGAGAGCTCCCGGGGTTTGCGGTTCAGCAGGGTCTCCAGTTCCAGGATCCTGGCCGCGTTGCGGACCCGCCGGTCGATATCCTCCTTGGGCATGCGACGCATTTTTAAACCGTAGGCCATATTCCGGTAAACGGTCATATGGGGATAGAGGGCGTAGCTTTGAAAGACCATGGCGATGTCGCGATCGGCCGGCTCAAGACGGTTGACCACCTGGCCGTCAATGGCCACTTCCCCGGAAGTGATCTCTTCCAGGCCGGCGATCATGCGCAGGAGGGTGGACTTTCCGCAGCCCGAGGGGCCTAAGATGACAATGAACTCGCCGTCACGGATGTCACAGCTGATCCCATGCAGGACTTCCAATTTGCCGAACCGTTTGGTTACCTTTCTGATGCTGATGTCGGCCATAGGTTAATTTTCCTTCTCACTTCTTAGCCCTCCGGGCTATTTCTCCGTTTCGGTCATGCCCCGCACAAACTGTTTTTGCATAAAAATCACGATCAGGACCGGCGGCAGCATGGCCAGGATGGTGGAGGCCATGATGATCGGCCATTCGGCCTGTCCTTCCCCCACATCGAGCATGCGCTTGATTCCGATCAGCAGGGTATAGTATTTCTGATCGCTGGTGATCAGCAGAGGCCAAAGATATTGGTTCCAGCCGAAGATGAAAAGAATGACGAACAGGGCGGCGATAGAGGTGCGGGACATGGGCAGCAGGATTTCAAAAAAGAAGCGCAGCGGGCCGCCGCCGTCCATACGGTGGGCCTCGCACAATTCCTCCGGAATGGTCATGAAAAATTGCCGAAAAAGGAAAGTGGCCGTGGCTGAGGCGATCAAGGGAAAAATCAATCCGGGATAGGAATCGAGCAGTTTTAAATCCGCGGCCACCTTGTAGGTGGGCATGATGCGGACTTCCACCGGCAGCATCAGGGTCAGAAAGATCATCCAGAAAAAGACATTCCGCAGAGGAAAGCGAAAGTAGATGATGGCGAAGGCCGCCAGGAGGGAGATACTGATCTTGCCGAAGGTAACCCCCAGGGCCATGATCAGGCTGTTGAGCATCATCGTTCCCACCGTGGCCCCCACATCCCGGGGGCCGACGGTCAGGGCCCGCAGATAGTTTTCAATTAGGTGTTTCCCGGGCAAGAGGGGAAAGGATTTGGAAATCTCCTCCAGGGTGTGGGTGGAGGCGACAAAGGTCACGTAGATGGGAAAGGCCAGGATCAAGGCCCCCAGAATAAGAATGGCATGGGTCAGAAAGGTCAGGGCTGGACGGTGTTCAACCATTGGTCTCCCCCTCAATAATGAACCCGGCGTTCGATGAAACGGAACTGTACCACGGTGAGCGTGACTACTACGACCATGAGGATAACCGACTGGGCGGCCGAGCCCCCCAGGTCCAGGTTGATAAAGCCGTCGTTAAAAACCTTGTAGACCAGGATATTGGTGGCGTAATTGGGACCTCCGCGGGTGATGGCATGGATGACCCCGAAGGTGTCAAAAAAGGCGTAGACGATATTGACCACGATCAAAAAAAACAGGGTCGGGGACAGCAGGGGAAAGACGATGGTCCAAAACCGCCTCCAGGGTCCGGCCCCGTCCATGGCCGCAGCCTCGATAAAAGAATGGGGGATGGCCTGCAGCCCGGCCAGGAAAAACAGGAAATTGTAGGAGATCTCCCGCCAGGCCGCGGCAATGATCACCAGGGTCATGGCCTGTCGGCCGTTGAGGGTAGGGTTCCAGGTCACCCCGACGTTCTTTAGTAAAAAGGCCACCATGCCCACTGTGGGATTAAAGAGGAAATACCATAAGAGGGCGGCGACGACCGGGGCTACGGCGTAGGGCCAGATAATGAGCGTCTTGTAAAAGGTGGCGCTGCGCAGGGCGCGGTCGGCCATAACGGCCAGGAACAGGGAAACAGAAAGGCCGACTCCGGCAACGGAGAAACTGAAGAGGAGCGTGGTGCGGAATGAATCCAGATATTCCTTGCTGGCGAACAGGCCGGTAAAGTTTTCAAACCAGACGAAGGTGGATGAGGTGCCGAAGGCGTCCTGGAGTAAAAAGGACTGAACCAGGGCCTGAATCGCCGGCCAGATAAAAAAGACCAGGGTGATAATAATCTGAGGGGCCACCAGAAGGTAAGGGAGGAGATGATTCTTGAAGACAACCCGTTTTTCCATAAAGAGGCGGCCTGATTCGGGTTAAAGGGCTTGGGGAGCGGCATCGGGAATGAATACGGCTCCCCTTTGTAACCAGGAAAAAGTTAAGGTAATTGACGGACGAAATAACGATCCATCAGGGGTTGGCTTTTTGAAATTTCCGCAGCAACTCATTGCCGGCCTTGACGGCATCATCCAAACCCTGTTTGGCGGTCTTCTTTCCGGCGAAAACAGCCTCGAATTCATTGTCCATGATGTCCCGGGTTTTGGCATGATCACCGAAACGCAGGCCCTTGGAGTTCTCGGTCGGTTTATGCAGGGTCATCTGCTTCAGGGAGGTTTCCGTTCCGGGGTTCTTTTCATAGAATCCCTGCTTCTTGGTCAGTTCATAGGCGGCCATGGTGATGGGCAGATAACCCGTGGCCTGATGCCAGTCGGCCATGACTTCAGCTTTGGAGAGATAATTAAAGAAAGCGGCGACCCCTTTATAGTCTTCAGGCTTATGCCCCTGAAGCACCCAAAGGCTGGCGCCGCCGATAATGGTATTCTGGGGTGCGCCCTTCACGTTAGGCCAATAAGGCAGCATGGAGGTGCCGAATTCAAACTGGCAGGTTTTTTTGAATCCCGCAAAACCGGCAGAGGATTCGGTGTACATGGCCACCTCACCGGAGGAGAACTTGGAATTGCCGGAATTGGTCCGGCCGCCGTAAACGAAGATCTTGTCTTTCTGCCAGTCCGCCAATTGCTGGATATGCTTGACCTGGACCGGTCCGTTGAAGGTATAGGAGGCGTCCAGACCGCCGAAGCCGTTGGCCTTGGTACCGATAGGGACGTTATGCCAGGCGCTCAAGTTTTCAATTTGAATCCACCCGGTCCAGGCCGAGGAAAACCCGGCTTGACAAACCCCGGCAGCGATCAGTTTTTTAGCCGCCTCAGCCACCGCCGGCCAGGTGGTCGGGGGCTTTTCCGGATCGAGTCCGGCTTTTTTAAACATTTCTTTGTTGTAATAGAGAACCGGGGTTGAACTGTTGAAAGGCATAGAGAGCATCCTTCCGTCAGGGGTGGTGTAGTATCCAGTGACCGTGGGCAGATAGGCGTTGGGGTTGAAAGGCAGCTTCGATTCCTTCATGACCTGATAAACCGGTCGAATGGCGCCTTTGGCTGCCATCATGGTCGCCGTACCCACTTCAAAGACCTGAAGGATGTGTGGAGGATTCTTGGCCCGAAAAGCGGCGATTCCGGCGTTCATGGTGTCCGCATAATTTCCTTTGTAGGTGGGAATGACTTTGTATTGGGTTTGGGATTTGTTGAATCCATCGCAAATGGCGTTGACCTTTTCCCCGAGCGCCCCGCCGTGAGCGTGCCACCAGTTGATCGTTACCGGTTCAGCCAAAGCCAGGGCCGGTAAAACGAGAATCAGCGCCGCTGCCAGACCTATCGTCCAATTTCGCCAAAACTTCATGGGGTCCTCCTTTTGCTGTGTGGGTGAGAAGAGTTGATCAGGTGTTCTTATTTATGATGGAATATAAAATAAGTAAAAAAGCGGGTCAAGGGGAAAAAAGGAACCCCTTTAATCTTCCTTTACTTTTAACCAAAACGTCATCCATCTGTAAAACGGATTTAGGGGGAAAGCATTTTTTTAAGGATATCCGGACGGTTGGTGGTAATAGCCTCGATCTTCATTTCAATCATTTTTTTCAAATCATCGGGGTGGTCGGGAGTCCAAACCGAAACCAGCAATCCCAGACGCCGGGCTTCGTTCAGATCCTCGGGGGTCAGATTTTTAAAATAGGGAGACCAGATCCGGCCGCCGGAGGCTTTCACCGCTCTGGGAGCCGATCCATTGAAGTCGTCAATATCGAGCCCGGCCAGCCAGGGCGATGCCCCGGGCTGATTCGTCTTCAGATTGGTCGAGGTGGTCAAGTAACCGGTGGGGATCTCCGGTGCAATTTTTTGAATATGGACGAGGTTGCGCCAATCAAAAGAGATGATCCAGACGCGGTTGGCCAGCCCCTCTTCCCGAATCATTTTTATGACTTTCTCTGATACCGCTTCCGGCGCCAGGGTCAGGGCCGGTTCTTCCGGAGAGGTTTTGATCTCGATAATGATCCGGCTGGCCGGGTTGCAGGATTTCTTAAATAAATCGATCACCTCTTTTAAAGTCGGTATACGCTCCCCATCGACCGCTGTTTGCTCTGGAAACCGGGTTGAATAATACGTTTTCGGCTGAAGGCGCCCGATGTCATAGGATTTAAGTTGAGATAAGGTCAGGTCCTTGATAACCCTAGTCGAACCTGAGGTAATCCAGGACCCGTCCGCTGAACGGGCAATTTCCGGTTTTAGTTTATAGTCGTGATGAACGACGATCTGGTCGTCGGCCGATACCAGAACATCGAGTTCGATGGCGTCCACCCCCAGGTCACAGGCTTTTTTAAAGGCGGCCAAGGTATTTTCCGGAAGCAGGCCGGCTGCTCCCCGGTGACCAATAACAAGCGGTTGGTTTACATTAGTTTTGGTATTCATTTTTAATTGCTCCTGGGATAGACATGGGATCATCGGGAAGAAAAACAGCAGCGATATCACGAAGAAGGGTATAATCGGATATCGGATATGGGATGTTTTTCGTTTTTTCCCGTTCATATGCCTTTTGAATCTGTCCAAGTCGGTTATCCCCATTTTGTTGTTGGAAATTTTTTTTTCGAGAGTTCTTATCCGGAAGAGCTCTTTCCGAAGGGTCACTTTCAGTCTTTTTATTATCTTTTTCTCAACCATTCCGACCGATGGACCAGACGCCGGAGGGATCGGACGGCCCGTTCCATACTGCCGAAGGAAGGGATGCCTTTTTGGGTACAGTAGCGCATAAAGTGCTGGTGTATGTGACCGTAGGGACAAACCGTCAGAATCGGCTTCTGGAAGCGGTCCCGGACATGCATCAGCCGCTTGACGGTTTCCTCGTAATCGGCACCGGGATAGACTCCGACCAGCAGGGCATCCACCCAGGGAGCCATCTTTTCCAGGCAGTACTGGACGATGTTGTTTCTTTTGTTCATAGGCGCCCAGATCAGATCAATGGGATTGGAGAGCCCGGCAAAGGGAGGGAGATATTGTTTCAGGTAGCCGATCAGTTCCTGGTGTACGTCATCGGGAAGCGAGGGAATTTCGAAACCCAGGGATTCCAGACTGTCACAGGCGGCCACGCCTATGGCCCCGGTCGAGACCAGCAGGCCCACACGGTGGCCTTGGGGCAGGACCGGTGAGGAAAAGGCCACTATGGCATCGAGCAGATCTTCAATGTCCGCCGCCTCTTCCAGGCCGGCCTGATTCATGATCGGGCCGATCAGGGAACCTTCCCCGGCCAGAGAGCCGGTATGGGACTGGGTGAAACGGGCACCGAAGCCGGTCTTCCCGGATTTCCAGATAATTACCGGTTTGCGGGCCGCTGCTTCTCCGGCGGCTTTAAGAAAGCGGGGTCCGTCCTTAAAGCCCTCCACATAGGCCCCAATAACCCTGGTTTCGGGATCCCCGGCAAAATAATCCAGATAGTCGGAGATGGTCAGGTCGGCCTGATTGCCGCAGGAAACCACATTCCTGAAGCCGAGTCCCCGGTCCTGGCCGACGATCAGGGCATATTCCGTTGCCCAGCCGCTCTGACCCGAAAAACTGAACCCGCCGATATCCACTACAGGGGCCTGGGTGATTACCATATTGATTCCGGAAGCCGGGCAGGCGATGCCCATACAGTTCGGGCCGACGATACGCATACCAGAAACCCGGGCAATTTCTGCCATGGTTTCCTGTTGAACCCGCCCTTCTTCTCCGATTTCGGCAAAACCGGCCCCATGAACGACCGCCGCCTTGACTCCTTTGGCGGCACAATCCCTAAGCGTCTGAAGAACAACACCGGCCGGGACAAAAATCAGGGCCAGGTCTATGGCTCCCGGTATGTCCGCCACTTGCTGGAAGACTTTTTCTCCTGCTATGGCCTGACTGTTTTTGTTGACCAAAAAGATTTTTCCCCGGTATTGTAGCTGGTGGAGGACTTTTATAACGTGATAGCTGTGTTTGGATGTGTCGGCAGAGGCTCCAATGACGGCAAGGGAGGATGGGAAAAAAAGTGGACGCAAGTCTGTATTCATTATTACTCCCGTATTGGTTTCAAAGGTTTTTTTGTGGAAACTTTAAGAGAAAGGTGATCTCCTGTCAAGGGGAATGAAGGGAAACGGGAAAGTCAGGGCCGGAGGAAAAAAAAGCCCTGATTATACCATTGTTTTTCCTTAACAGACAGGGTAATTTATTAACCGACTCATAATAGTATGGACATGAAACTGATAAGCTTGTCCTTCGGAGGATCATGGGGGTCTTTTCTGGAGATTGTCCAAAGGGTGACTTGTCGTCCAATCCCGGCCCCCGCAGGGGGTTTTCTTTGAGGTCGGTCTATCGACCTCCCGGCCAGTCCAGCAAAGTTTGATTCGAGGCAGGGCATACAGCCCGGCTTCCTTTGGAAGCCTCCTCTTTGGTCGGCAA
>JBFMBU010000039.1:0-2370 GCA_040755035.1 Thermodesulfobacteriota bacterium
ATCGATAAGAAGGGCACCATGGGCCAGACGAGCCTTCACCAGACCGGTGAGGGATTTTCCCTGAAAACGGCTTTGTGGGAGATTCAGGGTCAAAGAACCCTGATTCAGGCCGGAAGAAGTAGGGATAAGCTCTCCCCTGGCTTCGATGTTGATCAGCCCGGGTAAGCGGGGATCAAGGACTTCGGTTTGCAAGCCTCGCCCCTGTATTGCCCCCCGCAGGGATAACCCTTTTTCCCAGTCGATCTGCAGTCGCCCCTGGAGGGACCCTTTAAGCCACTGCCCTTTTTGGATTTCCAGGGCCACCCCGGTCCCGTTTCCCTTCAGTCCGCCGGTTAAAAAGGCAGCCTGCCAGGAAAGTCTTTTGTTTTTCAGATCAAAGGTTCCGCTGTAAGCAGCCGGCCTCCCTTCCAGATTAAGTTGCCCGGAGAGGATCAAAGGGGCTCGAACCTCTTTAGAGAAGTCCAGATTGTTTAAATTCAGGTCGACCTGAAAGGCCGGGTCGATCCTATCCAGCAGCACCGCTCCTTCTCCGCTAAGGGAACCTTTCCGACCGACCTCCTTTAATTCTATCTGTCTGATATTGATCCGATGGGGAGTGATCCCCAGTTCGCTTTGGAAAAGAAAGCGCTCTTTACCCTCCCTCAATCCCCGGATCTGAACCGGCCCGGTCAAAGGCATCCCTCTCCAGTCCGGACCCAATCGGCCTCGAAACAGAAATTGTTCCATTCCCTGCCATGGCCTTTCCGCCGACCATTTAAGATCAATCTTTAAAGCCGGGGTTCGAAAGCCTAGGCCCAGATTGCCTTCCAAACGGCCCAGGTCGTTTTTAAACGAAAGTTGAGTAAGGGCCAGGATGCCCTGTTTCCAGGCCAGGCGTCCGCTGATTTCCTGAAGGTGATAGGCAGGGTTGTCGGGAGTCCGGTAAAAAAGGTCCTTAACCTCAAAGGAGCGGACTTCAATGTTCAAGAGGGTTAAGAGGCCGCTCAGCCGAGGCCAGGAAAGATCGAGGGGTTCGGTTCTTTTCCGCAACCGGTCAAAGGTAACACCGATCACTTTTATTTCTTCAAAGAGGATTTTCCCCAGCAGCATCTGTTTGGGGTTCAGGCGGGACTGGTAGGACTGAATCCTTAGGTGACCGTCTTTCCAGCGAGCCTGAAGCCCTTCCAAGCGCAGGCTCCCGGCCAGGCGGCCTTCCCACTTTTCCGCTGTGAGGGTAAGGGGGGAAAACCAGGAAACTCCCTTTAATATCCAGGGGACCCCTCGGGGGGTGAAAAAGAGAAAATAACCTCCCCAGAGGGGAAAACCGAGGATTATAATCAGAGATAATCCGATCAGGAGCCGGCGTTTCATAAACCAAATCCGAAGGAGAAATGAACACGCAACTGGAAGGTGTCGACCCCCAGGGGGTGAGCCAGATCGAGACGGATCGGCCCCAGGGGGGTATAGAGCCGTAGTCCCAGTCCGGCGGAATGCTTCCAGCCGATATCCGAGAAGTCGTCAAAGGCATTCCCCAGATCATAAAAGGCCGCCAAGCCCCAGGTCTCGGTCAAGGCCTTTTCCATTTCCAGGCTGCCGACCAGGAGGTTCCTGCCGCCGATGACTTTGCCGGACCCGTCTTTCGGTCCCAGGGACTGATAATCATAGCCCCGCAGGCTTTGATCCCCGCCGGCGAAAAAGCGGAGCGAAGGAGGCAGGCTTTTCAGCGATTCGGTTTGCAGGGTGTTGCCGGCCTGGGCGCGCAGCAGCAGGGAAAAGCCCTTTCCCAGGGGGAGCAGATAATCCGTCTGGGCCAGCCATTGCAGAAAATAACCGCTCGATCCCAGAAAAGGGGCGCTGCCCCGGGTCTCCAGGATGTAGCGGAATCCCTGCCGGGGATGGGCCGGGTCGTCGAAGCGGCGCTCCCAGAAACGGACCCCGGGAATGAGCAGGGTTGAATATCCCTCCTGGGTCCCTACTTCAAAATTCTCTCCCAGAAGTCGAAGATAACCGGTTCCTATCCGGCCTCGGCCGAAGGGGAAAAGGTGCTCGTATTCGGCAAAATAGGAACGGGTGGTATAAGGGTCGCCGGTTTCCCTCTTCACCCCCGCTTTAAGAATGGTTTTTTGCTCCAGATGTCTGGAACCTGGAAGAGTGAAATCAAAGGCCAGGCCCTGCAGTCGTTCGGAAAGCTGCAATTCGCTGTTCCATTCATAGCCTTTCTGAAAAACATTCAGATCACGGTATCGGGCCATCAACCCCGGCCCTTTGTCCGTATCATAACCGAGACCGAAACGGAGCTTTTTGGGCTTAGAGGGGGTAATCCGGACCCGGACCGGAACACGATGGTCCCTGGCCTCCAAGGGATCGGCCTCGATGGAGACCTCCAGGAAC
>JBFMBU010000040.1:0-12056 GCA_040755035.1 Thermodesulfobacteriota bacterium
AACGACGAACGCCGAACGGAATTTTATATTTCAGTACATTTTTTCATATAAAGAAACGATCTCACCCACCGTGATCTTCCGCGGGTTGTTTTCGATGGGCCGGGCGACTTTGATGGCCCCTTCGGCCATCGTCTGAATAGCCCTCTTGGGTATCTTTAATTCCTTCAGGTTCCGGGGTATGCCGATGGTCCGGGAGAGGCCGAGGATTTTTTTTACGCATTTTTTAGCCCCCGCTTCGGGTGAGCTATGGCCTTCTTTAACCCCTAACCAGGCCGCCATGCGGGCGAATCGTTCCGGACAGGCCTGACGATTGAATTCCAGCACATAAGGCAGCAACACGGCATTGGCCAGGCCGTGGGGGATATTGAACAAGGCCCCCAAAGGGTAGGCCATGGCGTGAACCGCCCCTACGCCGGCATTAGCCAGGGCCATTCCGGCCAGCAGACTGGCTAAGAGCATCCCCTCCCTGGCCTTGAGGTCCTGACCGTTTTTTACGGCCTTGGCCAGATGCTTCCCGATGAGAGTGATCGCCTTCTCCGCCACCAGATCACTCAGGGGATTGGCTTTATTGGAGGTATAGGCCTCCATGGCGTGGGTCAGGGCATCCATGCCGGTCTGGGCCGTAATCTTCGGCGGCAGACCCAGGGTCAGTTCCGGGTCCAGAAGGGCAATGGTCGGGTAGAGAAAACGACTATTGATCCCCCCCTTGGTCTTATCCGCCCGATTGGTGAAAACGGCCGTAAAGGTAACTTCACTGCCCGTTCCGGCCGTGGTCGGGACCATAATGGTCGGCAATCCCGGTTTGGGAACCAGGTCCAGCCCCACATAATCCTTGACCTTTCCTCTATTCCGCGCCAGAACGGCCACGGCCTTGGCCGTATCCAGGGCGCTTCCCCCTCCAATGCCTATAACCAGGGAACATTTTTTTTCCCTGGCCAGTTTGGCCCCGGCTTCCGCCGAAAGCGGAGCAGGTTCCCGTTCAAGGCGATTAAAAAGGACCGGAGTCACTTTCTTCGACCTTAATTCTTTAAAAACCCGTTCCTTTAAAACCCCTTTGGATAAAAAGGGATCCATAACCACCAATACCGGCCCGGGCCCGTAACGGAGGGCCAGTTCGGGCAGTTGTTGTATTGTCCCGGAGCCGAAATAAATTTCTCCGGCCCCTTGAAACGAAAATACTTTTTGCATTCTAATACACCTTTCTGAAGTTTTTAAATTCCCATTGGAAGTTTTTTTCTGAAAACCTCAAACTGTATATCCTGGTTCTCACTCCTCAAGCATTCTCCTGGCCGCCTGGTAAGGCGTCCCGCCGATTGAAGATTTGTTTTATCCGCAATCCGAAATCCGAAATCGAACTGGGGTTGCCTTTGAATTCCGCAATCCGCAATCCGAAATCCCCAATCCGCAATTCTTTTAATTCACTTTAAACCGCCTGGGCTCGATATCATAGCGGTCGATCTTGTAATTGATAATCCTCTGGGTGATCCCGAGTTGTTCCGCAGCCCGGGTCCGGTTGCCGTTGGTCCGCTTCAGGGCTTCGATAATCATTTCTTTTTCTACGGCCTCCACAGCCTGTTCAAAAGACAGTTTGCTCTGGGTATTGGAGCTCTCCGCCGTCTGCAGAGTCGGCGGCAGATGGTGGGCTTTGATGGCCTCCCCTTCACAGATCAGCACGGCCCTTTCCAAACAGTTTTGCAATTCCCGGACATTGCCCGGCCAGTGATACTGCATCAGCATATCGATGGCCGGGGTGGAGATGCGCCGGATGGTCTTCTGGTGCTCCTTGTTGAATTTTTCCAGGAAATGTTCGGCCAGGAGCAGGATATCGGTCCTCCGCTCCCGCAACGGCGGCAGGTAGATGGGAAAAACATTAAGCCGGTAATAGAGGTCCTCCCGAAACCGTTTTTCTTGAACGGATTTTTCCAGGTCCTGGTGGGTGGCGGCGATGATCCGCACATCGGCCTGGATCGGCTGCCGGCCCCCCAGGCGGTCGAATTCCTTTTCCTGGATAACGCGCAAGAGCTTGGTTTGAATGCTCGGGTTCAGGTCCCCGATTTCATCCAGAAAAAGGGTGCCCCCCTGGGCCCGTTCGAAACGACCCGGCTTCAGGGAATTGGCCCCGGTGAAAGCCCCTTTTTCATAACCGAACAATTCGCTTTCCAATAAAGTTTCCGGCAGGGCCGCGCAATTGACCTTGATGAAGGGCTTACGGTGGCGCAGGCTCTGATAATGGATGGCATTGGCCACTAATTCTTTCCCGGTGCCGCTTTCCCCCCGCAGCAGGACCGTGGCATTGCTTTTGGCCACCTTATGGATCATCTCATAGACCTCACGCATGGGGCGGCTGTTGCCGATAATGTTCTCCACCTGATACTTTTCGGTCAGTTCTTTTTTCAGCCGCAGGTTCTCGTCCAATAGTTCTTCTTTTTCCCTGTTCAGGTATTGGACTTTTTTAACCGTTTCGGCGATCAGGGCGGCGATGACCGTCAGGACCCGCAGGTCCTCTTCCAGAGAGATTTCGTCGGAAAACAACCGATCCACACTTAAGGCCCCGATGGTGCTTTTACCGATTTTTATCGGCACACAGATAAATGAGATATCCTGCTTGTCCAAATCCTTCCGGGTCCGGGTCCGGTTCAGAAACATCGGTTCTTTACTGATGCGGGGAATGACCGCCGGTTCGCCGCTCTGAACCACCCGCCCGGTAATTCCCTCTCCCAATCGGTATTTCCCTCTCCTTTTGGCCTCGGGAGAAAGGTCGTGGGCCACTTCAATCGATATTTCCGAGGTATCGGGATTGAGGATGGTCAGGGTGGCCCGCCGCATCCCCAATCTTCGGGAAATAATCTCCAGGATTTCCTGCAGGGATTTGCTCAAATCCAGGGAGGCGTTCAGGGCCTTGGCGATTTCATAAAGACAATAGACCTCCCGCATATAGGGAGACCGGTCTATCTCTTTGTCTTTCAATAAGGATTCTTTCAAAAGACCCTCCTTTTGGGTTCGAGGACACCTTAACACAGGGGAGGCCATAAAACAACATTTTTGTAATAAAAAAGAATTGATAGGGTTCGAGGTTTCAAGGATTCCGGGAAATGAAATTATCATTGACAATATCGACCGAAGAACGTCATATAATCCCAGAAGCTATTAATGGGACGGTAATTTGAAATGAAAAAAGTAAAGATTCAAAAAGCGGTGGGCATGGTCCTGGGCCATGACCTGACCCGCATCGTACCCGGTCAATACAAAGGAGCGGCCTTTAAAAAAGGCCATATCATCCGGGAGGAAGACCTCCCCCTCCTGTTGGAAATGGGCAAGGAATCCCTTTTCGTGCTCGATATCCCTCCGGGACAACTTCACGAAAACGACGCCGCCCAGCGTCTGTCTCTGGCCTTGCAAGGGGATCACCTCTCCCTCCAGGGACCGGCCGAAGGGAAAATAAGCCTGGTTGCCCGGATGACCGGTCTTCTGAAAATCAAGACCCGGGAACTCAGCCGGATCAATTCCATACCCGATATCATCGTTTCCACCCTGCATAATCATACGGTATGTTCGAGCGGTGATGTTGTGGCCTCCACCCGGATCATCCCGCTGGTTACTGAGGAAAAGAAAATTATCAGGGCCGAAGGACTCTGTTCCCGATCCGGACCGCTAATCTCCATTAAACCTTTTGTTAAGAAAAAAGTCGGGGTGGTGGTTACCGGCTCCGAATTTTTTAAGGGCCGTGTTCAGGACGGTTTTGAAGAGTGGGTGGGGGAAAAATTGCGGGGCTATCAGTGTGAAATCTCTGGCAAGGAAATTGTTCCGGACCGAGTGCCCTGGATTGCCCGGGCTTTAGAGTCCATGAGAGAAGCAGGGTGCGATCTGATCCTTACCACCGGGGGGATGTCCGTTGATCCGGATGACGTAACCAGGAAAGGTATTCGCCGGGCCGGAACCCGGGTCATTTTTTACGGCACCCCGGTCCTGCCCGGGGCCATGTTCCTCTATGGTCTTCTGGATACCATTCCTGTCCTGGGTCTGCCGGCCTGTGTTTTTTATCATAAAGTCACTTTTTTTGATCTGATCCTGCCCCGTATCCTGGCCGGGGAAAGGCCGACCCGACCGGAAATCGCCGCTATGGGTCATGGTGGATTGTGCCGCAATTGTCCCGAATGCCGTTTTCCTGTTTGTCCATTCGGGAAATAGGAGGAATCAAAAAAGGGCAGGACCGGGTTGCCTTCCCAACCCTGCCCTGCCCTTTTCGTTAGAAGCCCGATTTCCTGGAATGCCTTATACGGCGAAACTTTCCTCGGGGATTCGGACGCAACTGGTTTCATCCTTCTTCAGGATTTCGCACTTGGCCGGAACCAGGGCCGTAATCCGTTGAATGAAGAATTTGGCCCCCTCGATCTTCCCGGTGTAAAACATCTTGTCGCTGTCCTTGTCGGCCTTGGCCAGACCTTTGGTCGCCTCCAGGGCCATCCAGAGATGGAACCATCCGCAGAGGGTGTCGCCCACGCAATTCAGGAAATCACAGGCGGCGATCAGGGGGATAAAGGGATTCTTCATCAGCAACCCGGCGAATTCCATGGCCGTGGTCAGGATGGCGTTGACGGCCTTTTCCAACACCTCCGCTTCCCCCTTCAGTCCGTCTATGCCCCTGGCTTCTTCGATCTGGGCTTTGCCTTCGGTCAAAAGGTTCAGGAAGTGTTTCCCCTCGTTCATCCCCATTTTCCGGCCTAAGAGATCCATGGCCTGAATGCCGTTGGTCCCCTCGAAGATGGTATTGATCTTTTGGTCACGCATCATCTGTTCCACCGGATACTCACGGCAATAGCCGTAGCCGCCGTAGGTCTGCACCGCCAGATCGTTGACCACCAGGCCCATTTCCGTACAATAGGATTTAACGATAGGGGTCAGCATCTCCACCAGACCCGCCCATTTGCTTTTCTCATCATCGCTCTCGACTACCTTTTGTCGGTCCATGGCCCAATAACAGAAAAGGCAGAGGGTGCGGATCCCTTCGGTGATGGTCTTTTGTTTCAGAAGCATCCGCCGGACATCGGGATGCTGAATGATGGGGACATAGCGCTCACCGGTAAAAAGGTTGTTGCCCTGGAGTCGCTCCTTGGCATAGGAAAGGGCGTGCAGGTAAGCCGCTCCGGCTAAGGAAACGCCCATCATGCCCACCCCCTGCCGCTCTTCGTTCATCATGTGAAACATGATTTCCATACCCTGCCGTTCGGCCCCCATGAGAAAGCCTGTGCATTTTCCGTTGTCGCCGAAATTAAGGGTACAGGTGGCATTGCCGTGAATGCCCATCTTGTGTTCTATGCCGCTGGTAACGACGTCGTTGAATTCTCCCAGGCTGCCGTCGGGGTTGACCCGGTATTTGGGGACCAGAAAAATGGAAATGCCCTTGGTACCCAGGGGGTCCCCTTCGATCCTGGCCAGGACGGGATGAATAATGTTTTCCGCCAGGTCGTGGTCACCGGCGGAGATAAAACACTTCGTCCCTTTGATGGAATAGGTCCCGTCGGGTTTTTTTTGGGCCGTGGTCTTCAATGGTCCCAGGTCGGAGCCGGAGCCGGGTTCGGTCAGACACATCGTCCCCGCCCACTGGCCGGAAAACATCTTCGGCAGATAAGTGGCCTTCAGCTCTTCCGAACAGAATTTTTCCACCAGCTTGGCCGCCCCATGAGTCAGGCCGGTATACATCAGAAAGGCCTGGTTGCAGCCGAGAAACATGGAGCTGGCCGCGGCGGCGATAATGTCCGGGAATCCCTGCCCGCCCCAATCCGGGCTGTCCGAGGTGGTCATCCAGCCGCCCTCACAATACAGTTTCCATAAATGGTGATAGGCTTCCGGCGCGTAGACCTTTCCGTCCTTGAATACCGCCTCAACCGGTTTACCGTGGACTTCATCCGGATAAGTGGGGGCGATTTCGTTTTCCGCCAGTTTTGCCGCCGAATCCAAAACCATATCCACCGTTTCTCCATCATATTCGGCAAAAGGTCCCTTGCCCAATAATTGTTCATCTATCTTAAAAACTTCGTGTAAAATAAATTTCAGATCTCTTAGATCTACCCATTGACTGGCCATGATATTTTCCTCCTTTTCATCGGCCTCGTATTCTACTGAAACACTTGAATCTTAATATTTTCAGTAAGTAGCGGCCCAGGTTAACCTTTAGTACTAAAAGTTTTCCTTCTCCTCTTACTGGATTAGAGTGAATTAAGAGGTCGCTACTTTTTCTATAGTAACCTTTCCCGGTAATTTTTCAAAATGAAAAATGAATCTTTTCTAAAGAATTAAGGATTCCAGGGAAAAGCTTAGGAATTACAAGGAGCTTTAGTAACTTACCAATAGAATTCTACGCAAACTGGATAGAATGTATTCTAAAACGGGAATGTACCCCGGACCGAATGAGGAATTTAGGGAAGCTGCATGCACCCGTAGCTTTCAGCTCACAACTTCCCCCACCAAATCATAGTCATGGGCTTCATTGATCTTCACCCGGACAATCTCCCCCACAGCCGGCTCTCCGTCGGTGATGTAGACCACTCCATCCACATCCGGGGCCTGAAAACGGGTATGACCGATGATCAACAAATCACTTTCCGGACTGGTTCCCGAAACCAGGACCGGTTCCACGGTCCCGACCCGTTCCTGATTTTTTTTATAAGAAATGCCTTTTTGCTTTTCCATCAGCCTCTCCAGGCGGGAGCGGCTGATTTCTTTCGGAATCTGATCAGGTAAAGCGGCCGCCGTTGTCCCTTCCTCCGGGGAATATTGAAAGACCCCCAGATGGTCAAACCTCACTTCGGAAACAAAGTTCAGTAATTCCTGAAAATCCGCCTCGGTCTCGCCCGGAAACCCGACCATGAGGGTGGTTCTCAGAGCGGCTTGGGGCACCGTTTTTCTGATCTTTTGCATCAATGTATCCAAATCCTTGTGGCCATAAGGCCGATGCATGGCCTTCAGGACCCGGTCGCTGGCGTGCTGGATGGGAATATCAAGGTAAGGGCAAATTTTATTTTCTCCGGCTATCAAATCCAGCAGATCCCGGGTGATTCTTTCCGGGCGCAAATACAGCAGACGAAGCCAATCGAAGGAACCATTTTTTAAAAAGAAGCGGGTTAAGTCCTCCAGGGGAAAGGGAGGATTGAGATCAGCCCCATAAGCGGTGATATCCTGGCCGATGAGGATGATTTCGCGGACTCCCCGGGCAACCAAGTCCCGGGCTTCCCGGATCAGTACCTGTGGATCCCGGCTTCGAAAAGGTCCACGAATAGTAGGGATGGTGCAATAGGAACAATGATTGGAACAACCCTCGGCTATCTTCAGATAAGCCGTTCCCGGCCATGTAGTAAGAAGACGCTGCTGTGGGTTTCCCCAAAGATCGCCATCAGAAGTCAGGGATATCTTTGAAGTTTTTTTACCGGATAACAGCTTCCAGAGATGCGTAGCAAGGCGGGGAAAAGATTCCGTACCTAAAAAAAGGTCCACTTCCGGCATCTGTTTAACCAATTTTCTTTTATAACGCTGCGGAAAACACCCGGTAACCGCTAAAACCTTGCAGGCACCTTCCTGCTTCAACCGGGCGGCCTCCAGAATGGTCTCGATGCTCTCCTGAACGGCCGATTCAATAAAACTGCAGGTATTAATGACTACCACCTCGGCTTCATCCGCTTCCTGGGTCAGGGAAAAACCTTTTTCTTGCAAGGCATAAAGCATGATTTCAGTGTCCACCTGGTTTTTGGCGCATCCCAGGCTGACGAAAAAGACTTTGTAAGCTGAAGGGGCATAGGGGTCAATGGTTCCAGGATTCAAGGTTTTTGTTTTCTTACCTTCAGAGGTATTCCCTTGAATCCTCGAATCCTTAAATCCTTCAGTCCTTTTCTGCATTGGTAACAATGGATTTCTCAAAGGGATTTTATCCATAACTACGAACGGTATTCAAATCAATAGCCGTAAACATAAGCCAGTAGAATAAAAGGCAGAAAACAAGGATCTGCCATTGCAGCCAATCTTTCTTTTTGGGCAATTCTTCCATTAATCTTAAAAAATGGACCAGGACATAGCACTCCAGGGCAAAAGGAGGAAACCCCAGGAACCCCAGGATCGGCATTTCAAACAATTTCAAGTCACCCACCCAGGGAACGGTGTATACCCACTTGGCCGTGGCCCAGAAATTCCAAAATTCCCAGAGCAAGCCGCAGATCATGCCGGCAACAAGGAGTTGATACAGGGTTCCTGGTTTTCCCCGTTCCAGATCCTTTAACAGGGAGAGTCGGCCGGTCTGATGATTGAAAGGTTCCAATAGAAAAATGAAACCCAGCCAGACCAAAGGGAAACAAATCACCGGAAAAAGCAAGGCCAGAAGCAGACACAAGGCGCCGCCAATGATCATGGGCCGATACCAGGTCTTTTTTACCGCCATTGGGGTCAAACGGCTTTTTTCAAAAATACCCAGGGCGGACAAAAGATCCTTGGTCTCCAGGATGGCCGGCAGCACCGTCCCGAAGGCCAGAAAATATCCCGGCCAGCGTAGGATGGTTTCTTTGGGCAGCCCGATATAATACCAGTTTTTCAGGACCAGATTGAACCCTTCAAAGACCAGCCAGATGGCCGTGGACCAGGGGATCAGCAGAAAAAACCTCCGGGTCTGATTGATCAAAAGGGAATTGCCGCGGATGTGATAAATTAGGCCATCGATCATCACAATATATGACCACCAGATAAAGGAATAAAAATAAGTGGTCACCGCCTCGACCCTGAAAAACAAGGCGGTTTGAAAGACCGCCAGACCAAACAATCCGATCCAAAGAGGATAGTTTTTTTTCATCCAACCCACGATCCGAAGCGGATCGTTCCCCGCCCCATCGCTTTAAGACTTATCGGCAATTAATTTTTTTATTCTCGGCAAAGCCTGTTTTGCGGCCACCATGCCGGCGTCCATCAACCGTTTCTTTTGCGTGAAATCGGTCATACCCACATCCCCGACGTTTGGCTCAATAAGCACGTCGTAACCCCTGGATTTGTAGGTGACCAGTTCCCGGCCCATGATGCTGATGGACTGGAGAATAACATCGACCAGGGTGCTGATCTGGGGATTATTGAGGTTTTTGGAAATATTGACGGCAATAATGATGTCCGCCCCTTTGGCTTTAGCAATATCCACCGGCAGGTTATTGGTCACCCCTCCGTCCACATAGAGGCGGCCCCCCAGTTCCAGCGGATGAAATATCCCCGGAATGGAACAACTGGCCCGCACCGCCCTGGCCACCGGTCCCTTGTCGAAAACCCAGGTATGGCCGCTGTTCAGATCGGTGGTCACGGCATAAAAAGGGATCTTCATCTGCTCGATGGTCTTGGCCCTGACCTTGGTCTGGACAAATTTCTCCAGACGTTCCCCGCTGACCGGTCCCATCTTGGCCGACAGGACCGAGTAGTCAAAAATATCATCCCGCTCGATAGTGAAAGACAGCCACTCCAGATTCAGGCTGTTGGGATCGGAGGCATACAAGGCCCCGATCAGGCTGCCGACGCTGGTCCCGACAATCATGTGGATAGGGATCTTCTCCTGTTCCAGAACCCGGATGACGCCCACATGAGCGAATCCCCGGGCCGCCCCGCCTCCCAGGACCAGGGCCACCTTTGGCGGACCTTTGCCTTCAGGGATATGGGGAAAGGTCCCGCATCCCCAGGCGCTGATGAGTAAGACCATCAGTAATAAGCTGAAAAATTTGTTATGTTTCATAGGGGCCATCCTTTGCCTTAGGTTTTTCGAGTAAGCATCTAAAAACAAAAAGGTTGGTTTTACTGTTTCTCGCCGACCGCTGAACGCTGAACGCTGAACGTCGAACCCTAAAGGGTTACCAACTCCATTCCCCCCCACACCCCCATTTGCTCTCCAATAATAACCAGGGCCCCTTCGATCCCTTCGATTTGCCGGGCGAAATCCAAAGCCGGCTGAATATCTCTGGCGGTCCGAACACGGTTACCCGTTGCCGTGGCAACGGCATCGGCAAGTGCCGCAGAGGGCGAAAGAATGGTCACGGCATCGGCCCGGCCGAAACTTATGGAATGGCCTATCGTCCCGGAAGAGGTGCACAATCCCCGCGGCCCCTGGTCGGCCGGGAGCCGAATTCCCACCTTTCCGCTTAAAGGGGATTTGCCGGCAAAAATTCCCACCGTCACCGGCTCCCGGCAGGACAAAAACAGATCTCCGCCGTTTTCGATGATAAGTTCCTCTGTTTCAGCCAGCAGATCCAACCCCACACATTCGGCCATAGCCCCGGCCACGGCGGCCATGGGTCCGACCCCGGCCGTGATCCCGGCCTGAAGCATACTCTGGATTATGACCGGAGCGGTCGCCTCCACGGCCAAGGGGATCAACGACTCCTTGAATCGGGGATGGTGGTGGATATAGGTTTCCAGATAATTTCGATATTGAAAGACCCTCTCATATCCTTTTTTCGAGCAGTCCTTCCTGGCCCGGATCCAAAGATCGGTTTCTTTCACCTGAACGGTGAAAGCGGTCCATCCCGGGGAATCCATCCGACTGCGGTAAAAACGTTCCATAGCAACAAAAAAGGGGGTAGGGTTTAAGGTTCGGGGTTCAGAGTTTTACCTTATGTTTTATTAATAGTCTCAAAATAATATAGACATATGAGGATCATGGGGGTCTTTTCTGGAAATTGTCCAAAGGGTGATTTGTCACCCAATCCCGGCCAGTCCAGCAAAGTTTGATTCGAGGCAGGGCATACACCATAGCCCGTTTCCTTCTCTGGTGAAGGCCTGCTTCTGACTTAGTTAAACAATTTGCCCGGCAAAGAAGCTTCCAGGTTTGGGGTGGACAATCTCCAGAAAAGACCCCCATGATCCTCCGGGGGACAAGCTTATCAGTTTCATGTCCTTTCTATTATGAATCGGTTAATAAACCTTTTAAAATCTTTCTTAATTTTAATCCGCTTCCCTTTGCCCTCGACTCTTTGCTCTCTATACTCTGATCTCAATGCTCCGAACTCCAAACTTTAAACGGCGACCTTCTTCCCGTTGGCCTTCCCGTTTCCATTACCCTTAAACCTTCTCCGGCCTTCCTCCCCATTCCCCTCGGCCTTGGCCGGATCGGGATAGACGACTTCCAAAACAGGGTTGCAGGCCAATGTTTTGATTTCTCTTCTCAGCTGTACCGAGGGTTTGATAGTGAAATGTTCCGGAAGACTTAAAACTACCTGGCTTTCATCGGGCAGACAGGCGCAGATTTGAACCGGGCAAAGGCCTTTATGGGCATTCAAGAGATCCTTCAACTCCGACAGGTGAATCCGGTTCAGACCATTGACCTGAATCTTCAGAACCGCCTGCTGGGCTTTATTCTCTTCCACCTCGGCCAGGGGCAGGACTTCATTGGCGATCACCTTGACCCCTTTTTCATCCCTGCTGGTCACCCCGGCTACACATAAGGGGGTTTCTTCCTTTAAATAGGAACCGAATTTTCGATAGATATCTGAAAAAATGATAATCTCACAAGCACCGCTCAAGTCTTCAAGGGTGGCAAAGGCCATACGTTCCCCTTTTTTGCTGTTGATTTCCTTAAGGGCCGCTACCATCCCCGCCAATCGTACGTTTTCCTTGTCTTCCAGCTCTACCAGGGATTGAATCTCCGAGGTTTTAAGGTCTTTCAGCGTTTCGGAGAAACGGGTCAGAGGATGACCGGTGATATAGAATCCCAGAATTTCTTTCTCATAGGCCAGTTTTTGCCCTTCCTTCCATTCCTCGATTTTTGGCGGCTCCGGGTCGGGGCGGGTCAATCCCGATTCTCCGCCCACGCTGAAAAGACTGAACTGGTTTTCCGAGTCCTCCTTCTGGCTCAGTTGCCCCAGATCCAAGGCCTCGGGCAGGAAAGCCATCAAACGGGCCCTGCCCTGGCCGAGAGAATCAAAGGCCCCGCACTTGATTAAACTCTCCACCACCCGGCGATTCACCCGACGCAGGTCCACCCGCCGGCAAAAATCGACCAGCGATTTAAACGGCCCCTCTTTTTTTCGGGCCTCGATTATGGAATCGAT
>JBFMBU010000041.1:0-19129 GCA_040755035.1 Thermodesulfobacteriota bacterium
GAGCGAGGTCGACTTCTCCTCTCGTTCCATCGATAAAACTGACGAAAAGACGGTAATTACTTAAAACACTGACCTCGGCAACTCTCCACGGGACGGTTGGATTTATTCCAATGGTGGAATTTTTCGTGGATTCTGTCTGAGTTCGCATAGTTTCCAATCCTCCATAAGATCTTCTTGGTGAAGGGTTGCCCATTCCAAAGTGAGGATCAATGCTCTCCGGGGCAACGATCCCCTTATGGTTTCGAGTGTCCGAATATCGATAACGGCTTCGTACTCTGCATATAGTGCATGAAAATGGGGAGGGGCATGTTCCTGCCAGAACATTTGAATCAATAGTTTTTAGTTTTTTAGGGACGTTGATCATTTAACTCATTTTTAGGGACGTTGATCATTTAACTCAAAGCTAACAAAGATTATTATAATAGTCATAGCTATCAAAGAAAGATGATAAAGATTGAATGAAATGAGCAACGTCCCCAAAAACTACAAGAAGAATGACATGTAGGTTCGGCATGAAGTCTATAGGCGTATCTTCGATGGTATAGGCGAGCTTCAAGGATGAAGGGTGAAATATTTCAAACTTTGTTGTGTGGGCATAGGCGATGGTCTCTCCATTGCCTGTTCTAATAATCTTTGTAAGACCGGCTTGGAGGTTATGACCCATTTTTAGGGACGTTGATCATTTAACTCAAAGCTAACAAAGATTATTATAATAGTCATAGCTATCAAAGAAAGATGATAAAGATTGAATGAAATGAGCAACGTCCCCAAAAACTATAGCTATCAAAGAAAGATGATAAAGATTGAATGAAATGAGCAACGTCCCCAAAAACCCGTCCCCAAAAACCATGAAAATGGACAATCCTTGAGCGGCATTAGTAGATTTGCACCATGCCTTTCTTGGGGACATAAAAGACTACCGGCTCCTTTACGCCCTTCTTTCGGGCCTCATTAAAAACCTGGCTCGGTTCGCTTCCATGGCTGATGACCTTTTTGTCTTCAAAAGACCGTGTGGCTACATATTGGCCGCCGTATTTTTCACCGTCATTCAATAAAACCCGATCCACAAAACCCCTCCCTTTTATTTGTTTAAAAAGAACTTCCTTTTATGGAAAGAGTATAAAACAAGCAAAAAATAAGATCAATGAGAAAAACAGTAAGGGAGTAGAGGGGAAAACGGATTGGTTGGATGGTGGGGGTTTACTTTAAGATAGCCTCGATAACCCGATAGATGGTTTTGAATTCTTTCTTGCTGGCCTCCTTCAATAACTCATCAATTCTTTTCTTAAGTTCCCGGGTATCCTCCGTTTCGTGTTCAAAAATAAAAAGTATTGCTAATTAATCAACGGCTATCTTTAATATTGAAAAAAAGTGGCCAATTTATTGTAGGATGGATTTCAAGATCCTAAAAATGGTTTTAATTTCCTTATCATTAGCCCCCTTTATTAAAGATTGTATTTCCTGTTTTAGAATTGCTCGATTTGATTCGTGTTGGGACTCGAAAAAATCAGCTACACTAACTTTCAAGGCAGCCGAAAGCCTTTCCATGATATCGATCGTCAAATTTGACCTTCCTCGTTCTATCTCTCCCAAATATTTACTACTGATATCCGCCTGTTCGGCGAGTTGTTCCTGCGAAAAGTCCCTAAGCTTTCTTAAAGACCGGATCCTTTTACCCATCAATAACTTGCTGTCGGCCACTTCTGCCCCCTAATTGATTTTTAATCAATTTTAGAAGTTTGGTGGGTAAGTAAAAACCATCTATATGTTATATTTTTATTGCAATTAAGAAATATATATCCTAAATAAGATAGCATCGAGATTTCAAAAGACTTAATAAAATGGATAAAATGAACATTTGGGGGAACGCATCTGGGAATTCATATTTTCTGTGGCAAGTTGCAGAAAATATTGGCAGGAGTATTTTTTTCTTCCGTATCCGCTCCGGTAGTAATCCAAATTCAACTTAAGGAGGTATTTAATTTAACATGGCAAAAAAGAAAGAAATTAATGAAAGGGGAACTCCTCTGTGGAGCCTAAACCTTTTACGTTCGGATCTCCTACCGTCCTTGTTAGACGATTTATTTTTAGCTGAATCGACTGGATTTACAGATGCCCACTGTACCGAAGTTAAGAAAGCCCTCTCAAAGCTGGTCAATGCTGCAACATTAATCCCGGATGGGGGATTTCTAACACGTACAGTATGGGATGAATTCCAGCGATTTGAGATAGTTTACCACGATTGGAATTCTCTGTCTGGGGATCACGATGCAGCTAAGGCCCACCGTAGAAATCACCTTATGCGTCTTCGCAAACAGAGACATCGCATATCAAAGAGAATCCGAAACAATCAACATATTCTTTCGAATGAATTAGATTTGAAACTTCTTTCTGTCTCCCACCAAGCTATGGCTGATCTCGTCGGGGCCGTTCCCAACCTTTTTGTGGAATTAAGTAAGGCCATCGCTCGCTTTGCGGTAAAACAAGGGAAAATTACTTAATTTTTCATGTCTTCCTATTACAATAAAAGGATTTTTTAAATGGAAAATTTTGCTTTTATTGTTCATTTACGGGCAATCGAAGATATAGCTTATACTATTCCTTTTATACCAAAATGGATTATAACCAAACTTTTAAGACGCCCAATTCTTTGGTTAATGTGGAAACTCTATGGCCGATTGGGTTTTATGGTCCGTTCATCTTTTAAAGTAAATAACAATATTAAGGGACATATTGTTTTAATTTGGCTTACCGGTCATCAGATGATTGCGCCGAATCACAACGGGTCAGTAAGAAAAAGAATATTAGAAGCCATTTTATTCGCCCAAAATAGACTTAATTGTGGCGTAGTAGGATTAGGTGCTTTGACAGCATCAGTTACAAGTGGGGGACGATGGGTTGCTGAACATCCGGAAATAACATGCGCAATAACACATGGAGATCATCATGCTACCGGATTAGCCATTGAGGGGATTGAAAAATTGGCAAAAGAAAAATTTGGGAGCACTCTATCAAATTTAACTTTAAATTTAATCGGGGCTACAGGCATTATCGGGGATGCCCTTTCGCGCGCCTTAACCCCCTTGACCGGAAAATTAATTTTAACCGGTAGAAAAAAAAGCAAGCTGGCAAAGTACTCCAATTTGCCTAATGTTGAAATTAGTGACGATATTACCGACGCAATTACTGCAGATATTGTTGTAACTGCTACCAGTTGGCCAGATGCCCTGATTAAACCAGAACATTTGAAAAAGGGGGCGATTGTATATGAGGTATCCCAACCGAGAAATGTCTCCCCACAGGTTGCTGAAAAGCGAAAAGATATTTTGATAGTTGACGGTTCCTATGCGAGGGTCCCAGAAAATATTAATTTCTGGTGGATGAGCCTTCCTCACCATCATACTTTCGGATGTATGGCGGAAACAATTATGCAATGTCTTGAGGGAGATCCAAACCATCATGTGGGGTCTATTGATCTTTCCTTTTTGGAAGAGGTAAAGCGAAGAGCACAAAAGTACGGTTTTACCCATGCTGATTTTACATCATTCAACACCCCCATTTTAATTTCAAGAGAAAATGTTTAAGTATGGCTGGGGGTGCCTGAATTTGCAGAGCTGTTGGTTGAAGGCGATTTCTCACCGGAAAATATCCAACTCATCGATGAGCCCTTTAAAATACACGGAATTGCGGTTTGCTGGAAATGACCGGGCGACCTTGGTTTCCTGCAGACATAAGGATTGGAGTCAACAGGGGCAGTGCGGTTGCGTTATGGGCTGCCTGGGGGGGGATGGAGTTGAGGGAATCTTTTTATCTGGGGTGCTTATATAAATCATCATGGTCCAGGATACGCAGAAGGATCAGACGGGCCGACCAGTCCGGATTTCCCGCCGGGAAAAATCCTTGCGGATCGAAGGAAAGCCGGAACCGCCGATCAATCCTGGCCGACCAGGCAGTAGGGTCATTGATAATCCGTTCCAGATGAAGCCCGGGGTGCAACGGGTTTGTCTCCAGAAGGTTAAGTGATTTGACCAACTTTTTTCTTAAAGGCTGATCGGCCCGCAACCCTTCGACATCATCAAGAAATTTACGACTCGGGATCAATTTCGGCATTTTTCATTTCCTTGGTCAGCCAGGCGGGCATCGAGGTCGTTCCACTTTTACGGGCATCATCCAGCTTTTGCAACCCCTGAGGCCCAAGCCGAATACCCTGAAAAATTGCTATCGGCTGCAATAATAAGGCCCCGCCATCCATCACCTGTAAATCAAGATAGGTCCCGCTTTCCAGGCCAAGTTCCTTTCTTATCGTGCTCGGCAGATTAATACTTCCCCGTTTATCCAAAGCAATAAGCATGTTACCCTCCTTCTAAAATGAACTCCCATAATACGATAATGTCATAATGACATTTTGTCAACAATAAAATCTTCTTATCTTCGTCTTTTTCTCAAAAGGAGGAAGATGGAAGTTGAACAACAATGATAACGTAATCTTGTAATGAGGATGATGACTTAACTGGCAGGGGAAAATTTTCCCGTCATAATTGAACCTAACTATTTTAGGAGGGGACGTTCATTCCGAAAGTGCTTGACGAAATATGATTGCCTTATTCGATCCATTCCGGTTTCATTCACCAGGTATTGGCCTGCGAAATTGAACAAGGATTGGAGCCAACAAGGTTAGTGCGGTTGCGTTATGGGTTGCCTGGGGGGGGTATGAGGATGAGGGAATCTTTAATTTTTAAAAGGATATAAATCGACTGCTTTTTCTCTGAAATTCATAGCAAAAACAGACCACTACACAATGTTTTTTGAAATTTTGTTTTGTGAATGCCATATTCCCAAGAGAGAATTTGCTTTCACTGGACAAAGGTAACGGTAAAAGAGGAGAAATATGGAAGCGATTCTCCTTCAGAGCGCACTTAAAAAAGATGGAGAAATAGTAGTGACCGCGCTCCCTTATAAAAAAGGAGAGCAGGTTGAATTGATTTTATTATTCAATCGGCTCCCAATAAAATCCAAATTAACCACCCGTTCCCTGAAAAAACGTCCAGCCCTACAAAAAAAACGCCTAGGGCCATAACTCCTAAAGTCGGGAGGGAGGATTTTCAATTCATTCACCTCAGACTGTTACCAACCCATAAATCCACCTGGAAACTTTTTCATAAAATTCAAAAAAATCTTGTTGATCAACAGGGATATGGGTCTGCGGCCAAAGGGAAGGATTTTCTTTGATAAAGGCGACCCCATTTTCTATTTGATAGGCCACGGAAGGGGGATCGTCAAAAATCCCATCTTTTTTTCTACTTTGTTGATAAAGGTCCATAATGTCCAGTTCGGGAAATCTTTTAAGAATAAAATAAAAATCTATAAAATCTTTTGGTTCCAATCGGCCGGCAATAGTACAAAATTTATTGGTAACGATGCTGTTCAAGGTATCAACCCGGAGAAAAGAACCGTTTCCAAAACTCAGGATTTCACGTTCTTCTCTGGCAGAAAGCGGGTCTATCACAAGGTCAACCTTGACCTCTTGGATCAAAAAAGAAAGGAAAGTAGGACTTTCTTTAATCTTTACGCTTTGTCCGACCCATTGGGTTTTGATCCAAAAGTCGATCTCGCTTAGGTCCAGGGGATCTATGGAAAACAAGTCCAGATCCTCGGATACCCGATGACCTAAATAAAAAACAGAAAGAGCCGTTCCTCCTGTTAAAAAAAAATCCCTCTGAAAAAAAGGATGCCGGGCAAGTTGGATCAGTATTTCCCTTTGAATAGGGGAAGCATAACCGATTCTATTTTCCTGAAGGGTTGCCATATATTTCGATCAACCTCTGCCATTTTTTCAGCGTATGCGATGTCAGCCGTAGTTTAGGTAAATATTTCACTATTTCTTGAAGCTTAAAAAATCTGAAGCTATCCACCACCCGTCCATGTTCCAGGAACCTGCCCAGGATCCAAAGATAGACATTGGACCCCTTATTCTCCTTTAAAGATAATTTTAAGGACTCTTCTTCTGTGAACTGCGGATAATCCCAAAAGACCGCTTTAAGGTAATTCATAGGTATTTCTTTCCGTTTTTAGCTTAATATTTTAAATGGCTTCCTTGATGAAGTAAAGGGAATTAATTGTTTTCTGGGGTATAGTTACCTGGAAAATATTGGCTGGGCAACAGAGACAGCGTCTATTTTCTCCTTTTCTTCTTCTTCCGGCGGATGACCTGTTTCAAGGCCACCTTGGCCCTGGTCAGGGGCGTGATTTTTCCGCCTTCGAAGTGGACCCGGAATTGGACATAGAATTTGGACAGGGATTCCAGTTGAATCTTGAACAATTCATCCCGCCCTTCCGTCTTTCCCCGGCAGATATGATGATGACAGCCGATGGCCACAGTCTGAGCCGGAAGGAGGAGTTGAATCTTGGACAGGTCTTGCAGGTCCAGGGGTTTCTCGGCCGATTCGAGCTGCATGGCTGCGGACCGGACCTCATGCCGGTCCCGGGCGTATTCCTCGTAGCGAAGCGAAATAAGCTTTTCCCAGTCCTTTAAATAATCGCCCTCCACCCCCAGTTTCTTCAACTGTTGCCCATAGGCTTTGGGTATATGTTGATTCAGTATTTTGAAATAGCCCCGGAAATCTTCATCCACCCGCAGGTCCGGGGCCTCTAAAAGAAGCATGATCAGAACCAGGTGGGCCACGACCAGCTCATTAAAGATCCGGTCCTGCTCCTGTTGATTGATCCGATCAAACCCCGCCTCCCGCCGGAAAGGGGTCTCTTGAAAAAGGGCAAAGGCGCTGTGGGAACAGGCCTCGGACAAGGCCCCGGCCGTGAATTCGGCCATCTGTTCCATAGATTCGAATGGAGGTTTTTGCATTTTAAGAGTCTCATTTCATTCATTCGATATTCCATCATCCAACTAGCTTTATTATAGTTAACCGGGGGATTAATGACAAGCCCTCATTATCGTTTCAAAAAAATAATCTTTTACAATAAATATATTTATGATATTTTAGTTACTAAATTATAGTAACTATAGAATGTATAAAATGAAAAATCCTTTCTATTTCAGGGTATTGCCCTTGTCGGGGCCATATTGTAATCGAGAGAAAGAACTGGAACAGCTTGTGGCCCACGCCCAGAACAAGGCCAACGTCGTCCTATTCTCTCCCAGAAGATATGGGAAGACTTCTCTCGTCCACCGGGTACAGGAGAAGCTGAAAAACAAGGGGATGGCCACGGTCTACGTCGATTTATTCGGCATTGACTCGCTGGAAGACCTGGCCGGCAGAATGGCCTCCCGCCTCTATGGGTATTGCCAAAAAAATGAAAGCCTCTTGAATAAAGCAATGCATTTTCTTTCCTCCTGGAGGCCGGTGATCAGGCCTGATCCGGAGTATGGCCTTTCCCTGACCGTAGAGTCCAGCTCCGGGCGAAAAGGAATCGAGCTCCTCGACCATACTCTGGAAGGTTTCGGCCGATTCATCCAGGAAGCCAAGAAAGGGGTTCACATTGTCTTTGATGAATTTCAAGAAATTACGGAATTGCGTGGATCCCTGCAAATTGAAGGAAGGCTTCGGTCCCATATTCAGACGCATACCCAGGCTTCCTATTTCTTTGTGGGAAGCAGAAGGAGATTGCTCAATGACATCTTTAACAGCCGGAAGCGACCGTTCTACCGGAGTTCCATCAGCTTTCCCTTGCCGCCATTACCGGTTGAAGAAGGGGTCCGTTTTATCATTGAACAATTTAAATGCGGAGGAAAGACCTGTCCCGAGATGATCGGGAAGAAAATCTTCGAGAAAACATCCGGCTATCCCTACTACGTCCAGAGAGTGTCTTACTCGATCTTCGAGGGTTCCGGAAAAAAGGTAACGGAAGAGGACTTTTTATTTGGATTTAAGAAAACCATTGAAGAAGAAGGCATGATTTTTGAAGCCATGATCCAGGCCCTTTCCCTCCAACAGATAAAACTCCTTTCCGCTATAGCCCTGGAACCTATAGAGAAGCCCTTCGCCATCGATTACCTGGCCCGCCATGGCCTCGGCTCTATCGGTGGTGTCCAGGGAGCACTGAAAAGACTCTTGGAACTGGACTATATCGAAAGGAAGGGGAAATTACTGGTGATCGTGGATCCTCTTTTTGGAACATGGCTCAGGCACCTTAAAGAGTGAAAAGACTTGTCCCCTTCCCGAATAACCGGCCTTTCTTTATCAAAACCGGGACAGTCGGGGAAAGACCATTTATTCCCTTGCATAACTCCTTCGTTTTTAATAAAATTTTTTATCTTAAGCCCAAAACCATTGCTTATGGAACGACAGGAATTATACGAAAAAGGTCCCGGCCGCATTCGGCTCCTTAAAGAAAAGGGCCGGTTTGATGAGGCGGCCGAGGAAATCCGCCAAGGGTTGGAGAAGGACCCGCATGATCCTTTTCTGAAAACCAGTCTGGCCGACCTTTTTTTCCGTCAGGATCGTTTGTCAGAAAGTCGGATCCTGACCGAGGAGGTCCTGACCCAGGACCCAGGCCAGCCCCAGGCCCTTTCTTTGCTGGGCGATTTTTTTATGAAAGAACGCCATCCCCAAAAGGCCCTGGAATGCTACCGTCAGGCCTTCAACCGGGACCCCAGGCCTTATCTGACCCTGAAAAGCGCCCGGGCCTTGAAAGAGATGGGCCGGTTCAACGAGGCCTTGGAAGAACTGGAAAAGGTCCTGGTGAAGAACCCCGAGAATATCCCTTGCTTAAAAGAAAAGGCCTTTATCCAAAGCCGCCTCAAGCAATATGACCAGGCCCTGGGGCTGTTTGAAAAAATCAAATCCCTAAATCCCCGCGACCCTTTTGTGCAAAAGGAAATCCTCCGTTTGCGAAGCCGGAACCGGCCGTCCGGGCAGGTCTTGAAAGAGCTCCAGATCGTAGTCAATATGGAATCCCAAAAAAACGACGCCCAGATGCGGGGTCTTTTCGGCCAGCAGCTAAAAAAAGCCGGTCAAGTCCGTGAAGCGGCCGCCGAATACCGCAGGGCCTCCGGCCTGGAACCGGACAACCCCTATTTTCTGAAGCAGGAGGGCTTCTGTCACTATCAGTTAAAAGAATATCAACAGGCCCTGCCTTTGCTGTCCGGCGCCTTCCGTCAGAAACCGGGGGACTACTATGTGCGCAGCGCACTTTCCAAGTGTTTTGAAGCCTTGGGAGACCTGACCGGATGGCTGAATCTCCTGGAAGAGGTCTCGCGACTCCACCCCGGTCAAAAATCCCTGCTGGGGATCATCCGCAAGGTCCGGAAAAAAATCGGCCTGCCCGAGGAGGGGGAACCGTGATCAGGATCAAAGACCTGGTAGAGGTCCCGGAGGTCAAAACCGTTATTCAATTGAAGGACCTTCAGGAATCCGGCCTCAGGCAGATGATCCTCCATTCCTTTGTCGTCACTCAGGAGGCAAAGAGCAACTTAAAAATGATCCTGACCTCCCTGGCCGGGACGGAAGGCCGGGGGATCTTTTTGAAGGGCCATTTCGGATCGGGCAAGTCCCATTTCCTGAGCATCTTGAGCCTCCTTCTCCGCCACCCGGCCTCCTGGGACCTCCTTCTTTCCCAGGAACCTTCCCTGAAGGATTTTCCCGGCAAAATCCAGGCCTCGAAATATTTGGTGGTCGAGGTCTCCCTGATCCAGCACCGCGGCAGCGAGTTTCTGGAGGATATCTTTCTCAAGGCCCTGTTTCAGGAACTTTCTCTGCAGACCGGCCGGCCTTTTGAACCGGCCCTGCCCCGGCATGAGACCTTTCAGGAAGTGCGAAAGGTCATGGGCCGGCACGGTTTTTCCAAGCTTATCTTTCTGGTGGATGAACTCTCCGAATTCCTGCGTTCCAAGACCGACGCCCACGCCTATCAGGAAGACATCCGCTTTCTCCAGTATCTCGGAGAAGAGGCCTTTTCCTTCCCCTTATGGATCATAGCCTCCCTTCAGGAATGGATTGAAGAAACGGGCGAGATCAACCAGGACACCTTCAACAAGATCAAAGACCGTTATCCGGTCAGGATCAGTCTGGGCCAATCCCACCTGGAAGAACTCGTTTCCCATCGCCTGATCCGCCACAGAGAAGGGGCTGACCAAGAAATCCGCAACATCTATCAATCCCTCCGCCGCTTCTTCCCCCACTTTCCCGTTGATGAATCCAGGTTTTCCAAACTCTATCCCGTACACCCGGCCACCATCACCCTGCTGGACCAATTGAAACCCTTATTTTCCGAACACCGGGGCATGGTGGATTTTATCCATTACCGGCTTAAAGGGGACACGGAAAGGGGTATCCCTTCTTTCCTGGGAAATCAGGCCCAGGCCCTGCTCGGTCCGGCGGTCATCTTCGATCACTTCCTCCACCGCATCCGCGAGACGGCCGAAACCCAGCCCTTTGCGGACAAGGTCTTTGTCTATTATCAGGATGAAATCCCCAACCTCCTGACCGACCGGGAACAACAGCAGGTAGCCTTAGAGGCGGTCAAACTGCTGATCCTGATCGCCATTGCCCCGGCGGAGATCCGTTACACCCTCAAGCACCTGGCGGATATGATCTTGTTCCGGGTCACCGACCTGGATTCGAATATCAATTACCAGTACCTGTGGGAAATCCTCGATCGCCTGAGCCAGGAAAGCCCATATCTGACCCGGGTTCCCGGGCCGGATCCTTTGAGCGACCGTTTCCTCATCAAGCTCCAGGCCGACCTGGCCGGGATCATGCGCCAAAGGGTCCGCCAGGGGGCCTCGGAGATCTTTTCCGGGGACCGGCGGCTCTTTGACCGCCTCCTGCCTTTAGCCGATTCTCCCCACCTGCCTTTTATCGGCTGGGCCGATCAGGGGCAGCAGCGGGTCTCCCTCAGCTGGGAATATACCCGCCGTCACGGCCTGATTTATCTGCGGCCTATCGATCAAATCCGCCTGCAGGAGATAGAGGAAATGGCCCGGTCCTGGAAGAGGAGCGAAGAAGATTTTTTTATCCTGGTCGCCCCGGCCATTCACCTTGACGAGCAGTATCATCACCTTCGGGAAAGGCTTTTACCGGGGCTCAGAAATGCATTCCCCGCCAGTCCCTTCCTTTTCTGGATCCCGGCGGCCGTCTCCGAAGAAGACGAAGACTGGCTGAAGGGGATGCTTTCGGCCCTTATTTTAAAAGATGGCGCTTCCGAGGAGTCTTCCGAATCCCGCCGGCCCATGAAGCCCCTTTTGGAAGAATTCCTGAAACAAGGCAGCAAACGGCTGGGCGAGATATTCAACCGGGCCTATTTCAACGGCCTGCTGATTGGGGATGACCGCCAGATCGAGCTGTCTTCCTTCGGCTATCTTTCCCAGGAAAAATTCTTAGATGAGTTCGTCCCCCCATTGCTGACCCGTCGGTTTCCCAAACACCACCGCATTCATCCCTATATCGAGGCCCTGGCCCCCACTTCGCTGCCGGCCCTGCTGAATGATTTTTTTGCCACCGGCCGGGCGGATTTAAATGACCGGACCCAGTTCGGCCTGCGCACCATTTTGGACAACCTCCTGAAACCCATGGGCTTGATCAAAAAGAAAGGAAATCATCAATATTTTCTCAATGTGGAACCGCGCAGCAACGAACTGGCCGAGACCTTCCTGGCCTTTTTGGATAAAGGCCCGGTTCCGGAAGAAACCCTGTATTGGTCCTTCCGCAAAGGGGAATACGGACTGCTGAAGCACCAGTATGATGTCCTGCTTTACGCCCTGCTCTATTCCGGCAATATCCTGGCCTTTCAGGGCCAGAGACGAAAAGGGCTGGAAGACATATCCCGCAGCGGCCTTCAGGGCATCACCGCCTTCGACCGGGGGGAGATCTTAAGCGAAGAATACCGGCGCCTCATCCCCAACCACCCCCTGATCCCGGAGAAATGGAAAAAGGGGACCCTGACCCTGCCCACCCAGGATGCCCTCTGGCAGGAGATCAAGTCCCAAATGGTCCAGGACGTGGAGGCGATTCGCACCCTGCTCCAGCGTCTCCTCTGGGCCTCCTCTTTCCAGGCCTTTAAAAACCTCCCCTGGGCAGCCTTCCGTCAGGATGCCCAGGATGTCCTGGCCCAGTGGGAAGAGGTCAAGGCAAGTCTGCCGGCCCGGGAGGGACTGGAGCGGTTTCTGGGTGCGGCCCAGCGGGATCCCTTTCTTTCCGAGAAACTGGCCCGCCTGGCCGAGGTCCGCTCTTTCTTTGAACAGGCGGACAAGGTCTTAGTCATTTACCAGTATCTCAGCCACCCGAAGCTGACCATCCCGGACCGGCCGGTCTATGATAAGCTCAGGGCAGAAAAGGAAGAGCTCCTGCGTTTTTTCGAATCCGGGGCCATGACCATTGACCTGGGGACCCTGCGCAGCCTGATAACCCGCTTCGAGGCCTTTCGGGATGAATACATTCAGGCCTATGTCGATCTCCATCAGAGAATGCGCTCCGGAGAACAGTTCCGCCCTTATGAAAAAATTCGCCAGTCCCGCCGCTTTCAGCTCTTAAGCCGTCTGGACCGGCTGGAGATGATCTCGGTTCAGCATGACCTGGGGTCTATCAACAGCCGGCTGGCCGAGGTCCTCATTTCCCAATGCGAGACTCCTTCCATTGAGTCCCTGCAAAATAAACCGGTCTGTCACTGCGAGTTTCAGATGACCACGGAACCCCGTTTCCCGCCCCTCCGGGAGATCGAAGAGGCCGTTGACCAGGGTATCCGGGAAACCATCGAGGCCCTGCAGTCCCCACCCTACCAGGAAAAACTGATCCCTTTTCTTAAAGGGCTGGAGGAAGTGGGGGAAAAAGAAAAGGCCCTGGCGGTGCAGCGGGTCTTGGCCTTTTCTGAATCCAAAAACGAAGATCTGGTTTTCGATCTGGACCAGGCCCTGACCCCTTTGGCTGTCCAGGGGATCAACGAGGCCTTCCAGGGACGAGTAGTGGTGGTCAACCGCGATTTGGATCAGCTTTACATGGCCCTGATCCGCCGCAAGTATACCCTTTCCCAGGTGCACAAGATCTTCCGGGACTGGCTGAAGGACCAGGAAATCTCGCCTACCACCTTTGTCCACTTCCTGGGCCGGGGTGAGGCCGGCGGGGAACTGCCGCAGCGGGATAAGTTTTTCGCCTTTATTGAAGAAAGGTTTTCTCTCCTCCTGCCCCTGATCCAGGAAACAGGCCAGGCCCCTTTCAAACAGGCCCTCCTGCTTTCCTTATGGATCGAAGGATATGGCCTGCCCCCTCAATCCCTTTTTACCCTTTTCCCTTTTTTGGAAAAAGGGAAGGCCGAAAGGGGCCTGGTAATAATCTCTCAACTGGCCCAGGCCGCCGGCCTGCTCAGGCAGAAGGAACCGGCCCTGTTTGAGACCCTGGTCTTGGAAGTCGAGAAGGAAGAGGGGTTCACAGCCAGGGTCTGGAGGCTCTTGGAAGGGGAGAAGGCAGCCCAAATTTTTGTTAAGGAAAGGGTCTTTCTGTCGATCCTGAAGGAGGCCTTTGAAAGGCTTCTGATTGGGACGGATGGGGATAAGGAGATACAAAGACTTCTCTCTGAGCCGGATCTAAATCAGCCTTCTGATCTTCCCCAATTCCATAGCAGCCGCTCCCGGCTGATTGAAGCCTTAAGGGAATACGTGGCCCTGCTGCAGAAGGCCCAGGCCTTGAAACGCCGGGAATCGAACCCACCCCAGGATTTTCAGAAGTGGGAGTCATTTTTCCTGCAGCATCTCAGTCCATTGGCGTCTTTGCTCTCCGGACTCCCGGACCGCTTAGAGCGGATGGAGATCAGTCTCCCTTCCCCGGTCCGGGAACGGATCATTGAGACCCGAAAAAAGGGCCTTTCCATCAATAAGCCATTCACCGAGTTTTACCAGCGTGCTCTCCCCCTCTGGGAAAAGGGAGAGGCCAGGCGGCCCAAGATGATCGAAGACCTGCCCTCCCGGGGCTTGATCAAAGGCCCTCTGGCGGAGGAAGGGGAAGAAGTCTTTCTCCTCTTAGACGGAATGCGCTGCGATTTATGGGAATATTTGAAGGAAAAATTTTTCGGCCCCTTAGCCGGGTCATTCCGGGTCATCCAGGAAGGGGTCCTCTGGTCTCATTTCCCTTCGACCACACCGACGCAAATGGAATTTTTCAACCAGGCCTGGGAAAAGCACCGGAGCAAAAGCAGGAAAAAAGAACCGGAGCTATGGAAGATCGGCGGGATCGATGAAAGGGTCCACACCGAAAAGGGGTCCCTCGAATACCTGTTCCGAAACATCCTGCAATACCTCCAATTGGAACTGGCCCCCAGACTGCGGGACCTTCCTCCCCGGACCACCTTGATCCTCTTCTCCGATCACGGATTCATTGAAAACCCCCAATTTGAAAAAACGGACAAATACCGCCACCCCAGATACCTCCACGGAGAAGCCTCTCCCCTGGAGATCCTCGTCCCCTGGGCGGTGATGGTAAAGATGTAGGATGGCGTTGTAGTTGGTTCCGAAAAAAAATTAATTTCCTTCAGGTAAACCCCCGGCTCTGCCTGAGGTAGTGTGATTCTGTCATTTCGAGGAGGAAGCGACGAGAAATCTTTAAGGAATTATCATAGCAGAGGTCATCCCGGTGGAGGAACCTCACTGTTTTTCGACCTTCTCCTAACGCTAAACGCTCTTATATAATAATTTGCTTCTCCCGCAAGCCGTGGATTTCTTCCTCACCGAGTCCCAGGATTTCACCTAAAACATACCGATTATGCACCGCCAGTTGGGGTGCGGCGGTCATGGGCACTTCCTGATCGTTGATCCGCCAGGGCACACGGATCAGTTCCAGTTCACCTAATTCCGGGTGGTCGATTTTAACCAGGGCCCCGCGGGCGCGCAAGTGTTCATCGGCATAGATATCCCGGCCTTCACGAGAAGGCGCGGCCATCAGCCCGCCTCTGCAGAATTCATTGACCATCCAATCACGGTCCCTTTCGCGGGTCCAGTCCCCGATGATCAGGTCCAGTTCTTTTTCGTTTTTATTGCGTGAGGCCGTATTAGCAAAGCGAGGATCGAAGGCCAGTTCAGGTTTGTGGATAATCCCGGCCAGCCTGGCAAATTCTTCATCGGAATGGATTTCCAGAGCCAGCCAGCGGTCCACGCCCCAGCAGGGATAGACATTGTGCGGTGCATATCGGGGATGGGCGTTGCCGATCCGTTCCGGAATCCTGTTGTTCATGGCATAATCCAACAGGTATTCACCAATCAGAGAACTCACCGCCTCGCATTGGGAGAGATCGATGAACTGGCCCTGGCCGGTCAGGCTCCGGTGATGCAGGGCGGCAACCACGGCGAAAGCCCCCACTGTCCCGTTCATGATATCCGTGTCCCCCCCGGCCCCATGCGTAGGGTGACTTTCGGGGTGACCGCTGATATAAGCCGCCCCTCCGATCCCATGATGAATATTGGCATATCCGAGATAATCCCTTTCCGGGCCAAACATCCCGCGGCTGGCAATGGTCATGACGATGATATCAGGGCGGATTATTTTTAAATCATCGTAGCCCAGGCCGAGCTTGACCATGGCCCCGGCCCGCATGTTGTCGATCACCACCTGGCTGACCGCCGCCAGTTTCCGGGCCAGATCAAGTCCCTCCGGTTTGGTGAGGTCGAGAGTAATACTTTTTTTGTTCATATTGACTGAATTGAAGGACATCCCCTGATTAGGCGGTGTCTTGGTCGGCCGGGCATTAGGCAAAGGCCAGGGATAATTGCGGCGGGAAAGGTCCAAACGATTATGACCTTCGATCTTAATGATCTCGGCCCCCAGAGCGCCCAGAAGCATATTGCAATAGGGACCGGCCCAGACCCAACTGAAATCCAGGACCCGGATTCCTTCCAGGGGACGGCAGGGGTTCGGATTATCAGCAGTTTTCTTTTGGTGCGAAGCCCCCGGCCTTGAAGGGTCTTGGTTGTGGTCCGTTTCCGAAAGGACCTCGGCATTGTGCTGGCCCAGGAGCGGGGCCGGCCGGCTGATCCGGGGCGGAGAAGCCGGCATTTTATAGGCCCACCCGGCGTAAGGGTATTTGCCGGCCACAGGATGCTTTACATCAATAAAAAAATTACGAAAGGCGTATTGGGCGTTTTCCATGACCTCCCGTGCATTGTAAATGGGGCCGATGGGAATGCCCATCTTGGCGGCCTTATGATAGACTTCTTCTTTTTTCTGCTTTTCCATCCAGGCTTCCATTTGGGGGGCGATATCCATCAAATGATTAAGCCGAAAACCCCGGTCGTTCCAACCCTCATCCTGGGCCCATTCCGGGTTACCCATCAATTCCCGCACGGCCCGGAAATGATGATCGTCATTGGCGGCCAGGATGATATACCCGTCGCTGGTCTTCATGCGGCCCATGGCCGGAGGCCGGTCCGGTACCCGGCTCCAGGTGGTAAACTGGTAACGGTTCATGGTCATCCGGGGGGCCAGGAGATTGATAATCACTTCCTGCATGGAGAGATCGATAAAATGGCCGAGCCCGTTTTTAGCCCGGCCCAGCAGGGAGGCCACCGTGACCAAAGCACCATAGATGCCGCTGATATAATTACCCCAATAGCCGCCGGTTTTAACCGGGGGGAGGGTGATGTCCGCGGAATTGGCCGGGAGCAGATTGCCCAATCCCCCGGCATGTATTAGGGTCAACTCATCCGCACCGGTCAGGGCCCGAGGACCAATGAAGCCATAAGGGGTAATCGAGGTAAACACTAAACCAGGATTGATCTGTCGGATCGCCTCCCAGGTCAAACCGAGATTCTGCAAATAATCAGGCCGGTGATTATCGATCAGGACATCGGCCCAGGAAAGGAGCTTTCTGAAGGTATCCAAATCAGCGGGCCGTTTCAGGTCCAGGGTCACCCCGCGCTTGCTGGTATTAAGGTAAAGAAAGAGGGCGCTTTTTTCCGGATGAGGAATGTCGCCTGGAAAAGGTCCCTCAATGCGGGCCGGGTCGCCTTCCGGCGGTTCGACCTTGATCACCTCGGCCCCCAGATCGGCCAATAATTTTCCGCAATAAGGGCCGGAAACCATGGTGGCCAGTTCGATGACTTTGATGCCGCTTAATGCCGATTGAGACATATAATAACTCCTGAGATTAATAGGATTTTATCCGTTGATTATTTATCAGTACTTATCAATCAAATGGTAAATCACAATTAACTTTTTTGTCATTTCGACCGGAGGGAGAAATCCTATTTATTAATTAATCAAACTTTAAGATTTCTCCCTCCGGTCGAAATGACAGCACTTCCAACTCGTTGTTTGTACAAAACTATCAGAACGCAAAAGCCAATTCCCTCTTATTTCATATCACCGTTTCTTTCTAAATCTCGACACCTCATTTTCATTTCGACCGAAGGGAGAAATCTTTACCATTTCAGACTCAAGTCTTCCCATTTCGGATTCATTCTGTTCACTAATTCATTCTTTTTTTCTCTACGCCATTTTTTAATCTCTTTTTCTCTCGAAAGAGACACATAAACATCTGGTGTTTGTTCAAAATAGACCAACTTGGTAACATTATATTTTTCAGAAAAACCTTTTATCAGTTTATTCTTATGCTCATACATTCTTCTTTCTAGATCATTGGTTACGCCAACATACATGACCTTATTGTTCCAATTTGTGAGCAGATAAACGTAATAATTCTTTTCGGCAGGCATAATGTTTCTATTCAGGCTTATTCCATTTTATGGTGCCTATGAAGCACTGTCATTTCGACCGAAGGGAGAAATCCTTGTTTTCGTACCATCAGATGTCAAGATTTCTCCCTTCGGTCGAAATGACAAAAAAAACCTTTAAACTACTGCCCCGTTCTTTTTGAGTTTGGCAATCTCTTCTTCACGATATCCAAGCTCAGACAATATCTCCACCGTATGCTGTCCATGGCGGGGAGAAAAAGTCCTGACCCGGCCCGGAGTTTCGGAAAACTTAATGGCCACTCCCGGCTGCCGAACCACGCCAAAAAGCGGATCATCCACTTCGACCATCATCCGCCGGTGTTGCACTTGAGGGTCGTTCAGGACTTCCTCCATAGTAGTATGGACCGGGGCCACACAGGTATCGGCCTTATGGAGGATCTCCAGCCATTCATCACGGGTCTTGGTCAGAAAAGTGTCCCGCAACCGCGCGGTGACTTCCTCCCGTTTTTCACTAAAAGGTGAAAAAGGTCTGACTACCTGATCGAAGGGAATCAGTTCTTCCAATCCCAGGGCCCGGCAAAGCCTTTCCCAGAACCACGGTTCACCCCCGGCGAAGCACAGGTATTTTCCGTCCTTGGTCTGATAGACATGGGAAGGGCGTTGCCCGAGTTTGGGAGAATCCCCGGTGACGCCATAAAGCATACCGTGCCGGGCCAGGAGCATGGCCACGGCCCCATCCAGCATGGAGATATCGATGAATTGTCCTTTCCCGGTTCTGGCCCGGGCCAGCAGCGCCGACAAAATCCCCACTGCGGCGTTCATCCCACCGCCGCACAGATCGGCCAGCGGTACACCCGGCAGGACATGCCGGCCTTCCGGGGTCCCGGTGATCCCCAGAATTCCGGCGGTAGCGATGATATTGGCGTCATGGGCCGGGAAGTCGGCATAAGGACCATCCTGCCCATAAGCGGTGATAGCGCAGTAAATTAAACGGGGATTCACCTTTTTCAGGGTCTCATAATCGATGCCCAGCCGCATACTGACCTTGGGCCGGTATTCCACCACGACCACATCACTTTTTTCCGCCAGTTTATAAAAAACAGACCTGGCCTCTGCGGTTTTCAGGTCCAGAGCCAGGCCCTTTTTGTTTCGATCTATGGAGCGGTGCGGGGTGTAGCCCTGCTTCAGGTCTTCGGTTGTAAGCTCCGATTTGGGAATCAGGGTCTCCAGGGGATTGCGGCGGCGGTGGGCTTCCTGGATCTTGATCACCTCGGCCCCCAGGTCGGCCAGGATCATGGTACAAAAAGGGCCGGGCAGGGTCCGGCTCAGATCCAGGATTTTGATGCCGGACAGGGCGCCGGTTTTTGGACTCATTTCTTTTGAGATGTTTTTGGCCATTAAGTCCTCTTCCTTTTGAAAACAGATCCTGATTTCGGATTGCAGATTGCGGATTTCGGAATTAAAACTCCCATTTTATTAATTGTGATGTTTTCATCATGGTGG
>JBFMBU010000042.1:0-5699 GCA_040755035.1 Thermodesulfobacteriota bacterium
TTTTCTGAATTGACTTGTCGCAAAGAATAATTCATTATTGCAAAAAAATTTAATTCAATTCAGAAACAACGTCCCCTTTTCCTACAGTTTGTATTTTTTTTTACATAGGTCGAGTTACCCCTTGAACGACCTGAAATAACTCCAGTTAAATGTCGAGATTGCAAAGGGTTTAGAAATGCTTGTTTGATATGGTGTAAAATAAAGGAATTAAGTCAGGGTCAAGAGGAAAACCCGGCCGAACCTAAGGCTTTTTCTTTCAGTTCCTTGAATTTTCCAGAAATCTGTTCCAGCTTTTCCTCCCACTCCAGATTGGGTTCCTGGCCGGCTACGGCCCGGTTGAAAGTCAGGATCATGGAAACCAGGGAAAAGGGATTGACCAGGGCCAGTTTGAGGCTGTAGGCCAGGACCACGGTCAGGACCAGCCAAAAGAATTTCCAGCCTTCCCCCTGGGCCAGGGCGGCCAGGGAGCCGAAGGGGATCAGGAGAACCAGAAAGAAAACAACAAAAGCCAGGAGATTGACGGCAGCCAGACCGACAGCCGTTTTCAGGATCGGTTTCCAGTTCTGGACATATAGAATAATCCCTCGTTTGGCACTGACCCAGATGTCCTCACCGGGGCGAGCCAGGTTGTAGCTGAAAATGGCCTCGTCCACATAGGTGACGGAAAAATTGAAAACAGTGGAAGCCAGGCGGGCCAGGTTTTCCAGACCGGGAATGGGTATGATCTGGGTAAAACTCACCAAGGTGCGGTTGACGGCCCGGATGATGCCTTTGACCAGTTGATCCACCACAAAAAGGACGGAGGTTTCTTTGAAAAGACGGGTGACCGTCTCTTTACCGTGGCGCACCTGGTTCACCCCCGGAGGGAGTTCGCCTTTCTGAACCAGCTCGGTGATGACAGCGATATGTCCGGCCTGGATCATATACAAAACATAATTCCGGATCAGGCGCAGCAGTCCCCAGAGCACGGCCAGTCCGATAAGAAAGAGCCATCCCCCGGCCCCGAAAAGTTTGGTCAAAAAAAATACAAACCCCAGATAGATCCCGACCCCGATTCCCAGACCGAGATAAACCGTGATCCGAAAAAACAGATAGGGTGAAGTTTGCAAGAGAATTTTCCAGGAATCAGAAAAATGCATGGCCGTTCCCCCTTTCGGCAATAATAGTGCGACAGATATGACGGACCCGGTCCAGGACCTCCTCCAGGTCGAAACTTAAAATTTTGCGATTTTCCATGACCAGCCGGCCTTCGATCATGACCCAGGAGACATCGGACCCCTGGGCCGAATAGACCAGGGTGGAAAAGGGGTCGTAACAGGGGAAGAGATGCGGCCGGTTGAGGTCAATCCCTATCAAATCCGCCTTTTTTCCCACTTCGAGGGAACCGATTTCCCCATCCAGACCCAGGACCCGGGCGCTGCCGGTGGTGGCCATCCGCAAGACCAGATGCGCACTTAGGGCTATGGGATCCAGATAATAGACCTTTTCCATTTTAGCCGCCGTATCCATTTCTTTGAGCAGGTCCAGGTCATTGTTGCTGGCCGATCCGTCCGTTCCCAGACCCACCGAAACCCCCCGGCGCAGCATTTCCATGACCGGGGCTTTTCCGGAGGCCAGCTTCATGTTGCTTTCCGGACAATGGACCACGGCCGTGTCAGCGGCGGCCAGCAGGTCGATTTCCTCAAAATCGACATGGATGGCATGCACGGCAACCGTCCGGGAATCCAAAAGATCAAGAGAGTGGAGATAGCGGACCGGAGTTTTGGCCTCCCGGGCCAGGAGGATCGATACTTCTTCCCTGGTTTCGGCGGCGTGGATATAAAAAGGGACCTCCTTGGTCCGGCAAAATTCCTTAACTGAAGTGAGGGTCTTGGCCGAACAGGTATAAGGGGAGTGACAAAAAATCCCGGGCTGGATCAAGGTAGAAAAACCTTGCCACTGCTCTACAAACCTTATAGCCGTAGGGATATTTTGGGCCGGGTCCATCACTCCCGGGGCCGGAAAATCGATCACCCCCTGGCAGAGAACAGCCCTCATCCCGGCCCGTTCCACAGCCCGGACCGTGCCCTCCTGACAAAAATAGCCGTCGGCAAAGGTAGTGGTCCCGGAAAGGATCATTTCGGCACAGGCCAAGAGCGTCCCCCAATAGACCGATTCAGAATGGATATAGCGGGCCTCAGCCGGAAAAATATGTTCCTCCAACCAAACTTGTAAAGGAAGATCATCGGCCATTCCCCGGAACAGGGTCATGGCCGCATGGGTATGAGCATTGACCAGGCCGGGCAGGATCAACTGCCCCCGGGCATTAATTATTTTTTGGGCCGGTGGAGGAGAAACGGAAGACCTCTCCCCTCCCATATAGACGATCTTTCCCCTGTGAATCCCTATGGAGCCGATAAAAGGTTCGGGGAATTCAGGAGAGAGTGAGAGGACCAGCCCGCCTTGGATGAGATAATCCAAGGGGTGTTGCCGATCTTTGGAAGAGAATTGCGGTGGTTCGAGTTCAGAGTTCGGAGAAAATAGATAAGATTCAGATACTTGATTTTCAGCCTTTAAAGTCATGGTCTATCTTTTCTTTTCCATTTTTTATTTTCATTATGATCCTCAAAATCCCAGATCCCATATGGCCATTCCTTCTTCTTTCTTCACCACTTCAGCAAAACGCTTCACTTGATTGAAGATCTGTTTGAGATCCAATGTGGTAACCTGCCGGTCTTTAAGCACTTGTTTCCCGTTGATAAAGACTTGGGTGACATCGGAGCTCTTGGCCGCATAAACGATATGGGAATACAAATTATATATGGGAGTTAAGTGGGGTTTATTCAAGTCCAGGATGATAAAATCAGCCTTTTTCCCCTTTTCCAGGGAGCCGATTTTTTCCTCCATCTGCAGCACCCGGGCGCCATCGATGGTGGCCATACGCAGGGCAGTCGGGGCAGCCATGACCGTCGGGTCCGAATGGTAGAGCTTATATAGTTTGGCGGCTGTATCCATTTCCTGAAAAAGATCCAGGTTGTTGTTGCTGGCACAACCGTCCGTGCCCAATCCTACGGTAATACCCCGGGCCAGCATATCCGTCACCGGGGCCATGCCCGAGGCCAATTTCATATTGCTTTCCGGGCAGTGGGCCACCTTCACTTCTCCTTGTTTGAGGGCATCCATATCGGCCGGGGAAAGGGCCACACAATGAATGGCGATCAGGTGGGGGACCAGTAAACCAAGGTGTTGCAGATGTTCCACCGGTGAAAGATGATATCTGCTTTTTATCTGTTCCACCTCCTGCCGGGTCTCGGAAAGATGGATAATAAGCGGTACTTCATGTTTCGCGCATAACTGACCTGATTTTATTAACAGATCCGGAGAACAGGTTAAGGGAGAATGGGGTTCGATAGCCACGGAAATCAAGGGATCGTTTTTATAATCCTCGATCATTTTCAGGGAATATTCAAACCCTTTCTCAATAGGCCCGTAGTTGGGTGAAGGGAAATCATAGAGGACCTCCCCCACCAGGGCCCGCATTCCGGCCTCTCGGGCAGCCCGGGCCACTTCATTTTCAAACAGATACATATCACAGAAGGTGGTCGTTCCGGAAAGGATCATCTCGGCGCAGGCCAGCAAGGTCCCCCAATAGACCCAGTCGGCCGAAAGCTTTCTTTCAGCCGGAAAAATATGATTATTGAGCCAGTCAGCCAGAGGCAGATCATCAGCCAGGCCTCGGAAAAGGGTCATGGCTGCATGGGTATGGGTGTTGATCAACCCGGGAAGCACGGCCCCTCCCCGGGCGTCAATAATCTCTCGGGCATTTTTTTCAAAACCCTGCAGCAGGTCTTCAGGGCCTATTGCAACGATAGTATCTCCCTTTATGGCCAAGCTCCCGGGGTGATAAATTTCCATATTCGGATTCATGGTGACCATGATTCCATTTTTAATAATTAAATCTAATTGGTTATCAGCCATAGTTGAATAAATTCCTTTAGCTTATTCGCCCCCGGATCCATCCAGTCCGGTCAGGACCTCCTTGAGCAGTCGGACCAAAAGCGGTTCGGTTTTTTGAGCGGTTTCGATAATCGACTCAATGGACGAAGGCGCCATCTTGTCCGGCCGGTTGACATTGGTGATGACCGAGAACCCCAGGACCCGCATCCCGGCCTGAACGGCGGTGATGACCTCCATAATGGTAGACATGCCCACGGCCTGGGCCCCGAGAGTCATCAGCACCCGGGTTTCCGCCGGGGTTTCCAACGAGGGGCCCTTGAGTCCCAGATAAACCCCCTGGTGCAGACGTATCTTTTCCTTTTTTGCCGCTGCCTTGGCCAATTCCCCGAGGCGCCGGTCAAAAACCCGGGACATGTCCGGAAAACGGGGACCCCACTTTTCCAGATGGGGACCGACCAGGGGATTCTCTCCGGTATAATTGATCTGGTCGGTAATGAGCATGATGTCTCCGGCCTTGAACAGGGGGTCCAGCCCTCCGGCGGCATTGGAAATAACCAGAACCTTGATTCCTAAAGCGGCCAGGACCCGGATAGGAAAGGCGATTTCCTGAGCTGAGTATCCTTCATAAAGATGGAATCTCCCCTGAAGGACCAGGACCTCTTTTCCGGCCAACCGCCCCCAATGCAGCTTTCCCTGATGGGATTCCACGGTTGAGCAGGGAAAGCCGGGGAGTTCTTCATAGGCAATGGAGGAGGCCTGTTCCAGATGTTCGGCCATACCCCCCAGTCCGGTTCCTAAAACGATGGCGATCCGGGTCGAGGCGGGAATTTTTCCCCTTAACAGGTCACAGACCCTTCCAATGTTCTTTTCCGTATCCTCTGTAGAATAATCCATGGTGGTATCCTGTTCCTTTTGAGAAAAATAATCTTCTAAAATCAATCCGTGGTCAAAGACCAGGGGAGAAGGCAGATTCCATCGGTTAAAGGCCCCGACCTCCAGAGCATCATCAGCCGCCTGAAAGTCGCCCTCGGACCGGGCAATGAAAACCGTGGTTATGGTATGTTGGCGGGGGTCCCGTTCCGGATCGGAGTAGGTTTGAAGTTGTTTGACAAGCCTGATTTTCAGGGAAGTCTCTTCCTCCGCCTCTCGAACAGCCGCCTCCTCCAGAGATTCCCCATAATCTACAAAACCACCGGGCAGGGCCCAGCCCAAGGGAGGGTTTCTGCGCCGGATGAGGATAATTTTTTCATCGGCTGTTTCAATGATGATATCCACGGTGGGAACTGGGTTTTTGAACGGGGTGGGAGGGTTCACGAAGGTTCTTTTCTCCCCAGCAGGTAATCCGGACAACGCCCCTGGCAGGGTTCCGATTTCAACAGGCAGCGGGTTTGGAATTGATGGATGCAGGTGGGATAATTCAGACCCGATTCTATGAAATTTTTACAGGATATTTTGGCCATGTCCTTAAGGTTTTTTTCGACGATATAGCGTTGGGCCACCAGACCGTCCCGGTCGTGGATAGTCAGGCCGAACCGTTCCAGTCGTTTGAGCCGGTCCAGGGTTCGTCGTCCCATCTTTTGTCTTTCGGCCACCAGAAGGCAAAGGTGTTCTTCCGCCGCGGGAGGGCCTTCCGGCTTGAGACAGCGGCCCCTTTGATAAAAGCGGCATTTTTTACCTGAAAGTTTCTCGACCCGGGCCATAAATTGGTTGAAAAAAACGTTCGGCGTTCGGCGTTCGGAGAAGATCTTTATTCATGTTTCATG
>JBFMBU010000043.1:0-5009 GCA_040755035.1 Thermodesulfobacteriota bacterium
GGACAGGATGTCCTCCGATAAAACACGAGTGACTCTGAAAAGGAGGGAACACCCCATTCCGGGATACAAAAAATCAACCCTCCTTTTCCAGCTTATTTTATCTTGATTGCATTAAAAGATAAAGCTATATCGGTATGCCATCGTTGAGAGGCGGGCGGTCTTTGACATAATTCTCCAATTATGTTATCCTGCACGAGCTTTTACTGAAATACTGCAATACATTTTAAAACAAAAGAGGATATCATGCAGTCACCCAACCATCGGGCGCAAAGCACCGAAGAATATATTGCCGAATTAAAAGAGGCCCTGGGACGCAATCCGGACTGCGGCACCACCCATTATAACCTGGCCGTGGCTTTAATCAGACAGGGGGCATTGGATGAAGCGGTTCATGAGCTGAAGGAGGCCATCCAGAGCAGCCCCACCCTGGCTGAGGCCTATGTCGACCTGGGAGGGATCTATTTTCAAAAAGGCGATCTGGAGGGATGCATCAGACTCAATCAGGAAGCCCTAAAGGTCCGCCCGCGGTTTTCCGTGCCTTATGGAAACCTGGGCTTCGCCTATCTGCAGCAGGGGGAGGTGGAGGAGGCGGTTCAATCCCTGGAAAAGGCTGTGGCCTTCAATGCCCAATTTATACAGGCCTGGGCAACGCTGGGGAGTGCCTATTTTATGCAGGGGCGCCTGGATGACAGTATTGGCGCTTCCCAGAAGGTCTTGTCCATGGCTCCCACTTTTGCTGTAGCCCACAATAACCTGGCCCTGGCCTATTTCGAAAAGGGTGATTTTCAGGCCGCCGTTCACCACTGTGATCTGGCCGGAACCTATGGTTTTGCGGTGGATCCGCGTTTTCTGGAAATAATCGCCCCTTATCGCAGCCCCAGTGACCGGTCCTGAAACCGGAGGTAAGGGGGAAAAGGAATGAACAAACCCCCGCAAATTTCCTTTTCTTTTTCTTTCCTCCCCCAAGAAACCAAAAACGATCAGGACCTTTTTGACCGTCCGCTGCCCCTTTCCCAATCCGATTTTTCCGGGCCGGTGCAATCTTCCTGGACGTACCGGAGGTACTTCCAAGCTATAGAAGGGGTATTGGCTCTGGATAATTTTGCGGCCTTGAAGGATGCGGTCGCCTGCCGATTAAACCTGACGGTTAAAACCATAGATCTGGAAGAAATTGATATCTATGCGGAAAAACATGGAAACTGGTATCACCCGGTCAGGATAGAAGTCAAGACTTCGGGAAGCCGAACCACCTTCGTCTTGAACGGCGCCTTAACGGAAAAAGGCAGATGGATCCTGGAGCGGGAGGTCAGGACCCTGATGGTCCTGAAAGACCGCTATCGCTATCCCTGGTTGCCGACCGTTTATTTTCATAATAAAACCGATATGTTGTCATTTCCAAATGAAGAGGGCCTGCCTTCCTTTGGTTTTTTCATTGCAGACTGGTTTGAAGGTTTCCTCGAATTTCATCTTTCCTCGGTCCCTGGGGACCCAAACCCCCGTCTCCTTCTCTGGGACGGAAATCAAGACCCGAGCTATCTTTCTAAGGACCAGGAAGGGGAGGTTTATCGCCAAATCGCCAAGATATTGACCTGTTACTATAATCCTATCACTTACGAGCAAATATTCCCCTGGCATCATGGGGCCGGCGACTTTGTCGTCCGGGCCGCCGGGGGGGAAATTGAAGTCCGGCTGGTTACGGTTAGACAATACGGTCCTTTGGTTGATCCTCAACGAACAAACCCTGAAGAGGCCCTGCTTTTATTTTTTTTGAACCTGACGCTGCGGATGAGACTGGACCGCCTGGATGGGGTGGGGGAAACAACCTGGGCCGGAGATCATTGCCTGGCTTCGACCTATGCGGGGTTCCTCGATGGACTTCGGATCATGGAAGGGGAAGGAGCCCTGCCTCCATCTTTTCTTAGCCTTTTTTTTAATAAATTGGAGGGCCTATCCCTTGAGGATCTAACAGAGAGATTTTCAGCCATTTTGGACTCTTATAATCCACAGGCCCCTGATTTTCCTGTAGTAAAAGAAAATATGGTCTCGCACCTCCTCTGGGTCTCTAAAGTGCTCGACCATGTTTAGAGATAATCAAAACCTTCTCCTCTGTTAACATTGAACCAAGGTTCTTCGATTTTCCCCCTCGATTCCTTCTTATTTTCTTCAATACCTGCTTTGGGGCTATGAGCCTGACAGGCCTGTCCGTCTCAATTTTCTGAAAAAGGTTTTTCCTGTTTTTTTGTTGACAAATGGCGAATATATATTCTATAGACTTATTTTGTCTTTTTTTTCACTTTCTCCCTATTTAAAGAAGTTCGGGAAAAGGAGAAAGATTCAACCAATTGGAATAGTTATTATATTAACCATATGGTATTTAAACAGAATCCGATCTTCAAAGATTGGGGGAGGAGGTGGCAGGTCACTATCGGGAATGCCCCCCATAAGCGGTGGCAGATATTATTTTAGAAGTAATTCATTATCAAAATAGAATGGGAGGTTATACTAATGAAGCATAAGACACCCCTGCTGGATCAATTAGAAAGCGGGCCGTGGCCGAGTTTTGTCAGCGATTTAAAACGCGAGGCCGAATCTCGAGCCAAGAACGAAAAAGGGATCGACTTTCAGATTCCCGTTGATGTCTGCGAAGACATCCTGGGCGTGATGGAATTGACCTTTAACCACAAACGCACCCACTGGAAACACGGCGGTATCGTCGGCGTTTTCGGTTACGGGGGTGGGGTTATCGGTCGCTATTGCGATCAACCGGAGATGTTTCCCGGTGTGGCCCATTTTCACACCATGCGGGTCAATCAACCCGGAGGGAAATATTATTCCACGGAATACCTGGAAAAGATTTGTAACTTATGGGAAAGAAGGGGCAGCGGTATCACCAACATGCACGGTTCGACGGGTGACATCATCCTCTTAGGGACCCATACCCCCCAATTGGAAGAGGTTTTTTATGAACTGACCCATGATCTGGGACAAGACCTCGGGGGCTCCGGTTCCAACCTGCGTACCCCTTCCGATTGTCTGGGTATGTCCCGCTGCGAATACGCCTGTTATGACACCCAGGCCATCTGTTTTGACCTGACCAATGAATATCAGGATTATCTCCATCGTCCGGCCTTTCCATATAAATTCAAATTCAAATTCGACGGCTGTCCCAACTGTTGTGTGGCCTCCATCGCCCGGGCTGACATGTCCTTTATCGGCACCTGGCGTGATGATATCCGCATCGACCAAAAGGCCGTGGCCGCCTATGTGGGCGGTGAATTGAAGCCCAATGCCGGGGCCCACAGTGGCCGCGATTGGGGGGCCTTTGATATTCAGAAAGAGGTCGTTGATCTATGTCCCACCAAGTGTATGGCCTGGGATGGGAAGACCCTGAGCATTGATAATCCGGAATGTACCCGCTGCATGCACTGCATCAATGTCATGCCCCGGGCTTTAAAGATCGGCAACGACCGCGGCCTGTCCATTCTGGTCGGGGCCAAAGCCCCCATCTTAGACGGGGCACAGATGGGTTCCCTGCTGGTGCCATTTATCAAGGCCGAACCGCCCTATACCGAAATCAAAGAAATCATCGAAAAGATATGGGATTACTGGATGGAAGAGGGCAAAAACCGGGAACGTCTCGGGGAATTGATCAAAAGGAAGGGGTTCCAGAAGCTTTTGGAAATGACCGAATTGGAACCCGTGCCCCAGATGGTCAAAGAGCCCAGAACCAACCCCTACATCTTCTGGAAAGAGGATGAAGTCGAGGGCGGGTTCACTCGAGATATCAACGAATACCGCAAGTATCATCAGAGATAGGAGGTAACTACCGATGCCTTATGATCCATCAAGTCCGTTAAAGGATAGAATCACCGATATAGGACCGAAGAATTTCCAGGAATTTCTTCCTCCGGTCATCAAGAAAAACTTTGGAAAATGGGATTATCATGAAATTCTGGAACCGGGCGTCCTGGTCCATGTGGCTGAAGGCGGCGACAAGGTTTTCACCGTCCGCGTCGGCGGGGCCCGATTAATGAGTATTTCTCATATCCGGGAGCTCATGGAAATCGCCGATAAACACTGTGGCGGGTTCCTGCGTTTCACCACCCGGAACAACATCGAATTCATGGTCGATGACCAAGCCAAGGTAGAACCCTTGAAAAAGGACCTGCTCAGCCGCAAACAGCCCGGTGGCGGTTTTAAATTCCCCATCGGCGGGACCGGGGCCGGGATCACCAATATCGTCCACACCCAGGGCTGGATCCATTGCCATACCCCGGCCACCGACGCTTCGGGCGTAGTCAAGGCGGTCATGGATGATCTGTTCGATGAATTCACCAGTATGCGTATGCCGGCCCATGTCCGGATTTCCCTGGCCTGCTGTCTGAATATGTGCGGGGCCGTCCATTGTTCGGATATCGCCATTCTGGGTTATCACCGCAAACCGCCTATGATCGACGGCGAGGTGATCGATAAGGTTTGTGAGATCCCCCTGGCCATCGCCGCCTGTCCGACAGCGGCCATCAAACCGGCCAAGATCAAGAAACCGGATGGTTCAGAGGCACAGGCCGTGGCCGTGAACAACGACCGCTGTATGTTCTGCGGCAATTGTTACACAATGTGCCCGGCTATGCCCCTGGCCGACGCCGACGGAGACGGGATCGTCATCATGGTCGGCGGCAAGGTCTCCAACCGGATCAGTTATCCGAAATTTTCCAAGGTGGTAGTCGCCTTCCTGCCCAATAACGTCCCCCGTTGGCCGGAGGTCACTTCCTGTATCCGGAACCTTGTTGAGGTTTATGCCGCCGACGCCAGGAAGTATGAACGGGTCGGTGAATGGGCGGAAAGGATCGGCTGGGAAAGGTTCTTTGAAAAAACCGGCCTGCCCTTTACCCACCATTTGATCGATGATTTCCGCGATCCGGCCTATTACACCTGGCGGCAGACTTCTCAGTTCAAGTTCACGGGATAGTTTTTCGGGTGTGAAGGTCAATTAATATAATTCGGAGTTA
>JBFMBU010000044.1:0-2064 GCA_040755035.1 Thermodesulfobacteriota bacterium
GGCCACATTGCCGCCGCCCACCACCGCTACCCGGTCTCCGAGTTCGACCCGTTTCCCGAGATTCACTTCCCGTAAAAAATCCAGACCCGGATAGACGCCCTCCAGTTCTTCCCCTTCGATACCCAAGGCCTTGCAGGCCTGGGATCCGATGCCCAGGAAAAAGGCCTGAAACCCTTCTTGACGAAGCTGGCCGATGGTAAAGTCCTTTCCGATTTCCACTCCGGTCTTAAACTCAACCCCCAGATCGCGGATGGTCTGGATTTCATCAGCAATGATCTCCCGCGGCAGCCGGTAGGCCGGGATACCCACGGAGAGCATACCGCCCAGAAGCGGGAGTTTCTCAAAAACCGTTACCCGATAACCTTCGATGGCCAGGAAATAGGCACAGGTCAGCCCGGCCGGACCGGCCCCGATAATGGCCACCCTTTGCGCCTTGGGGTCTTTCCTGGCAGGGACGAAGGGGTGTCCGCTTTGTTTTTCCCAATCGGCCAGAAAGCGGTGAAGATTCATAATAGCCAGGGATTCATCCACCCCCTGGCGGGTACAGGCCCCTTCACAGGGGTGATGACAGACCCGGCCGCAAACCCCGGGAAAAGGATGATCGGATTTAAAAAGCTCCAAAGCCTCCCGGTACTTTCCGTTATTGATCAGGGCGATGTATCCCTGGACGCTGACATGGGCCGGGCAGGTCACCCGGCAGGGGGCCGTACCCCGTTTGCTGATGGCATACCCCCCGGGAATGGCCTGGGGATATTTCTTATAGGCCGCCTTACGAAGGGACAATCCCTCATCATATTCATTAGGCAACTCAATAGGGCAGACCTTGCTGCATTCCCCGCAACTGGTGCATTTGGTCAAGTCCACAAAACGGGGTTGTTGTCTGATCCGGGCCTTAAAATGTCCGGGTTGCCCATTCAGTTCCAACACCTCGGTGTTGGTCAGTATTTCGATATTCAGATGCCGGCCGACCTCGACCAGTTTAGGCGAGATAATTCACATGGCGCAGTCGTTGGTGGGAAAGGTCTTATCCAACTGCGACATCAGGCCGCCGATAGCCGAAGATTGCTCCAGTAAATAAACATAGTAGCCCGAATTGGCCAGATCGAGGGCCGACTGCATCCCCCCGATCCCCCCTCCGACGACCATGACCGACCCGACAGCGTTTTGGCTTTCGTCCATAACAGAAGGCTCCATTGTTTTCCCTTTTTTTAATTCCATCTTGTCTTCCCTTAAACCAACTCCCTGATATCCGACAGCCGATGCTCCCACCCCAGGGTGGCTAAATAAACTCCGCCAAAGCCCTGGTCCCTGATTTCTTTAATCAGTTCAGCGGCAATCTGGATACATTCGCGGACCTTGTCCGGCGCCCCGGCCAGGCGGTCGCTGATCTCCTCCGGGATATGAATATGAGGCAGGTTGCTGGTAATGTAACGGACCATGCCCAGGGACTTGAGCAGCATAACCGTGGGTATGAGGGTAACTTTTTGTAAATCCAGACGTTTTCTGAAGGGTTCCAGGAGACGGATATCAAAAACCGGTGAGGTGATTAAAAATCTGGCCCCGGCTTCCACCCTTTTCATGATCTCATCCACTTCCATCTCCGTTGATTTGCCCTTGGCCCCGGCTTCAGTGGTGGACCCGATCAGAAAATCCGGGGAGCCGTCGAGTTCGATTCCGGCCATGTCTCTTCCCTGGTTGAGCCGCCCGATGACCTTGATCAGCTCAATGAGATCGATATCATAAACCGAGCGGGTCTGATGATGATCCCCAAAACTGGGGTCCTGCCCGCTGACGGCCATCACCGCGGAAATACCCAGGGCCTGGGCTGCCAACAAATCCCCTTGAATGGCCAGCCGGTTGCGATCCCGGCAGCAAACCTGAAGTGCGGCCGGGAGCCCTTCGTTTCGGAGAACCAAAGCCCCTCCTAAAGAACTCATGCGCATGACAGCGTTGCTCATTTCCGGGACGACAAAGGCATCAATACCCTCCTTGACCTTTTTTGCATTCCCAACCATCCCGGAAACATTAACCCCCTTGGGGGGCTCTATTTCCGCCAGCATGGTG
>JBFMBU010000045.1:0-13389 GCA_040755035.1 Thermodesulfobacteriota bacterium
GGCGGCCCGTCGGGGCGGTTCCTGCCCCCAGGTCTGCTTTTCAGTATCCGGGGAATGGAAAGATAAAAGAGATTATTTTTGTACTGACATGATGCTGTCAGTATGTTAGGGTACCTTTATACGCAAAAGGAGGCGGACCATGTCCTATAAATTCGACTCTCTGATGATGATCCTGAACAAACTGGACCGGCGGGAAAAGGCGACGGCCGGTTCCCTGGCCGAGGACTTGGGGGTCAGTGAACGGACCGTTTTCCGTTATCTGAACACCCTTCAGACAGCGGGATTTCCCGTTTTTTTTGATACAGAAAAAGGAGGTTATGGATTTATGGAAGGTTACAGCATGAAAAAACCGGATCTTTCTCCGGAAGAGGCCCTGGCCCTGGGAATTTCCCGGAAAATGATGGCCGGAATGGGCAGCGGCTGGGAAGCGAGCATGAAAAAAATCGAAGATAAGCTATTGGTCAAGAAAACAGACCTGCCCCGGCATATTGTCCTTTCCGGGAGAACGTTGGCTCCGGAGGTGAGCGTTTTTCTCAACCGCATCCACCAGGCCATCAGCCGGTTTCAGCGGATTAAAATGAGTTATCGGGCCCTGCATTCCGATGAAAAATCGAAGCGCAAGGTGGATCCCTATTATCTCTTTTTCGAAGATGATTTCTGGTATTTCCGGGGCTTTTGTCATCTGCGGCAAGAGGTGCGGACCTTCGCCCTGGACCGGATCGGAGAAATGAATCTGCTGGAGGAATATTTTCTGCCCCGGGGGGCGGCCCCGGAAGAGGAGCTGGCCGGGGCCTTCGGGACCGTGGTCAACGGGGTACCGGCCGAGGTGGTTCTGCGTTTCGATCCGGAATGCCGTCCTTATCTCCAGCGGAAAAGATGGCATGCCAGCCAGCGGGAGCGGCTGCTTAAGGACGGACGCCTGGAACTGCGTTTTACGGTCAATGGGCTGGAAGGCATAACCCCCTGGATCCATCGCTGGCTGCCCCGGGTGGAGGTGGTGGGACCGAAAAAATTGCGGGAGCAGATCCGGGAGGAGCTAAAACGGGCTTTGAAAAAGAATGCCTGAGAAGGCTTGGGAAATAATCACTAATGGGGGGGATTGACTTTATCGATTTCCTATGGTTAAAAAGACGTGATTTTCCATTTAGAAATAGAGGTTAAAAAAGTTCTGAAAAAGCCATATAGAAAGCATTAGCACCCACCCCAGTGTTAAACAAAGATGGGGGTTTTTCGTTGGAAAAGGATCAGTAAGATGCAGAGGGTGAAGGAGAAAAAGGGTCATCACTTGAATCAATTTTCCGTTGATATTGAAAGGTGCCGGGATCTGATCGAAAGAGGCAATTATCACCGGAGGAGTTTTGACTATAGTCAGGCCCGACAATGTTATGAGGAATTAATCGATCATTTGATGATCCGGAAAGGAGATGACCCCGATCACCTTCTTATACAGGCTGCCTTGGAATATGCCAAATTCCCGGCCGATGATTCGGAATCAAATCGTACGATTACCGTCCTGCGTGAGGCCTGCCGCCGTTCAATTTCTGGAAAGGATAAGGGGGCACAGGCCTTATTGGAAATGAACCTGGCCAGGACCGAGTGGCTGCGTTCCCGGTTTTCGGTGGCCTTTCGTCATTTCGATCGGGGATTCACCCTGGCGGAGGAATTCGGTGACCCGTCTATCCAACGTTCGGCCCATATTTTCCGCATGTTTTTCCACTATTGGTCGGGACATTTTCGGGATGTGATAAAGACTTACGAAATGATCGTTCCCGATGTGGAAAAATTTTCCAAGGAGAGCTTTCCCCTTCTGGCCGCTTTGACCGCCGGTTCTTGCTTTGGGTATTGCGGGCAAATCTCCCAAGGGTTGGGCATGTTGGATGCCATACGGGTTCACGCCAAGAAGCTAAACAACCTTTATATTTCCGGACATGCCGGGATGGTCATCGGTCACCTCTTGCTGGATGTCCATCGTCTTGAGGAAGCCAGGCAATGTATTGAAGAGTCATTGAAAGAAGCAGTGAAAAGCCGGAATCTCTTTGTTCATTTGTCCGGATTGGCCCGCTTAAGCCATTTATACTTCCTGATGAATGATCCCCAAAAATCGGTTAGTGTTCTACAGCAATTTGCCGAGTTGAGCCATAAGGTGCATATGCCGACCCGTCATGGACCGTCAATTCTCTATCTGACCTGGGCTATGGAAAGAGGGGAACTACCCAGGAACCACGATTTATCGTTGGAGAGAGAAATCGCTTCCGCCGGCCGGGATAAAAGCGTTTTCAATAAAGGACTGGCTTTTCGCTATCAGGCTTTTTTATTGAAATGGAAAGGGGCTCCTGCTCACCAGGTGATTTCCGCCTTAAAAAGATCGATCCAATTTCTGAAAGAATCCGGACATCAAATCGAGAGGGCTACATCGGAAATCGAACTGGCCAGGGAATATCTTTGGCGAGGTCGGGAAGAACTGGCCCGGGAATGGGCAATCCCCGCAGCCAAGGTCCTTAACGGGCATCATGAGGCCTTGGTCCCGGACGATATTCGCCCTTTGATTTTAGCGTTTAGAAGTGAAGAAAACCTCTTACAACAGATATTGCGTTTGGGCCAGGAATTGGTGGCTATCCGTGACAACAGGGATCTTTTTCGAAAAATTATTTCCACGGTCAACCGGATAACCGGTGCCGAACGGGGGGCTGTTTTTTTAAAGAATAGTCATGATCCCTCAGGGGTCGTGCTCAGAGCAGCGATAAATTTAACCGCCGATGATATTGCCTCTCCAGAGTTCTCCCCTCCGTTGCGATTTATAAAGGAAACCTTTAAAACCGGCAAGGGGCAAAGCCTGGACCTGGAGGAGCGGAAAAGAACCCGGCTGTTGGAAAGAAACAAGATTTTATCCTGCATTTGTGTGCCGATGATCATCCGTGATCGCGTGGTCGGGGTTTTGTACCACGACAACAGACTTTTTCACAGTGCTTTCAAGGAAGGGGATCTGGAAATTTTAAATTATTTCGCCGCCCAGGCGGCCATAGCTATGGATAACGCTCAGGCTTGGGAAGCTTTCCAGGAAATGTATGAAAAACAACAGAGGGAAAAAAAGTATTACGAAGAACAATATCTGGAAAACATTCATTTTGAAGATTTTGTCGGGAAAAGTGATGAAATAACAAAAGTCTTCCAACAAGCCGAGCAGGTCGCCGGTACGGATTCCACCGTCTTGATTATCGGGGAGACCGGAGTCGGGAAAGAGCTGGTGGCCCGTTATATCCATCATCATAGTTCGCGGCGGGATAAACCTTTTATTCGAGTACATTGCAGCGCCTTGCCGGAAAGCCTTATTTCCAGTGAACTCTTCGGCCATGAAAAGGGGGCTTTTACAGGGGCAATTTCCAGGCAGATCGGAAGGTTTGAATTGGCAAACGGTGGAACCCTGTTCTTAGACGAAATTGGGGACGTTTCCATGGAGATTCAAGTCAAGCTTCTCCGAGTGCTTCAATACAAGGAATTTGAGCGGGTAGGGGGCCATGAAACGTTACGTTCCAATTTTCGTCTCCTGGCTGCAACCCACCGGGATCTGACAAAAGAGATTCAGGCCGGTCGTTTTCGGCAAGATCTTTATTATAGGCTAAGCGTATTCCCGATCGCGGTTCCCCCTTTACGGGAGAGGAGGGAGGATATTCCTCTATTGGCCGAATATTTCCTGAAAAATTTTGTTAAGAAATTTAATAAACCTCAGGTGAATATACTGCAAGAAGATATGAAAAGGCTCCTGTCCTACGAATGGCCTGGAAATGTACGGGAACTGGAGAACGTAATCGAACGGGGATTGATCCTCAGTCAAGGGAGCCGGTTCAGGATCCCGCCACTCGATAAGGACCCGTTGACCCCGCCCATAGAAGGTTTTGAAACAACACTGGAAGATGTGGAAAGAAATCATATTCTGCGAATCCTTGCTAAGACAGAGGGGAAGATCTCCGGCCCGGGGGGGGCGGCCAAGATACTGAATTTGCCCACCGGTACGCTTCGTTCCCGTATGAAAAAATTAAAAATTTTTAAACAAACCCGTTCCCTCTATGCCCGGCAGGAGGATAGAAAATAAGGTCTTACGATAATTCGAAGGACCCAGAAAAAAGCCTGGGGGCAAGGAGATCAACGGGTGTTGGGAAATTAGAAGCGATGGTCTCGCAAAAAGTCCCCTAAAAACTTCTTTCTAAAAAAAGGCTTCAATAAATTCAACGAGTTGGAAATGGAAAAAAATTCCGACTTTTTGCGAGACCATCAGGGATATGGGTTGATATTAAGAAACATCGATCTACCGGTTTGAGTCCAATAATCCGGAAAAAAGGATGATATTTCGATTTTTTGCGATATTTCGCTAATAGTCCCTTGTCCGGAGACGGTTCCTCTATTATAACTTGTTTAAATTTATAAATAAATTTCTTTGGCATATAATATGCTAATTTTTATTGAGATTTTAGAATGAAAATTCACTGACTGTTGCCAAAAATTCATAAACAGGAGGAAATGTCGATGACAAAGAGTATTTCGGTGTTGATCTGGTCTTTTTTGTTTGTTGTTTCGTTCAACTCAGGGACGGTATGGGCACAACCAAAAGCGGCTAAAGCCAAACTGCCACCACTTGTCGGGATCGCCTCTGCCGGGGTGGGAAGCGCCGGTCATGCTATGGCGGTGGCCTATGCTCCTGTTTTACAAAAGTATTTAGGGGTACCTGTCCGGGTGCTCCCGGCCTGGTCGGCAGGGGTCAATCTCAGCCAGATCAAGGACCGGAAAGCCCATTTTATCGGGGGAGGGGCTAGTCAAAGCATGGCCGTTGACGCTATCGTTGCCAGGGATTTTTTTGCCAACCATGAATGGGGGCCTCAGGAAGTTGGGATCGTCTGGCAAAACTACGCCTGTCCTTATGGTATAATGGTCCGGGGTGATTCCAAGATCAAGACCATGGCCGACCTGAAGGGTAAAAAAGCGGCTATCTATGTCGTATCCCCGGCCTGGAGGCTGGGTCTGGAGGCTTGTCTGGCCTTCGGAGGATTGTCCTTGAAAGATGTTCAGACCGTGGAGGTTGGCGGATACGATCAATGTGCCCGAGCGGTGGCCGATGGCCGGGCTGACTTCACCTATAATGCCCCGATCAGTCCGGTGACCATCGAAGTCGCTGAAAACCCGAATGGGATTCGATACCTTCCCATGGATTTGAAGGATAAAGCGGGATGGGAGAGATTTTGGGCTATCCGATCCGACTCCAGTGGGGCCATTTGTAATTCAGGGGTCAAAGCCGCCCTTGGGGTTCCAATGGTCAACTCCCCTTTTGTCGTTTGGACCTATAAGTGGGTAGACCAAGACTTTGTCTATCAATTAGCCAAATTTTTCGCCGAACAGCACGGCCAATATAAATCCCTTCATCCCAATCTCCCGGACATGTCTTTCGAGAGCATGGTGAAATTTAAAGACACAGCAGCAGCCATACCTTTTTTACCGGGAGCAGTTAAGTACTTAAAGGAAAAGGGTAAGTGGGATGCGACCGATGAAAAATGGAACAACGCCCAGTGGGAAAAACAGAAAAAGTTGACAGCCTTATGGGATAAAGCCGAGGAGGAGGCTAACGCGAAAAAAATCAAGATCGATTATAAGAATGCGGCCTGGATGGAGCTTTGGGAAAAAAGCAAGAGTGACATCCCTCCTTTTAAAGCGCGCATGAAATGAAGTCAGGCAGGTTTTCCGGGCGGTTCCGATGCAATCGCAACCGCCCGGTCTCTTTGGATTTCCCTTTTGTCTTTTACAACCACTTTTCTTCGGTCATTGGTCTTCGGGGGACAGGGTTGAAGAAAGAGCGTTTCCTTCTCCGGGAAAAATTTTAAATTGGCTATGAGAATAGGGAAGGATACTGTTTTTGACAACGGGAAAAAGGAAAACGTAGTTTAAACCTGGTATCATTTCCCATAAGGGAGGAAAAATGGAAAAAGAAATCCAAGATGTGAAAAAGGGTGAAACCACTGACACCCGGTACCGGAACTTGAGCTCGCCGGTACAAGCCGTCTTTTATCTGTTTTCTCTGCTGGCGGTTTATATTTCCATAGAATTTTTCTTTTCCCTGGGCCTAAGGGGATTTAATCTATCCAACTGGCAATATTATTACGGTTTAATCGGCCTCTTGCTTCCCTTTGTTTTTCTGTTTATTCCGGCCAAGAGAGGAGTTGGGTATACCGGGGTTCCCTGGTATGATTATCTCATGGCCTTACTTTCCCTGATTATTCCTGTTTATTTTTCTTTTAATGTTATCGAAATGCAGCAAGGGGCCTGGTCCATGCACCCTTCGCCATCCAATTTTTCGGCAGCATTGATTCTCTGTCTGCTTGTTCTGGAATCCTCGCGAAGAACCGGAGGAAATCTCTTTTTTATTGTCTGCCTTTTCTTCGGAGTCTATCCCTTACTGGCGCCCTATATGCCCGGCATGTTTCAGGGACCTGAATTTGAATTCACGACCCTTATCGGTCATATCGCCTTTGACAGTGAGGGATTTATGGGAATCCCTATGCAGGTGGTGGGTGGCATACTGATAGGTTTTTTGGTTTTCAGCGGACTTCTGATCCGAACCGGTGCGGGTGAATTCTTTCTAAATTTAGCCATGGCTGTGGCCGGACGGTTTCGGGGGGGGGCGGCCAAGGTGGAGGTCATCGGCAGCGCTTTTTTTGGCAGCCTGAGCGGTAGTATTTTTGCCAACATCGTGGGTACCGGGTCGGTGACCATTCCCTCTATGATAAAACTGGGCTATGCCCCCCACCGGGCTGCAGCTATCGAGGCCTGTTCTTCCACGGGTGGGGTGCTCATGCCACCGGTCATGGGGGCCGTGGCTTTCGTCATGGCCGCCATGACCAACATCCCCTATGCCAAGATCATGGTGGCCGCCTTTGTTCCCAGTTTTTTATATTACTTCGGTCTGGTCATGCAAGTGGATCATTACGCCGCTGTAAAAGGTCTGAAAGGGATCCCCCGGCAAGATATTCCAAAATTCTGGGATACTATCAAAAACGGATGGCATTTTATATTTGTGCTGGCTTTTTTGGTCTGGGGTCTGGTGATCATGCGCTGGGAAGCCACCACTCCTTTTTATGCCTCGGGACTGCTTTTGATCCTGTCTATGTTCCATAAGAAAACACGGATCAACGGTCGAAAACTGCTCTCTCTGATTGACGGGGTTGGGCGACTACTGGTTGATACCTTGGGAATTATTCTGCCTCTGGGTCTAATCATTGCCGGTCTGGTGGTTACCGGGGCCGCACCCTCTTTTACATCAGGCATCATTGCCCTCTCCGGGGGGCAGCCTTTTATTGCCCTGTTATTGGGCACGCTGGTCTGTTATTTCTTGGGAATGGTGGGTATGCTGGTATCCGCTTACATCTTCCTGGCTATGAGCCTGGCTCCGGTCCTGGTTTCGTCAGGATTCAACACCATGGCCACCCACCTTTTTATCCTCTATTATGCCATGGTCTCGGCCATTACGCCACCGGTTGCGGCCGGGTCCTTTCTGGCCGCGGCTATCGCCGGCTCTCCTCCGATGAAGACCGCCTGGGAATCGATGAAAATGGGGGTAGTCATTTATATTGTTCCCTTTTTCTTCATTTTCGAACCGGCTCTCATTCTTCAGGGGACCGTACCGGAGGTCCTCCTCCATGTTTCGACCGCTGTCGTCGGTGTTTATCTCCTCGCTGCCGGGGCCGAGGGGTATCTTTTCAGAATAGGATTAATCTCACCTCTGGCCAGGGTCCTATCCTTCTTACTCGGATTGTTATGGGTCTTTCCGGAATGGCGGATTACCGTATTAGGAGGTCTGTTGACCATTCCTTTTCTGGTCGTTCTCTGGATGAAATCTCGATCGGCCGGGGGAGAAAAGATCGCATAAAGAGAAAGAAATTTTTTGATCAGAGGGCAGAGAGTAGTCTGTCAATTTACTAAAAGATTAAGGCAGCTTGCCTTGTTAGGCCCTTTTCCCTTCGAGATCTTCCGGGAAAGGTGGCTTTCCTAAACAGGAGGAAATTGAATGGAGCGCATCTGGATGAAAAATTGGCCGGAAGGAGTTCCTTCTACTTTGGTCTACCGCTTAGGGGAAAAGCCCCTTTTCGAATATCTTCGGCAAAACGCCAGAGACTTTCCAGACAAGATAGCCTATATTTTCTACGGTCTTGAATTGTCCTGGAAGACCCTGGATGATTACACCGACCGTTTCGCCAATTTTCTTTTGGAAGCAGGCGTCGGGAAAGGGGATAAGGTGGTGTTGTTCATGCAGAACTGTCCCCAGTACGTCATTGCGCACTATGGTATTCAAAAGACCGGGGCCGTAGTCGCCCCGGCCAGCCCCATGTTCAAAGAATGGGAACTGGAATATGAAGTCAATGATCTCGAAGCCCGGGTGATCATCACCACTACCGATCTCTTTCCCATTGTTGAAAAAATCCGAGAGCGGACCTCCCTGAAAGAGGTGGTCGTCACTCATTACCGGGACTTAGTCCCCCCCCATCCCTCCATCCCCTTGCCCGGAGAGCTTGAGCGGGAGAAAGCCGATTGCCCCGGAACGTGGGACCTGATAGATATTTTACACCGCCACCCGGCTGAAGTCCCTCCTGTGAAGATCGATTTGTGGAACGATGTTTATATGATCGTCTACACTTCCGGGACCACAGGGAGACCGAAGGGTGCTATGCTGACTTACGGCAACGCCTTATTCAAGATAGCCGGGACCTTCCATTTCAACCGCATGCAAGCTGACGACATTCGATTAACGGTCATGCCTATCTGCCATATCGCCGGAAACAATCAGGGCCTTGGACTCCCGGTTTATGGGGGGATTACCAGTATTCTTTTAACACGCTTCGATGAGGAGGCGGTGCTCACCGCTTTGGAAAAATATCATTGTACTCTTTTTTCCGGGACCACACCCATGTTGACGGCTTTGATGCGTCACCCTGATGCTTCAACGAGGGATTTGCGGTCTTTGCGTCAAACTTTTTGTGTCAGCTTCGGAACACCCCTGACCGAAGAAATTGCCGCTGCCTGGAAAACATTCACCCGGGGTTCTCCTGTTTATGAAGCGGGGTATGGACTGAGTGAAACCCATACCGCCGATACCTATATGCCCTGGGATAAAGGCCGGTATGGGGTCAATGGTATCCCTGTTTTTGACACCGACTTTAAGATTATTGATACCGGCGACGGAAAAGAATTGGGAGTGAATGGACAGGGAGAGATCGTAGTCCGCAACCCCGGGGTATTTAAGGGATACTGGAAAAATCCCAAGGCCACAACCGAAACTCTAAAAGACGGCTGGGTCCATACCGGTGATATCGGTTATTTTGATGAGGACGGTTATCTCCATTTCGTCGGTCGAACCAAGGAAATGATCAAGTGCTCCGGGTACAGTGTTTTTCCTGAAGATGTGGAAGTCATGCTTCTCAGACATCCGGCGGTGGCCCAGGCTGGAGTGGTCGGGATTCCGGATCCGGTCCGGGGGGAAAGCGTAAAGGCCTTCATTGTGTTGCATCCGGAGGATAAAGGGAAAATAACGGAGGCAGAGATGATCTCCTGGGCCAGAGAAAAAATGGCCGCTTATAAATATCCGAGAGCGGTCGAGTTCAGAGATGCCCTGCCCGCAACCGCAACCGGAAAGATCCTTCGCCGGTTGCTGAAAGAGGATCAGGGTTAAAGAGAAACATACCGGTCGCTTATCGGAAAAGGAGAATACAGGGCATGAGCATGGAGGAGAGTGTAAAAGAACTGGAGGCCCGGCGGGAGAAGGCCCGGCAGATGGGCGGAGCGGAACGAATCGCTAAGCAGCATGGCCGGGGCCGGTTGAACGCCCGGGAAAGGGTGGAAAAGCTGCTTGATCCCGGCAGTTTTATTGAGTTCGGTATCCTGGCCCAGGCCAGTATGCCCGAGCTGGAGAAACTGAGTGCCGCTGACGGCCGTATTTGCGGCATAGGCACTATCCAGGGAAGAAAAGTGGCGGTCATCGCTCAGGACCGGACCGTTTTAGGCGGCAGTGGGGGTACCATCGGACACCGCAAGACCGATACCCAGAGGGATCTGGCTTTGGAAGGGGGATACCCGGTCATAGAGCTGGCCGATGAGTCCGGCGGGGTGCGGATCCAGGAGGTGATGGGTTCAAGGGAGTGGCTGGGGGAGTGGCTGGCCCGGGCCACCCCCCATCCGGGAAAGACCTTCACCCGACGGATACCCATGGTTTCGGCCATCATGGGTGAATGTTTCGGCGAACCTTCCTGGAACGCGGCCAAGGCCGATTTCGTGGTCATGATGAAGGGAACGGCCATGGGCGCCGCCGGGCCGAAGATGCTGGGACGGTCCATCGGTCAGACCATTACCGCCCAGGAACTGGCCGGATGGGAGCTTCAGGCCAAGGGGACCGGGCAGGCCGACGCCGTGGCCGAAAATGATGAGGACTGCCTGGAGAAGGTTCGGGAATTTATAAGCTACATGCCGGAAAGCTGCGATGAAGAGCCGCCTTTTCTGCCGACCGATGATGATCCTGGTCGACGGCTGGAGAATGTGGAGAAGATCGTTCCAACCCAGTTGAACCGCGGCTATGACATGTACCGCCTGGTGAAACGGATCGTGGACGATGGCAGGTATCTACCCTTAAAAAAAGACTATGCCCCCTCTTTGTTTACCTGCCTGGCCCGGATCGGGGGCCGGGTGGTGGGCATCTACGGCAACAATCCCATGTTCAATGCCGGGGCCCCGGATGTCCCGGCCAGCGAAAAGGGGGTCGATTTTCTCTGCCTCTGCGATTCCTTCAACATCCCCCTTATCTCTTTGATGGATATCCCGGGCATGTTTCCCGGAAAAGAGGCCGAAAAACTGAAGCTGCCGACCAAGATCATGGTCTGGGTCCAGGCCCAGAATTTAGTTACCGTTCCCCGCATCCATATCATCGTCCGTAAGTATTACGCCATGGGCGTCATGTGTATGCAGGGCAATCTGAAGAGGACCGACATCATCGCCGCCTGGCCTTCGGCCCGCTTGAGTTTTGTGGACCCGGAGATCGGTTTGGAACTGGCCATGGAAAGCCGGATCAAGGAGGCTCCGGACCCGGAGGCCGAGAAACAGCGGGTGCGGGAGGAATGGAACGCGGCCTGTTCCCCCTGGGGGGCCGCCGGCGTTTACGGGCTTCATGACGTCATCGACCCCCGGGATACGCGCAAATTCCTCCACCAGACCCTGGAGATACTGCGGGGAAACCGACAGAAGGTCATCGGCCAACACCGATTGCAGGACTGGCCCACGGGTTTTTAAAGCATAACCGGTCATCCGGCAGTTAGACTGAAGGGGTTTAGGCTGAAAGCTGATTTCACGGGAAGTGGAGAAAAGGCTGATCCCTAAAGTGGTTTGAAAATAAATTAAATTTTTAATAGTGATAAATTCAAAATGACATTTTTCCAACTGCTATTATCTCTATCCGCTGCCGTTTCCGCCGGGGCCCTGATCCTTTCGGAAATCCTGGAACATCTGATTCTGGTGTATATTTTCAAGCCCTTGACCATGGTATTGATTATTACCCTGGCCTTGACCGGGATGAGTAGGAGCAGGCGGTTATATGGATATACGGTTCTCCTGGGTCTGCTTTTCTCCCTTGCGGGTGATATCCTGCTGATGCTTCCTTCAAAACTGTTTCTTCAGGGGCTGATCAGTTTTTTGATCGCCCATATTTTTTATATCCTGGCTTTCTCCAGGGGCCTGAGATTCCGCTTGAAAAATTCTTCCTGGCTGCCCTTTCTGCTGTTCGGTTTCGTGGTCTATGGTTTTATGCTCCCCTCGCTTGGGGAAATGACCCTCCCGGTCTTGGCCTATATGATGATCATCCTGGTCATGGGCTGGCGGGCTTATGAACAGTGGAGCCAAAGAAAAAGCAGAGGAGCCTGGTGGGCTTTTATCGGTGCGGTATTATTTATTATCTCGGACACCGCCCTGGGTATCAACCGTTTTCGACTGCCCTTCGAGGGGTCCACCCTGGCGGTCCTGGGCACCTATTTCCCGGCCCAATGGTTCATCGCCATGTCCGTTGTCTGGGGGGACCGGGACATTGAAAACCAGGGCTATTAAACTCCAGAAGCAAAGGGCATATGGATGCGGCAGGAAATGTGTTTAAGAAAGAAGGAGGGGCATCGTTTCTATCAGGTAAATTAAGATAGGCCAGACCCCGAAAAATCGGGGCCTTTCCGTTTTTCGGAGGTCCGGCCAGAGAAAGTAGTTGATCTGGTATGAGAAGATGTACTAGTTACAATACCCAACCCGGACCAACCGGAACCAAAATTAAAGATCTATTAATTCCTCCCTTGGTCCGGGTTAAATTCCGGTCTAAGAAAAAATTCTATCCAAAGTGAGCAGAATTTTATTCTTAAGTTATTAAGTGTACATGGCCGAACGGGGCGCTTTGCCTGCCAGGGGATTGTAAAGTTTCATGATCGCGACCTTCATCACATCCACGGTTTTCAGATCCAGGACTATGCCGAACAGGATATTCCCCGGTTGTTCCGGAATTACACAGGCATTAGCGGCATCAAAATTCAGGTCCGGGAATCCCTTAACCAGTTTCTTCTGATCGATTTTACTCATAGGTACCTGGATGGCTTTTTTGCCGTCCATTTCTTTGACCTGATCGGCCAGATTTGCCTCCTCAAGTTTTTTTAACTTTTCGTCATCCAGAAAAATGTTCACATAAAAATCCGCCATCTTACAAGCCTCCTTAGATCTTTGATCCATTATTTTACCATGAGGAACTCGTTGTTTTTATAGAGTTGCTTTTTGGTGGAAAGAGTATAGGGAAAGAAAAAGAAACGGTCAAGGACAAAAGTTAGTGCGAATTGAATCCTGTTAAATGGTATCAAGGGGGGGTTAATATAAAGGGATAGTTGGCCAACCCCTTTAATCTGCCGTACCCGATTGGAAAAAAACTCCTGTTTACTACTCCCCCCGATGGGTATAAGGTAAAATAAAACAAGGTAACAAAAAGACTCAAAAAAGGATACAGTCCATGGATTACGAAAACATTATTGTCGAGACCGGTGACGATTTTGTCGCGGCCATAACGCTGAATCGTCCGCAATCCCTCAATACCTTCAACCTCCCCCTGGCCAAAGAACTCAAGCAGGCCCTTGAGGAACTCGATGGGGAAGAGAGGGTCCGGGTCATCATTCTACAGGGGGCCGGGAAGGCTTTTTCCGCAGGTATCGATGTGGGCGATTTTTCTGGAAAGAGCGCCTCGGAGTACCGCGACTGGATCGAGTGCATGGAAAGTCCCCTGGTCGCCATCAGCCGAATGCGTAAGCCCGTCATCGCCCGGGTCCATGGCGTGGCCGCCGCCAACGGAGC
>JBFMBU010000046.1:0-6571 GCA_040755035.1 Thermodesulfobacteriota bacterium
AAAAATCACTATCTCGCCGCCCGGTCTCCGGTGGGTCGGTTTGTCGACTGGCAGGTGATTGTCGAGCAAAGCCCTTTGACGTTAACTATTATGACCCGGCGTATTCTTGTCGGAACCATCCTGTTTGCCTTGTTGAGCGCCTTTGTTGTTTTTTATCTTTTATCCCGGGTGATCCGAATCTCCATTTCCCCTGTCGAGACGTTGAGCCATACCGTTTCAGAGATCGCCCGGACCGGAGACCTCGACCATAAAATAGAGCTTTCAGAATCCCATACCTTTAAAATTTCCAGCGAAATAGGGATATTGATCCACTCTTTTAACAATATGATGGAAGGCTTAAGAACCGCGCAAGAGGGACTGAAGAACATAAACGAGGAACTTGAACAGCGGGTGATGGAGCGAACGGTTGCTCTGGATTCCTCCAATAAAGAATTACATGACCATCGCCAGCATTTGGAAGAATTGGTCAAGGAAAGGACAGCCAAGCTCGAAGCGGAAATAATCGAACGCAAGGCCATAGAAGCGAGACTGGAAATCAGTTTGAAAAAACTCCGAACGGCCTTAGGCGGGATCGTTCGGATTACGGCTATGACGGTTGAAGCCAGGGATCCTTATACGGCCGGCCATCAGCGGCGGGTGGCTGATCTGGCCCGGTCCATCGGCCAGGAAATGGGGCTTTCCGAAAATCAGGTGGAAGGTTTGCGTATGGTGGGAGTCATCCATGATTTGGGGAAGATCGCCGTACCGGCGGAAATACTGAGCAAGCCCACCAAATTGACGACGATCGAATTTGAACTGATAAAGACCCATCCTCAGACCGGTTTTGACATTTTAAAAGATATCGAATTCCCCTGGCCCATTGCCCGGATGGTCCTGGAACATCATGAAAGGATCAATGGTTCGGGGTATCCCAACGGCCTCAAAGGGAATGCGCTTCTTTGGGAAAGCAAGATACTGATGGTGGCCGACGTGGTCGAGGCCATCGCCTCCCATCGGCCCTACCGGCCGGCCCACGGGATCGGAGCCGCTTTGGAGGAAATCGAAAAAAACAGAGGCGTTTTATATGAATCTGATGTGGTGGATTCCTGTTTGAGGCTTTTCCGGGAGAAGGGGTATCAATTTATGGTCTAATACCGAATGCCGGATATGAAATCCTTTCTTCCGGAAAACCAGCCGCCGAGGCAGGTGTGGCAAAAGACCGTGATTACCGGCGAGGAAGCGAACCTTGCTCTGTTCCATGATGCCGGGGGAGTGTATCATCATCGGGAAACTGGTAAATGCCGTCATCCCCTCTGTCTCCACGGACTGATGGGCCGGGACGATCTGGTGGAGAAGTATAAGGGAGATAGTATTGAGGGGTTCCTCAAGCGGGCTGCAGACCAGGAGATGCTGAACTCGGTTTTTCCCCAATGGGTGAAGGAAAATATGACCGCCGAAGATTTGGAAAACCTGTTCATTGCCATGGACGCTCCCCAGGGTCTGGTTAAAGATGTTAAAGAACTGCTGGATGATCCTCACCTGAAAGCCCGGAATATGATTGTCGATATGGATCATCCCCGGCTGGGGCCGGTAAAAAATTATAATATCCCCATCCGTATTAAGGATATCCCCCTGGGGGTCCAGGAAGGAGAGAACCCGCATGATCCGGATTTGGGCGAACACAGTACGGAAATCCTTAGGGACCTGCTCGGTAAAACCGAAGCTGAAATGGAGGTTCTCCGAAAAGACGGCGTAATTTGGATTTAGGGAAACGGGAACCATTAACTCTAACAGGAGACCAAATAATATGATCATTGATACTTCCAAGCCTTTTCCGGCTATAACCCCCGCCGATCCGCTCAAAGTCTGGCTGAGGTGGAACGGGCCCTGACCACCCTGGGATTCAAGGCCGTGGTCTTTCGTCCCTTTGCCCATCGCTGTTACGCCAATGACCAGCGTTATTATCCGCTGTATCATCTCTGTGAAAAGATGGGAGTCCCCATCTGGATCCATACTTCCGTGAACTGGATGACTCATGTTTCCATTTATTACGGCCATCCCCGTTATCTGGAACCTGTGCTGATCGATTTTCCCCGGCTGAAAATCATCGCCGGCCACGGCGGCTGGCCCTGGGTCCCCGATCTGGTCCTGATGCTCTGGAAATATGATCATCTATACACCGACACTTCCGCCCACCGACCGAAATATGTTTCCACACCGGATACGGGCTGGGAGATGTTTATGAAATTCGCCAATTCCACCATTCAGGACAAGATCTGTTTCGGTTCCGACTGGTTATCCATGGGCATGCACATCAAGGATATCCTTAATGAAATTGATCAATGGCCGCTTAAGGACACCGTTAAAGAAAAGTTTTTCTATAAGAACGCGGCCCGGGTCTTTAATCTGGAATAAAGAGGGCGAACCTGGATGAATGTTAAAGAGATTTTATTTTTGGGGAACTCTGCCAGGCTGAAATCATCCCCAATGACTACCTTTACACTATGGGAGGGGTGAAGTATGAAAACCTTTGCCGATCTGATTACTGAAGTACAGGAACGAGGCCTTTGCCACCGCTGTGGCGGATGCGTGACTTTTTGCGAGGCCGTAAATTACGGCGCCCTCGAATCCGATGCCGAAGGGAATCCCAGATATCGGGACCAAGAGAAATGTATTGAATGTGGGCTGTGCTATGTGATTTGTCCGGTCATAAACGAGCTGGAAAAGGAGGTTAAAAAACATGTCGGTTGGGAAGAACCCCTTGGCCGGATCCAGCTCATAACTACAGGCCGATCGACGGACCAAGAAATTCGGGCCAGGGCCACCGACGGTGGTCTGGTGACCGGGCTTTTGCTGACCCTTCTGACCCGGGGACACATCGACGGGGCTGTGGTCAGCAAAAAGACCGGGGGCTTCAATCGGCAACCCTGGCTGGCCAGGTCAGGGGAGGAACTGCTGGAAGCGGCCGGATTCCATTTTGATACCGTTCAGGGTACGGCCTTGTTCCCGGGCATCTATTCGACCTATTCTCCTTCCATCATAACCCTGAACCAGATCAAGGCTACCAGGAATCGGGTTAAGAGGGTCGCTTTTGTGGGGACGCCCTGCCAGATCAATACCATGCGCCGCATGCAGGCTTTGGGAATCCTCCCCTCGGACACCGTCCAATCTTACTTCGGTCTTTTCTGCAGCGGGAATTTCTATTTCAGGGAGGAACAGCGGCGGCAACTGGAAACTCTCGGGGGGTTTCGGTGGGAAGACGTGTTGAAGATCAATATCAAAGAAGATTTGATGATCCACTTGTCCAATGAAGAAGTGCGCCACCTTCCACTGGAAAAGTTGAATTTTATGAAAAGGCCGGCTTGCCTGTTTTGTAATGATTATTCCGCCGAATACGCCGACCTCTCCTTTGGGGGGATAGGATCGGAGGAGGGGTGGACAACGGTCATTATAAGAAATGCAGTCGGTAAGAAAGTCTTTGAGGACGGGAAAGTAGCCCACATTGAAGAAATCGAGTTCGGCAAGCATGCCCAATTTTCTGAACAGGCCTTAAAAAAAATATTGGATTGGTCCCAAAAGAAGAAGCAGCAGGCGGAAGCCCAAATTCGTTTATTCGGTAAAGAGGATGCCGAAAAATTGGGTTTTTCGGCCCCCTCTTTACCGAAGGAGGAAGGAGAAATCCTTTCCAGTAAATAGACGGGGAGGGGAAAGAGGCTACTCTATTGCGTGGCCATAGCGACTTTCATCTCCTGCTCCACCGATACGACCTGATCCTTCCGGGCCGGGGCCAGGTCGATTTGTACCCAATGGACCCGCCCGTTGAAGGGATTGCCCGATACCCGAAAATCTTTACAAACCGGACCGCCGGTTTTATTGCCGACCATCATCCGGGCATCACCGGCAAAGGCGATTGGAACCGTCGCCTCAACCCTTCCTTCGGCCACTTTCCGGGAATCGATGAAAAGCGAAACCTGGCCTCCCTTGCCCAATCCCCCTCCATCGTAAACGAATTCCATCCGGATCAGGTGATTCCCCGGGGATAGGAGCCGAGGATCTTGTACCGTATACCATTCCATACCGGCAAAGTTATAGACATAGGTGAGTTTGCCGTCTTGGGCATAAAGACCCCAGCCGCCGAAGTTGGCCCCTTCGGCGATAATCACCCCACGGGCTTCCGGTCCGACCACCTCTACTTCCGCCGTGACCGTATGGGTCCGGTTCTTGATACTGATCGCCGAGTGGACGTTCAGGGAAGTGCCCGGGAGCAGCCGCTGAGAACGACCTTGATACAATCTGGGACGCCCGGAAATTGAAGGTCTGAACCGCTCTCCCCGCCGATCATCCAGGGGCATAACATTATGACGGACGGCCTCGATCAGCCATAACCGTTGCAGTTCATGGAGCTTCTCTGGGAAATTTTGGGATAGGTCCTCGGCCTGGGTCCAGTCCCGGTTGGTATCATACAATTCCCATCGATCATCATCAAAGGCCGGGGTTTGGGCTTGCACCCAGGGCAAATTGTGCCGGGTTACGGCTGTCCAGCCTTGGTAATAAATACCGCGGTTGCCGACCATTTCAAAGTATTGCAGTTCATGCCCTTCGGATGCCTTGGCGTCATTAAAGGAATAGACCATACTAACCCCGTCCAAGGGTTTCTGCTGGACCCCGTCTACGGAAACCGGTTCCGGGATTCCTGCGGCCTCTAAGATGGTGGGAAGAACATCGATGACGTGGTGGAACTGGGAACGGATTTCCCCTTTGGCCTGAATCCCTTTGGGCCAGTGGACCACCGTTCCGTTGCGGGTGCCGCCGAAATGAGAAGCGGTTTGTTTGGTCCACTGGTAGGGGGTGTCCAGGGCGTGGGCCCAGCCCACGGCGTAGTGGTTATAGGAGTCCGGTCCCCCCAGGTCATCCAAACGTTTGATCAGGTAGTCAGGGGTCTCAATGTCCTGCATGCCGTTAAAATGAAGCATTTCACTGAAGGTGCCGTTAAGACCTCCTTCGGCCGAGGCGCCGTTATCACCGATAATATAATAAACCAGGGTGTTTTCCAATGCGCCGAGGGCCTCAATAGCTTCCACCAGTCGACCGATGTGAAAATCGGTATATTCAAAAAAGCCGGCATAGACTTCCATTTGACGGCGCAATACCGGTTTCAGCTCCTCCGGCATGTCTTTCCAGGCCGGGATCTCGACCGGACGATTGGTGAGTTGGGCTTCGGGAGGAATCACCCCCAGTTCCTTCTGCCGGGCAAAGATGCGTTCCCTTAATTCGTCCCAGCCGTCGTCAAACTTTCCCCGGTATTTGTCGGCCCATTCTTTAGGAACATGGTGAGGGGCATGAGTCGCCCCCGGTGCAAAATAGATAAAAAAGGGCTTGTCCGGGACCAGGGACTTTTGGGTGGTCACCCATTGAATGGCCTGGTCGGCCATATCGGCCATGAAGTGGTAATTTGGATCATCTGAGGTGGGCACCGGTGTGGTCCCGTCATATATTTCCGGATACCACTGGTTGTTCTCACCGGCCACGAAACCATAAAATTTTTCAAAGCCGTTACCGGTCGGCCAGTGATCGAAGGGACCGATGGGACTGGTTTCCCAGACCGGGACCTCATGGCATTTGCCGAACTGGGCCGTGGAATAGCCGTTGTACTTGAGGATCTTTGCGATACTGGCCGCCGAATTGGGGATGGAAGAGGTTGAGGCCGGCAGGGAGGTGGCCATTTCGGTTATGCCGGCCATCCCGACGCTGTGATGGTTTCTTCCGGTCAAAAGGGCGGCCCGGGTAGGCGAACAAAGGGCGGTGGTATGAAAGCGGTTGTACTTTAAACCGGCAGAAGATAACTTTTCCGCTGTCGGCGTCTGACAGGGACCGCCGAAGGCGCTGGAAGCCCCGAAGCCGACATCATCGAGGAGGATGATTAATACATTGGGCGCCCCTTCAGGGGGACGCAGGGGTTTAAGGGGTGGAAATTTCGATTCCGGATCTTTGGCATCATAAAGGATCGTTCCCTGGTAGGGACGATGGGGTATGGGCAGGACGGTGCGCTGAATCTGGTCGTGTTTGGCGGACATTTCTATCTCCTTCTTTTACAAAATGATGAACCGTGGCCTTTCATCCTCGTGACTTTTGTTTCTATTGCCTTCATTTTCAATCCTTCCCTTTTTCTTCTTGATCCCTTATCATTTTTTTTATATTTTTAACATGAAAAACAGAATAGATAGTTTATTTGGAAAGGACAAGCCATGGCCAGAATACCTTATGTGGAAAAAGAATCGGCAACTGAAAAAACCCGGGATATCCTGGAAAAGAATCACTGGGCCAACATCTTCCGTATGCTCGGGCATTCGGAGTCACACCTGCACAACTACTGCCGCCTGGGCAATGCCATCCGCTTCAAGGGGGCGTTGGATCCCGGCTTGAGAGAACTGGCTATTACCCGGACAGGGATACTCTGTCGGGCCGATTATGAAGTCATCGCCCATAAACGCCTTTGTGCTGCCGTGGGCGTCTCGGAGGAGAAAATCGAAGCCCTGGAACAGGGGGCCGAAGCGGGGGTATTTACCGAGGTAGAAAAGGAGGTTTTACGTTT
>JBFMBU010000047.1:0-3360 GCA_040755035.1 Thermodesulfobacteriota bacterium
TCCGGGGTCATGCCCAGGGCCTCCATAAAAAAAACAGCGCCGCTGAAGTCCGGGAAACAGGGGGTTCCGGCCAGCTTCAGCAGGCAGCGCAGGTTTCCCCCCAACAACCGGCCTTCCACTGTTCCTCCTCTGACCGTCTTCCGCTCCCGGTTGGGAGGGATGTTTCCGATTTTTCCTTCCATCAGACGGGACATGAATTGCTCCCGGTCGTAAGCGGTGGGGTTTTTCCCCAGGCCCCAAAAGACATCAGGGCCGTGAAAGGTGACCAGACCGGTTCGGCGGTAAAGGGCATTTAGCAGGACCGTATTGTCACTCAAACCCATGAAGATTTTGGGATGGTTTTTAACCAGGTCCCAATCCAAATCGGAAAGGCAGGCATTGGCCGTATCCCCGCCCTGGGTGCAGATCAGGGCCTTGATGGAAGGGTCGGAAAAAAAGCCGTGCAGGTCTTCCAGCTTTTCTTCGGGAGAAGCCGCATATCCTAACGATTTGGAACAGACCTGTTTTCCAATTACGGGGATTAAACCGAGACTGGAAAGAAAATCCAGCCCCCTGCGGAACTGTTCATGGGCTTGCCCGGGGATAGAAGACGAGGGGGAAATAATTCCTATACGGTCACCGGGTCGAAGTCTGGAGGCGATCATGGGGTGGCACATTGGGAGATAAATTCTATCATACTTATTAAAACTGTAAATGAAATTTTTTAGGCTGGAAAAATCCTGCCTCGTAAGCCAAGGGGCGGCCGCCGTTATCCAGGGAACGGCTATTTCCTGAGGATAAGGGACTGAAATATTTTGATTGACCTGGAAAGGAAAGATGATAAAAAGGGTAAGGGGTGCGGGAGGAATGTAAAAAAAGTTAATCAGTTATTGATAATTCCTCAGCCGGGATACGGCGCCGAAGAATTGAAACCAGGACTGAGGGTGAAGGGGGAGGGTTAAATAGATGAGCGAAATCGTAGTCGACACCAGATCAGGAAAACTCCGTGGAGTGAAGGAAAAAGGGGTTTGGACTTTCAAGGGGATTCCCTATGGGGCTCCGACAGGCGGTCGGAGGCGGTTTCTGCCCCCGGTCCCGCCCGAACCCTGGACCGGCATCCGCGATGCTTTGTCCTTTGGGCCGAATTGCCCGCAGGGGGCATCGGTTGAAGGAGGGGCCTTGGGGGATTCCGTGGCCTTACCCCAGAGTGAAGACTGTCTGGTTCTCAACGTCTGGACCCGGGCGGTCGGGGATGGAGGGAAACGTCCGGTTATGGTCTGGCTCCACGGCGGAGGCTTCGCCGCCGGGTCAGGCTCGGCGGCCATCTACAACGGTTCGGGCCTGGTCAAACGCGGGGATGTGGTAGTGGTCACCATCAACCACCGGTTGAATGTTTTCGGCCACCTGTTTCTGGAAGAACTCGCCGGGGAGACCTTCGCCGGGTCGGGCAATGCGGGTATCCTTGATATAATTTTAGCCTTACAATGGGTCCGGGATAATATCGCATCCTTCGGCGGAGATCCGGGCAACGTAACCATTTTCGGTGAATCGGGGGGAGGCCGAAAAGTCAGCCTGCTGCTGACCATGCCGGCAGCCAAGGGATTGTTCCATAAGGGTATTATCCAAAGCAGCCCGGCGTTAAAGGGTATGGACCCAAAAACCGCCACCGGTGTAGCCGAACGGCTCCTGGCCAAGTTGGGAATAAAAGCCGATGAGATTGAAAAAGTGCAAGACCTGCCGGCCCCCAAGCTTCTGGAAGCGGTCATCAATATGCCTCTGTCTACAAAAATACGTCAGGAGGTGATTGCCGCCGGCAGTCTGATGAGCTTCTCTCCCGTTATGGACGGCCGGACCCTGCCGGCCCATCCTTTTCGGCCTCAGGCTTCCCCTGCCCTCAACGATGTGCCGATTATTATCGGGACCAATCGGGATGAAGCCGCCCTTTTCGTGGCCGGAGACCCGAGGCGGCGGCGTTTGACAGAGGATGAATTGGGGCAACGATTGACAAACCGCTTCGGTGAACATGCCCATCGTCTGATCGATACCTACCGAAAAACACGCCCGCAGGCCACTCCCTGGGACCTGTACATTGGAATCCTTACGGAAGACCGGCGGCTGGGCTGCATCAGCCTGGTGGAGAGCAAGTTGGCTGTTGGTCAGGCCCCGGTATACATGTATTTGTTTACCTGGGAGTCGGACTATAAGGGATATCTTTTCAAGTCCTGTCATGCCCTGGAAATCCCTTTTGTCTTCGATACCACGGAGGATATGCCCTTGACCGGCGACCGTCCTGATAAGCCCCAATTGGTCGATTCGGTAAGTGGTGCCTGGCTGGCCTTCGCCCACTCAAATAATCCCAGCCATCCGGGGATTCCGACCTGGGAACCCTATACAATAGAAAAAAGGGCCACCATGATTCTGGATGTCCCCTGCCGCATAGAGATCAATCCGGCCCGCGAGGAACTCGAGGCCTGGAAGGGGATGGAAATTATTCCTTAGTCAAGAGTGATTGATAAAGGATTGTGAATGGATCCGATTAAGCCCTCTTTCTTGTTGACAGCAGGGAATTGCTCCTTATAGGATTAAGCATGATATTCGGTCAATTGTTCGGGAAAAAGAACCTTTTTTTCAGGAGGGAACTGCTATGAAACGGCTCACTGTCTTAACCGTCTTTATGCTCGCGGCTTTGTTTTGCCTGACCGGAGTGGCTTTTTCACAGGCTATTGAAAATGAATTTTATCTTATCACACCGGTATCCAAGGATGTTCATGATCCGGTCCTGAAGGCCTTTGCCGCCTATGTCAAAAAGAAGTGGAACGTGGACTTAAAGACCAGCGCCATGCCCCAGGGGACCCCGGTAGCTTATGGCCAGATCCTGGAATGGAAAGGAAAACCCAGGGCCGATGTTTTCTGGGGTGGGGAAGGGACCCTTTTTGACAACCTGGCCAAAGAAGGGCTCTTGGATAAAATTCAGCTTCCGGATAAAACCTGGAAAGAAATCCCTGCCGAAATCGGAAAACCGGTCGGTCTGCCCCTCAAGGATCCTAAAAAATTCTGGGTGGGCACCATGCTGGAACCCTACGGAATCATTTATCAGCCCAAATTGGTCAAACGTCTGGGAGTAGAGATCAGAGACTGGGATGATCTGCTCAATCCAAAACTGAAAGGGCAGATCGCTCAGTGCACCCCCGACCGTTCCAGCAGCAGTCACGCTTCATATGAGGTTATCCTCTTTACCCACGGGTGGGATAAAGGGTGGGACTGGCTTAAAAAGTTGGCTGGAAATACGGGAATTTTCACTGCCCGGTCACGCGACGTTCCCAATGTGGTCTCCAAAGGGGAGTTCGCCGTGGGTTTTGCCGTTCCCAGTTATATGGCTTT
>JBFMBU010000048.1:0-5461 GCA_040755035.1 Thermodesulfobacteriota bacterium
TTTCGTTGGAATAGAAGTGCGCCATCAGGCCGATTCGTTTTCGCGAATTTGTGTTTCGATTTCTTTGCGATGACTCCGATAATAACCCCAGGCGTTGGCCAGGTCCTCTGCACGTAAGGAGGGATAAGCTTTAAGTAAATCGGCTTCGCTGGTTCTTAACTTGCGTGCTTGAACCAAAACCCAAACCGGGATACGGGTGCGGACAATGCAGGCTTCACCTCCGGCAACTTCAGGACGGCTTTCGATGCCCGGAAAGGCGTCTCCTATGTCGCGGGTTACCCACTGAAGCAACTGGGCTTTTTCTGCCCGTGACATGGTGGATAGTAATTTTTCAACTTGTTCGGTCCTGGTCATAGGCACTCACTTTGGATAGGTTATGACATTACTTGTCCATAATAGAATTATAAGACAAGAAAAATACAGAATCAAGGAGTAAAATTGGGCGAAAAAAACCAAAGAATAGGGGAAGGCGGGGAATTGATGCCCCGCCTTATAAATCTAACCAAACATATTTAAAATTTTTCACCGCCGAAGTGTAAAGAACGAAGAGAGAATTATTATTCTTCAATCCGGTGAGAGGCCGGATTGAAGAAAGAAACTCTGACCTCCGGCCAACCTTTACCCAAAGGGTAGCGAAGCTTATCGATTGCCGGCCTCTCACCGGCAATCGATAACTTTTCTTCTCAGCGCTCTCTGAGTCTCTGCGGTGAACATTGTTTTTTGAAAAATTAAACCAATAAATGTTAGGGATAAATCCTCAGATACAGAGCCTAAGAATCTAATCCCTGAATTGCGTTAATCCGGTTTTCCGATTATTGATCCCAAGCTCTTTTACCCGCTGGTTTCTTCCGGCCAGGATATTTATTCAACCTCAAACTTAAGCCTGAAGTTCAATGGCCAACTCACAAAACGAATCACCCAGGGGACGGGCCTTAACCAAGGATGAGGCTATTTTGGGGTTCAATGCTTTAACAAAACCATCCCAATAATAGATTGAAAGCCCGGAACAAAGATCATCGGTAATTTTTTGGGATTGAATCATGTTCCAGATGGGGCATTCGACGCATTTCAGATTGGCCTTGTTCGCCGAGGCTCCGGTTATTTCAAACTTGCTTTTGGGACCATTATACAAGGTAAATAATACCGCAATCATTTCAGCGGCAGATTTGGGGTCGTTCCCGGTTAACCCAAGCTGGTCCACGATTCCTTTTTGACGGCCCCCCCCGGCAAAGGATTGTTTCTTGTTAAAATCAAGCAGTTTTTCCCGTCCGCCGCTGTTCACCAATGATTTGTAAAAATTAACAGAATGAAAAACATTGCCAATGGATGCCATACTCCAGCGGAATTCCATGGAGGCCTTTCCCAAAGAAGCTTCGATGGATTGCCCCATCACCTCCAGAGGATTAATCAAAGAAGAACCAAGGGCCAAGGCGCCCGCGCCCATAGCCATACCTTTTAAAAAATGCCTTCGATTTGAATCAGTCGTTTTTAAGTCCATGGGTATCCTCCTGTTTCAAGCGATAAATATCAACTTTAAAGGTTCTTATGACCCAAACTGAAAAAATGTCCTCTATTTAACCTGTTCAAAAACTCCTGACTGGGCGCCATCATCAGTTTGGCTCTTCAGAAAACGTTTTCCCCCTTCTTCATACAAGGTATTCGTGCCGGTGCTTCCTGACAGCAAGTTCTTGGTTCGGATTTTCCCGTCCACCAGCTTCCGCTCCATAGGAAAACGACCCTTTTCTGAAAAAATAAAAATCGAACTGTCCTGGGGAACAAAAACATCACCTGTACCATCCTCATTGAAGATAACGGTCATTTTGGTGCTCCATCCCGGACCGTCCACTTTCCCTTCCCATTTCCCGGCGATTTCCTTAAAATCCCGGATGGGTTTATTCGTTGGGGATGAACTTGTGGCCGATGTGGAGGCGGCAAATTCAATCCAACCCACACTCTGTTGGCAAACCTGATCAGTATTTTCGACAACCGGTCTTCCCCTCGTGATGACTTTATGCTTCATTTCGCCTTTTGCATCCTTATATTTTCCGGTGCCATAGATCAGCTTTGAGCTTGATCCATCCTTATTGTTTCCGGAAATTTCCCAAATAGCAAAATCTCCATTCTGGCTCAGGCTCTTCGAATATCCGTGCCAGAAATATCCGCCTAAGGCCGGAGATCCCTTCGTTATTCCCACCTGATGAAAGGTATTATTGTCATTGATTTTATTCTTATGGGTGCTCCGGAAGATTCCCTTTCCCTCCCAAGTTCCAATATATATCTGCCCTGGATTGTTGTGCATTGTAGTAACCATGTTTGAAGCACAGCCAATCCCTTCAACCTCTTGCCTCTCCGCTTGGGCAACCGGAATAACCATAACCAAACCTAAAATCACAAACAAGACGGAAAACAAAATTTTTAGATTAAACATGGTCTGTCTCCTATATTTTAAGTAATAGAAATCATTGCCTTGTTAAATTAAAAGCAACCCCACCCTTCACGCCTTTCTCAATCCTCAAAAATTTTATCGGCTTTCTCACCTCCCTTGTTTTCCCTCACCTTTTTACTGGTCTCCTTAATTCTTATTGATTTTTTCCTTCTACAGGAGGAATTTAATACGGATATTGGGGAGCTTAGAATCTCCCAGAGCTCATCATAATTGGTAAAGGCCTTTTTCCCTTTGCTCCCGATCTCCTCTACCACCCCCACCAGGGACCTGGGTTTGTCTTTTTTAAAACGATAGACATGTATAATATAACTGACAAATATCATTGAGTTTATGCGGTAAAGACCCGTTGACCATCCTATAAAAAAAAGGGCGAAGTTCTTTTAGAACCCTCATACCACGAGAGGAATTACAAATTGCATACAGATTAATAAAAAATGAAAAGGTCTTACCGGGTAAGGAGGGAGTTATAAAGGGCTTGCGTTTTGGCGGAAGGTTCGATTCCCAGGGAGGCGGAAAGGGTTTTCCGGCAGCGCTGATAAACCGCTATCCCTTCGGACTTTTGTCCTAAATTTTGATGGCAGACCATTAAATTTTGGTAAAAATCTTCTATGTTATCATCTATTTCCAAAGCTTTTTGATAGCAATCCCGGGCATTTTCCCATAACCCGGAGTTGCTATAGAAATAGGCCATGCGGTTTACGGCTCGAAGGAATTTGCCTTTCAGCCGCTCCTGTAAAGAGATGGCCCAAACCGTTTCCGGATCTCCGGTCAGAAATGGTCCTTTATAAAGGGCAACGGCCGTTTGATAAAGCTGAACAGCCTCTTCAGTCTGTTTTGTTTCCCATTTCTTATCGGCCTGGGTCAATGTCTTATCAAAAGCCCGGATATCCAACCAGCATATTGTTTCGTCCAGGGTTAAACGACCCTCCCGAAAGGAAAAGGCTTTGTCCTGGCCTAACACCGAGCGAAGCCGGTGCAGGGTAGAAATAAAAGACATATGGGAGGTATCTCCATCCGCTTCCGGCCAGAGGATATCCGCTATCAGTTCCTCCCTCACTTCTTTTCCGCCAAGGGCAATCAAGGCCTTTAGCAGGGCCAGGGGTTTTTGCTGGACCTTTCTGCTGTATGGGAGTGGATGGTTGTCTATCAGCAGTTCAAACCTACCCAGCGTAAAAATTTTTATAGGCCAGGGCCAGTGTTCCAGATGGAGCGGTGCTTCCTCCGGTCTTAAATTCATCCTGCGTATAAGTTCTTGAACATAGCCCACCTCAATCAAGGCTTCAAGGGCTTTAATACAAAGCCTGACATTAGCAGTGGGTTGATAGAGGTTTGTACTGAAGTATCCCTTTTCCCGACCTAAGGTAAGGGCCTCGTGAAGCGACAATAAACCGGAAGGTTCGTCTCCCTGGTCAAAAGCCAGGAGGGCCTCTACCAAGAGTGAGGAAAATTCCAAATTTTTTGCTCCAATTTTTCGGGAGATCGATAAAGCTCTGGTAATCTCTTTCCCGCCTTCTAAATGGTTTCCCAGACTCCTCAGAACCTGGGCCTTTCGGAGATGGGTCACCCCTTTGGAATAAGGAAAACCTATTTCAAAAGCCAGCTTCTGTGCTTGGTCAGCATCAACCAGGGCCTGATCCCGGTTTCCCTTGAATTGAGCAACCTGAGATTTCCAGAGATGATAGTTACAAACATCACCCCTTGTTTCCGAGAGAGATGAAGCCATCTCCTCCAATAGTTTTTCAGCCCGTCCCAGATCATTTAAAGACAAAGAACTCCCAATACCATTTGAGAAAAAAATAGTATCCCTTCTGTGGATGCCGGTGCTTAGGGATAACTCCAGACCCTTCGCCACGGCCTTTAAACATTCCTCATCTTTTCCTAAAAATCTATAGTAGAAAGTTTCATTGTCTTTCGCTAAAATTTTGAGAAAAGGGGATAACTCTCTGGTCTGGGCCAATTTTTGCAGAATTTTAAAAATAAGGTCTGCTTTTTCAAAGTCCCCTGCATGCAATCGGAACTTTAATAACGTATACAAAGTTTGCATTTTTAAGTTTAGATCCGAAGTGTCTTCGGCCAGGGAAAATATTTTCTCAGCCATTTCCTCCAAGTAAGGTTTAGAAATTCCCCCCCAAAACAGTGCCGATAAAAGGGTCGTTTTATAAAAAAGCTCGATTCTTGGGGAAGGAAAGACCTTGAGGTGAGGCATGTTCTTTTCAAGTTCAGCGATCCAATGATTCAGCAGGGACCAATTGTCATATTTAAAAATTATGGAATTAACCAGGCTGGCTAAAGAAAGATATATTCCAACAGCATCCCTTCGGGATTTAAATCCCTCAAAAGCCTTTTCATAATAGGGAAGACTTTGGAAGGGGTCAAACTGTGATCGACAAATTCCCAACCAGTAAAGAAGCCAGGGATCCTTTTCCAAAAAGCCCTGCGGGAGGCTTTCCAACCAGGCCATCAGGGTGCCAAATCGTCCCTGTCTTTGTAAGGAAGTGGCTTGTTGCCGGATCAGTTGGGCCATGGATTCCCAATTTTCCAGATCTTGATAAATAGAGATGGCCACCTCGATCTGGCCTTCCTTTTCCAGGAGCCTTGCCGCCTGATTTTTTAAGCTTGATAGCTCTTCCGGTACAAAGGCTTCCTCGCTCCGGGTCAGGAGGAACTCCCGGTACAAAGGATGGTATTGATAAACCGGTTCCGAGGAATAATGCCTTTCAGTAAAATAATTATCTCTGCAGAGGGCCGAAAGGATAGAGTCTGCATTAGAGAGTCCGGTAAGTTGTTTGGCTGTATTAACCGTTATCTTGGGCAACAGGGCGGTTTTAAGCAGAAAATCCTGTATCGTTTTCTCTGTTTTATTAAAGAACTCGTTTCCGAAATAATCAATGATTTCCTGCGGGGCCATCTTTTGGATGGTTTGAGGTTCCACCCCCCGCTTCATGCTTTCCAGGATCAGAACCAGGCCGGCGACCCAGCCGTCGGTGGTCCGGTGCAGTTGGTCGATGACTTCTT
>JBFMBU010000049.1:0-18379 GCA_040755035.1 Thermodesulfobacteriota bacterium
ATGCTGGTCACCGACTACGGGGTGCAGGTCCTGGGCGGTCACGGTTATATCCGGGAGCATCCGGTGGAACTGTGGTTCAGAAACGGCCGCGGTTTTGACACCCTGGAAGGGTTGGCTATCGGGTAAAAGAAAGAAGGGTAGAAGGTTCAAGGTGAAGGCATTGGGTTGAAAGCCCTTCGCCCTATGCCCCATGCCCTATGCTCTTTGCCCTTTGCTCTTTGCCCTATGCTCCATGCTCTATGCCCCATGCCCGCAGGACAGACAACCTTCATAGCCCGCTAAGGGCGTGATTATTATTTATAAGCCTCCCAAGGCTTCACCAAATACTGGAGGACTACTATGATTGATTTTTCTTTTACGCCAAAAACATTGAAAGCCAAAAAAGCCGCCCGGGAAGGGGCTGAATATCTAAGCAGCATCAGTCGCTATTACGATGATCACGAACATGCTGAGGTAAAGGCTGAAGAAATAGAAAAAATGAAAGCACTTACAGCCGCCACCAATAAAATCATGGCCGAACCAGGACCGAATGACGGAATGTTTTTGTCCATGATTGTACTGAGCGAGGAACAATCGGCCGGTGATCCCATGCTGGGGGGTGCGGCATCCAATACCGGGCTGGGCAACGCGGCCATCGGTGCCGTGGCCACAGCGGATCAGAAGGCACGATTCGGTCATCTCTACTGCGCCATGGCCATTACCGAACCCGGATTCGGATCGGATACGGCCGCAGTATCCACTACCGCCAAACTGGACACCGCCACCAATGAATGGGTGTTGAATGGGGAAAAAATCTTTGTCACCGCCGGGAAACGCTGTGAGGCCGTTGTCGTCTGGGCCACAGTGGATAAAAGCAAAGGCCGGGCAGCCATCAAAAGCTTTGTCGTGGAAAAGTTCCGCAAAGGCATCACCCTGACCAAGCTCGAACATAAACTGGGGATCCGGGCCTCGGATACCGCTTCCATCCTTTTGGAAGACTGCCACATCCCCTTTGACAACATCCTGGGTTCACCGGAAGTAAAGGCAGCCAAAGGCGGACAGGTGGGCGTCTTTGCCACTTTCGACGCCACTCGGCCGGCCGTGGCCTCTATGGCCCTGGGGGTGGCCCGTGCCGCTTTGGATTTTACCAAAGGGAAACTGGAGGAAGCCGGGGTCACCTTCCCCTATGACCGGAAGATTCACTCCCTGACCGCCGTTCAAAAAGAAATATTGGAAATGGAAGCCAATCTGGATGTAGCCCGTTTGCTGGTTTGGCAATCGGCCTCCATGCTCGACAAAGCCCAGAGGAACAGTCTGGAGTCCTCCATGGGAAAAGCGAAAGCCGGCAAGTCTGCCGCCTGGATTTGTCAAAGGTGTGTGGCCCTGTTAGGACCGCTCGGATATTCGCGGGAATGGCTGACCGAAAAATGGATGCGGGATTGTAAGATCAACGACATCTTCGAAGGTACCGGACAGATACAGATGCTGATCGTCTGCCGTCAGATTCTGGGATTCACCCGTGACCAATTGAAGTAATTTTTTCGGACAGGGCTCAAGGATTCAAGGGGCGGAAGTGTTGATTTAAAAACCCGCAGAGGCTTGGTTAAGGCCGTCCACTTGAATCCTTGACTCCTGATAGTTATTCTTCCAGCACCCCCTTTTCATCCATCCGGAGTTCTCTCGTTAACGTTTTTGCACTTGACCCCTTTAAGCTCTTATCTTATACTCCTTTCAAAATTACATTCCGAACCGGGACCGACGCATCTAAGGAAAAGGGGTATTGCCTGCCCGGAGGCCTTTTTCCGATCAGAAGAAAGGGGAACTCGACCATGGAAAAAATCAGAGTTATATTTGTTTGGGGCATTGTTCTATTTTTGGCACTGGGAGCAGCCATGACCGTTTGGGCGGACGCGGTTGAGCTGAAAGACATCCCCTTGCAATGGAAACCCAAAGCCGATATCAGATCCTTTCGGGCTGTCGATTTGACGGTTTTTCAGAAAGCCGATTTTTTCGTCAAGCCCTTTACTGATCTGAGAAAGAATAAGGCAGAAATAGGGGTCAATATTGAAAGAAGGGACTTTCCCGGGGATATGCCCGTCACCACCAAAGACAACGTGGCCCAATGGGTAGGCTATCACTTCGGCAAAACCCTCTCCGATTTCGACATTAAAGTGGGTAACGAAAAAGGAACGTTGACCCTGGAAGCGGACATCCTCAAATTTTACGTTGTTGAAAAAACCTCCTATAAGGCGGAAGTGTCCCTGAAGGTCCGTTTATTGTCCAAAAACAACACCGTCCTCTGGGAGGATATGATAAGCGGAACGGCCACCCGCTTCGGCAAGTCTTATTTCGACATCAATTATTTTGAATCCTTGAGCGACGCCATGTTGTATACCGTTCATACCCTTTTACAAAACGATTCCTTTAAACAGGCGGTCCGAAAGGCCTCCGCCGGTACTTCCACCTGATGGTACTACCTTCTTGCTGTGCGAAAAAAAAAATACCGTGCCTTTGGCAAAAATCACAAGAAAGATCTGGAAATGAAGAGATTCCTTTTATCATTTTTTACAGCCACCCTGGTCGCTTGCTTCTTTTCAAACACGGCCTCTGGAGACTCCACAAAACCCGGTAAATATGAAAACTGGAACGGAATGGATGAGGTTGAAATCGTTCAAACTTTTGATATCTCCGCTTATTCCAGACTTATTTTCCTGCCCCTGAACACTAAATCCGCCAAACTCCCTCCCCGGGACGATAACACCTATAAGCCGGTGAAAAATGTCCTCTCCAAAGCAGATGAAATATTTATTGAAGGACTGGAAGATGAACTCGACGACAAAATAAAGCTCGAAAAAATGGAAGAAATATCCGAATCGGATCCGAAGATCATCAATGAAAAAGCCCTGATCCTGAAGGGAAAAGTATCTGAGATCAATCCCGGCTCCAGGGCGGCACGGATCTGGATCGGGTTCGGGGCCGGCAAGTCGAGGGTGGAGATAGAGGGAGAAATTGTGGACGGAAAATCACAAAAGACCCTCTTAAAATTCAAGCATGCCCGGGCCGCGGCCTTTGACACCCGAGACTATGAAAAAACGCTAAGCAACGATCTGGAACAGATCGGCCGGGATGTCGGGGAAATGCTCTTAAAATTTTAATCCCTCCCTGCCTGAACCAAAAAGCTTACGGCCAGAATGCAACAAAGGTTTTTTTTGAATTCTGGCCGTTTTTTACCTCCTTGGCAGCCGGGAAAGGACCTTCCGGAAGGCAACTACAGGTTTTTCCCTGCTATCAAACTCTCCAGCAATCGCTCATGTATTCGATCAAAGCCACCGTTGGACATGATCAGCACCACATCCTCCGCTCGTAAAAAATCGGATAAAAAGGTTACTATTTTTTCCGTATCCGGGAAATACCCAGCCTCTTTTCCGGCTGCCTTGAGATCATGGACCAGTTTTTCCGAGGAGAATCGTTCTTCCTCTGGAATTTTTTCGAGGCCCGGTGCTTCACGAATTACGACCACATCCGCTTCTGCAAAAGCCTGGGGATAATCTTCCTGGAAGACCCTTCGTCGACTGGTGTTGGTCCGCGGTTCGAACACGGCAATTAATCGCTGTCCGGGATATTGGGCCTTCACCGCCTGGACGGTTTCCCGCACTGCCGTAGGGTGGTGGGCGAAATCATCGATCACCGTCACACCGGCTTGAACACCGCGTACCTCCTGCCTGCGATGTATCCCTTGAAACCCGGCCAGTCCCCGGGCCATGGCCTCCCAGGATAACCCCAAACGGATTAATATCGGGACCAGCGAAAGAAAATTCAAGGCGTTGTGCCGTCCCGGCAAAGGGGAGTTAAAGTTAAAGCCATACTTTCCGTTTCGAAACACCTCAAAGCAGGTACCCCGGCCCTGGCTTTGAAAACCCTCCAGATGCCAGTCCCATTCTTTTTCCATCCCATAGGTCTCCACTGCACATTGGGCTTGATCCAGGATTTCCCGGATGTTTTTTTCGGCTCCAAAGACACTGATCAGACCTTCCCGGGGAAGAATCGACAAAAAGCGGGCGAAGGCCTTTTGGATGGATTGTACATCCGTGTATATATCGGCGTGATCGAATTCCAGGCTGGTCAGCACGGCGTAACAGGGTCGGTAATGAAGAAACTTGGGCCCCTTATCAAAAAAGGCCGTGTCATATTCATCCCCTTCGATGACGAAAAAGGGACCGCTCCCCAACTGATAATTCCGTTCGTATCCCCTTAAAATCCCCCCGATCATAAAAGAAGGGGCCAGTCCGGCCTGGTCCAGGATGGAGGCCAATAAAGAAGCGGTGGTGGTTTTGCCGTGGGTCCCGGTGATGACCAGGGAAATTTTATCCCTGAGGAAAAAATGCCCGAGGGCCTGGGGCAGGGAAAGAAAGGGTAGTTTTTTGCGCATCAATTCCTGCGCCTCCGGGTTGTCCTGAGTGATAACGTTTCCGACAATGACCAGATCCGGATTGGAATGCAGGTTCTGCGGGCCGTATCCTTGAATGACTTCAATACCCAGGTTGGCCAGAAAGGTACTCATAGGCGGATAAACCGCCTGATCCGAACCGGTGATATGATAGCCCTTTTCCTGGAGCATACCGGCCAGAGAACCCATGGCCGTCCCGCAGATTCCCATAAGATGGATGTGATGAATTTCTTCCGGGGAATGATTAGAGGACAAATCGATCATGGGGAATAATATATTCTCCTTCTTTCTTATTCTGATATACCTCTTATACCCTGTCTTGCCTTTTCGTCAACACGGAAGATTCAGGGACGAAAAATAATGTTACGGCACAAAATGGATAAAATTCATTCTATGACAAGAGTAAACCCGGACCGAATGATGAATTTTCGAATATCCGATTTTGTTTCCGGATGGTCCGGGTCGGGGTTCTTTGAGATTGACTTTAACCTTTTGTTATGTTTTAAATTCCTGTCAACCGGTCCTATATTTTCTTTGCCTCTCTTGGAGGTCCGAAGTCTTGTTGAAACCTCTCAAAGCCGTCATGAAAGACAAACGCGAGGCGCTGTTTTTGATCCTGATCCTGATCGGTGCCGTCCTCTTCAGGCTTCCCTTACTTATTGAATTTCATTATGCGCTCAATTTCGATGAGGCAGTCTATGGTCTGATGGCCCAGGACATCCTGGCCGGGAAAGGGATCCCCCTTTTTTTCTACGGGCAGAATTATTTTGGACCCTTGGAGGCGGTCTTCACCCTGCCCTTTTTTCTCCTATTTTCCCCCACCACCCTGCCCTTGAGGCTATCCATTTTAACCCTGACCCTCTTGGGCCTGATTTTCTTTTGGCAGGGGTACCGGCTGTTGGTCCGGGAGAGCGACGGCCTGGTTTTTCTAAGCTGGCTGGCCCTCTCTCCGCTGGTCCTCACTATCCGATCCATCCACCCTTCAGGCCACATGGGGGGATTATTTTGCGGGGGTGTGGTTTTTTTCCTTACGGCCAAGGTCATTACCTCCCCCTGGAAACCAACCATTACCTTTTTTCTTCTGGGGGCCGTCTCCGGATTTGGATTATGGATGCATCCCGGGACCCTTATTTATATCCTCCCTGCCGCGATCATTATCCTCTGGAATGATTTTCGCTCGCTGCGCTTCCTCCCTTTCGCCCTCCTGGGGGGTGTGATCGGTGGTTTCCCTTTCTGGGAGAAAACCCTTTCCCTCCATTTTAACACCTTTAATTTCGGACAATCCGGCCTGGACCGATTTTCGCTTTTGCCTTTCAGCGAGGACCTGAGGCAGTCCCTGGCCAATATGCATTCCTTTTTGGCGAACGATCTGCTGCCGACCTCCCTGTCCCTTTTGGTCTGGGCGTTTTTCCTGATCCTGGTGCTGGCCGGTTTCTCCCTTCTTTTCATAAAAAACCCCGGCCTCTCCTCCACAGGGAAAAAGGTCCTGCTTTTCAGTTGGCTTTTAATTCTCCTTACTTTTTTTGCCTACAGCTATGTTCAGGCCAGCCGGTTCCAATACATCAGCTATCGTTACTATCTCCCCCTGCTCATCGGACTGGGATTTATTTTTGACCTGGTCCTGAACCAGGTCGGGTTCCGCTCCCCGGCCCTGAGAAGACTTCTGATGACGATGCTGATTGCCGTCAATCTGGCCGCCAATTTCCTGGGATTCCAAAGCGAATCTTATTTCCGTTACCAGTTCAACCTGAACGGACCTTATGTGCGCTGGGTCTCTTTACCCCCTGTTCTTCAGAAAAGCCCCATCGATCGGGCCTATGTCGATTTTTTGGATGAAGGCCCTTTGAATTTCGTTTTCAACGGCAAAAAAATTTTTTCAAGCTTTTCTGACAGCCGTTATCAGGACCGTCTTTGGGAGGTAGACGCCAGCCCGGCCCCGGCCTTTATTTTCCCGGATCCGCAAGAAGCCGAACTTTTTAAAAAAGGTCTGGAGGCCATCGGCCGTACCCACCATTCACTTCTTCCAACAGCGGATCACACCCTCTTTTATAACATCAGGCCCCCGGAGGGGATTTTCAGACCCATAGACCGGGAAGAAATTCTGGTCTCCACTTATCCCAACTCCAAATGGTCTCACCAATTATTGGATGGCAACACCAACACCATCTGGTCGACCGCCGGACCTCAAAAGGGAAATGAATGTATCCTGCTTGATTTGAAAAAACCTGTCCGGCTGGCCCGGGTGGACTTGATTCCCCGATGGCTGGAGTCTTTTCCGGTCCATCTGATTATTGAAACCTCGCTGGATGGCCTAAGCTGGTCCCGCGCCGCTGACCTGAAAACCTCGAATACCTTATTCTGGGCCGGGCCCCACCCGGTCTATAAGGTCTGGGAAGGGTTTTTTCAGTACATTTTCCCCGAGCGAATGGCCCGATATGTCCGCATCAAACAAACCGGTTCGTCAACCCTTTCCTGGGATTTGGGTGAGATATCTTTATACACAAAGGAACCGGATAAAAAGAACTTTCTTGAACCCGACTGGAAATCCCTAACGCTTTTTCTGAAAAAAGAAGGAGTCACCTTCCTCATATCCGACCCTTATGCTTCGCCCAATATCCGGCGACAAAGCCGGGGCGAGATAAAGACCACGGTAAGATTCAACCCCGCCTATCCCGACCTGAATATCAAGGAGGGAATCCCCGCCGGAGAAATGCAGGCCCTGACTATTCATTACCGAGACCAGGAGCAGATACGCTCCTTTTTGCAGCAACAGGGTTGGGATTTTCTTACCAAAGATTTCGGGGAATATTTCCTTTTTTACCGCTTGAAAAATCCCTTGTCTACCTTGAAAACCCTGCCTGTTCCGGGCCTGATCGTTACCCCAAGCCATAATCCCGGGGAGGCCCGTTTCTTGTTCGACAGCGCCAAGAATACGCGGTGGTCCAGTCAAACCCCCAGGAAAGAGGGAATGAGTCTTATCGCTGATTTCAGAAAAACCACCCGGGTCTCCGGCTTGATCCTCGATCCCGGGCCGCACCAGCAGGACGCAGTCGAAAAAATCAACCTCTTTTATTCCTCAGACGGGCTTTCTTATCAAAAAATCGATTCCTCTTTTCGTTTCCATCAAAGTCTGCGCTGGACCGGGAGCCATCTGATTGGAAAGAGCACGGAAACCATCTATCTTTTCCCTGCTATTGAAACCCGATTTTTAAAAATGGTCTGCGGGGAAAACAATCCCGTTTTTTACTGGTCCGTCGCTGAAATGACCCTCCTTGGCCCGGGAGAAGGAAGATGAACAGAGCCCCTTCAAAGCAGCAAAACCATTCTTATTGGCTGCCAAAGGGATCGTGCGCCGGCAAAGGTATTTGGCCCGAGGGAAGCCGATGAGACCGCCTTTTTTAAAGGGCAGACGAGGGTTCTTGATCCTTCTCCTGCTCTCAGCCAATCTCTGTCTGTTCCTCCCGCCCCTTCGATTTATCGCCGCTCTGGCCCTGATCTGTTTTTTGCCCGGTTATTTTCTGGCGGAAAGGCTGTCCCTCTGGAAAAATCCTTTGTTTGCTGCTGTAGGCTCCGTATCCCTGAGTATGCTCATCTCCTCTCTGGTTCCCCTGCCGGCTTGTTGGCTTTTCGGGCGAGTGCAGCCTTCCCTAATCGCCCTCTCTCTGGACCTGTTTCTATTCCTGATACTGTTCTCCTTCAAAAAGGAACCTGAGCATGATTACCCGGAAACAGATCATCATCCCCTGCTGGGCCCCCTCTTGGTCCTGATCGGCCTTTGGGTGTTTATTTATATGGATTATACCAAACTGGGGCCCTTCTCCGAAGATTGGGCTTATCTTTTCGGCATAACCAAAGAACTCTCCCGTAACATGCCGCCTTATGACCCTGAGGCCTCCTTTCTCTATTTGAAATACCCCTGGGGTTTTTACTTTATTTATGGCCTGATTCATCGCCTGAGCGGTATTTCGTCCTGGAGGGTCCTGGAGTTTATTCCGGTACTAATCGATTTTGGTTTTCTGGGGATGGTCTATATGGTGATCTTTCAAGCCACCCGGAACAAAGTTTCAGGACTGTGGGCGATTATTTTTATGACGGTGGGAACTCAATCCGAATGGGTGTTTAGAGGCCTCTGGGGATACGGCTGGAATCCCGCTTTTTCCTTCAACCTGCATTGGGAGGAGGCCCAGGCCCTGACCGGCTATACGGTGTTATGGGGCTGGTATATCCTGCCGAGCCTGCTGCCCCCCCTGACCGCCTTTTACTTTTTAATCCGTTATCATCAGGAAAAACACCATCGGGACCTGTACCTGTCGTTGGCGGCCTGCGCCATCGGTCCCTATTTCCATCCGGTTTTTTATTTGGGTTTCCTGGCCGGACTTTCTTTTTTTATCCTTTCTCAATGGATGAAGAAAATTTTTGACCCGAAACTCTTTTTATACGCCCTGACCTTTATCCCTTACTTCCTGACCTTTTATCTCTTCTTTCAGCCCGGAAGACCCGATATACCCCTTTACCGTTTCCTGATAGACCCGGTCAGCATAAGCCGGGCTTGGTGGGATTTTCTGAGGGTAAACGGAATCGTTATCCCTTTTGCCCTGCTGGCCCTGGCCCGTTCGGCGGAAGCCCGCACCTGGTTCCTGCCCTTTTCCTTCCTCTTTTCCTTGCTCTGTCTTTTAGGCCAGGGGGCGATCAACCATACCGCCCATATCATGTTTCAGAACCGGTTATATCTCTCCCTGCTGGCCGCCGCCGGATTGGGTTCTCTGAAGCAATGGCCCCTTATCCTGCGTGGTCCCTTGTATCTCCTGATCCTGACGGTCATCACCCTTCCCTTCACTTTTCAGGTTTCTCACCGGGCCAAAACCGGCTGGGAAATGGCCCTGGATATGGAGCAGAAAACAGCCGGTCGATTCATCCGGTCTTACACTGAAGAAAACAGCCTTTTTTTAATCTACCCCGACTCCAGATACGCCCTGGTCTGTGTGGAGGGGTTGGGCGAGAGAAGATTGGTTTGGGGATGGTTCTACCATTTGAACCGCTATGTGCCCCAAAAAACCCTCGAGGAATACAGGGAACGAATCCGGCACTTCTTTTCCACTCGGGACCCCCAATTTCGAAAGGACTTTTTAGCCTGTTATCGACCGGACTATATCTTTCTGGGACCGGAGGAACTCGAAAACCTGAAAAAAGACCCCCTGGGCCTTGAGACTTTTTTCAAAGGCTTTCGTCTTGTTTATCAAAGCCGCCATATTCAAATATTGAAAAACGACTCCCCGTCCAAACCATAGCCCCCCCGTTCTGACTCCTTTTTCCTTGACTCGATCGGAGTAATCCCCTACATTTGTTTTCCGCATCAGGTTATCAGGGAATCGGATTCTTTCTGTTTCCCCGAAGAGCAAGGAGGAAAAAGAAAGTGATTATCCAAGGAATGGTGGTCGGCCCCATCCAGGCCAATTGTTTTATTCTCGGTTGTGAACAAACGCGGGAGGCGGTGGTCATTGACCCCGGGGACGAGGCCAGACGCATCCTCGGTGCTTTGCAGAAGCAGGGCCTGGAGCTTAAATATATTATCAACACCCACGGACATTTCGACCACGTCGGGGCCAACAAGGCCGTAAAAGAAGCGACCGGTGCCCCCATCCTGATCCACCAGGGGGATGCCCCCATGCTGGCTCATCTCTCGGCCAGTGCCGGCGTCTGGGGCATGCGCGCCCAGGATTGCCCGCCAGACCGACTCCTTGAAGACGGGGAGCGCATCTCTTTCGGCCAGATCACCCTGGAAGTGATCCACACCCCCGGCCATTCCCCCGGAGGGATTTCCCTGTACACGCCTAAAGTCCTTTTTGTCGGAGATACCCTTTTTGCCGGGTCTATCGGTCGGACCGATTTCCCGGGCGGCGATTACGACCTCTTAATTTCCGCGGTCCGCAATCGACTCTTTGTTTTGGGAGACGACATCCAGGTCTTTCCCGGACATGGACCCTCCACCACCATCGGCAATGAGCGAAAATTCAATCCCTTTTTTAATTGATAGGGGCCGCCGGGTTTTCCACTCTGCTTAGCAAGCCCGCCGGGTCAAATCGAGCAGCCAGCGATGCAGGGGAAGCATACGGGAATAATGTTCAAAGCAAAGGAGTACTAACTCCCCGGAAAATAGCTTCTTCGAGATCGGCAAATCTACACCGGCATAAAGGCCTCCGAAAAGCAGGTAGGAGGCCAGCGGATGACCGGAATCATAACCCGCAGGAATTTTTTTAAACTTCTCTCCGCCGATATAATGTTCCTTCCTCTTCTTGATACTCTCAACGGCCTTGGCTAAAGCCGGCCCTTGGAGAGGATGGACCACCGAGCGGCGATAAGGATCCACCATATCCTTGGGGAATTGGTACAACCCCGCCCCCAGCATGAATCGTCCCGGTTCCAGATGAAAATAGAAACCCGAACATTCCATCCGCGGCCGGCTCCCTTCCCAAAACCAGATCCCCAGATGGGACTTGTATGGAGTTTTATCATGACTGAAGCGGATATCCCGGTTAAGCCGGAAAATAGATTTATTGATCCGGGGATCGGCCTGGATTCCTGGGGCGATCTTTTTCAACTGCTGGCCCAGGGCCGAAACAAAATCCCTGGCCGGGACCAGGACCTCCTGCTCATACCGTTCCCGGTTTTGATCAAACCAGGTTTTGCTGTTATCGGCAGTCAGGTCTTTAAAAAAAGCCAGGGTCTTGCTGGAAAAGCCTGTAAAGGGGGAAATTGAATTCATAGATATTCTCCTGGATTATTCTCGTTATTCCGGATCACATAATCGTGTTATGGTCAATACCCGTGGCCTGTACCAGGGTATCGGTCAGCAGCCAGCCCAGAATGGCCAGACATTCCATATCCAGAAAAGCGGCGGCATTTCTCTTGAAAAGCACAGAACACTGGGCCGGAAACTCCTCGTCCTGGTCGTTAAACAGCAAAAGGAGCGGGATGCGGGGCAAGAGATCAAATTGGGCAACAATTTCATAGGACAGCTCCAAATCAGATGGACGTCCGCCGATTTTCAAACAAGCCGTTCTTAACGCTGACACTCTCGAGGAAAACCTTTTTATCAGGGCCTGCTCGGTATTATTGATAAATCCGCCCACAAAAGGGGCGGCATCTTTAAAATCCCTATAAGAAACCCAATCCTCCCCCGGTGGCGGAAAAGCCGGGGCCAGGATCAAATAGCGGCAAAGGACCACCTGAACGGCATGGGCCGGAGATTTTCCCTGCGGGTCAAATACCCCTTTCGGAGAAACCCGGAATTTATTGCCCAATAAGGGGACCACAGCCTGGCCTTCTTGGATTTCCACCCCGAGAACCTCCGCCTTGGCTGCCAGGTCCACCCGGGTTAACTGGTCTAAGTAATGTTTTAATGTTTCTTCAAATATGGACGCCTTTTCACTCATACCTGGTTTCTCCCCCGCTGCTTTCTGTTCGCGATATATAGCCATCTTTCCATACCTATAAACCCTCCCTGGCCGGACCGGCAAGTGTTTTTTGTATAATTCTCTCCTTGTTTTCTCCTGCCCTGAAGGCTGACCAAGGGCGAAAAAATTTTCCTTGACAACCGAATAATTTATGATAATATATACTAACAAATAATAATTCTCAATAAAGAATTCTTTTTATTCCTAACCATCATGGCCCGATTCTCTGATTATTCCGGAGATAGTGACGGTCGTCTGGAAACCATGCATTCCAAGCTAAGGGATAAAAATTTCCGCCTTACTCCCCAACGGTTAGCGGTTCTGAAAATCCTTTCCCGGGATGAAACGCACCCCAGTGTGGCTCAGGTTTATGAGCAGGTCAGGGCCGATTTTCCCACAACCAGTCTGGCTACGGTTTATAAAACGATTGTTGTGCTCAAGGAACTCAACGAAGTGTTGGAACTGGGTTTTCCGGACGGAAGCAATCGCTATGACGGGCATAAGCCCTTTCCCCATCCCCATATGATCTGCACCGACTGTAAAAAAATCGTCGATCCGGAGTTAGCCAGTCTCAGCGATCTAAACCAGGAAATGAGCCGCAAGACCGGCTTCCGGATCCTGCACCATCGCCTGGATTTTTTCGGTCTCTGTCCTGAATGTCAAAAGAAATAAAAGTAGGTCCTTTCCGGTCCCTCCGATTGAGGGATCTTAGGTTACGGTCACAATGAGTGACCTGCTGTAACTTCGAAACCTCGATAAAACCTGTTTAGATGACTCGCGAAACACCATTTTTCAATACCGTGCCGATCAACTTTTTAAATACCGAAAGGAGGAAACAATATGACTGATGAAAAAAAGCAACCAGAAATGGGATCTACAATCCATAGAGGCACGTCGACCCGCGATTGGTGGCCGAACCAGTTGAACCTCAAGATTCTCCATCAACACTCAAACCTGAGTAATCCCCTGGGCGAGGCCTTCAATTACGCTGAGGAATTCAAAAAACTCGACCTGGCGGCCTTAAAAAAGGACCTCTTTGCCCTGATGACCGATTCCCAGGACTGGTGGCCGGCAGATTGGGGTCACTACGGGGGGCTCTTTATTCGCATGGCCTGGCACAGCGCCGGCACCTATCGCCTGGGCGACGGCCGCGGCGGCGGAGGCTCGGGCAACCAACGCTTTGCTCCCCTCAATAGCTGGCCAGATAACGTCAACCTGGACAAAGCCCGCCGCCTGCTCTGGCCCATCAAACAGAAATACGGCCGCAAGATCTCCTGGGCCGACTTGATGATCCTGGCCGGCAACTGTGCCCTGGAGTCGATGGGCTTCAAGACCTTCGGCTTCGGAGGAGGACGCGAGGACATCTGGGAGCCGGAGGAGGACATTTATTGGGGATCTGAGTCCGAGTGGCTTGGCGACAAGCGCTACTCCGGTGACCGGGACCTTGAAAATCCACTGGCCGCCGTGCAGATGGGCTTGATTTACGTCAATCCGGAAGGGCCGAACGGCAACCCGGACCCGGTCGCCTCGGGACGCGATGTCCGCGAGACCTTCGCCCGTATGGCCATGAACGACGAAGAGACCGTGGCCTTAGTCGCCGGAGGCCACACCTTCGGCAAATGTCACGGCGCCGGCCCGGCCTCCCATGTGGGTCCTGAACCCGAAGCCGCTCCCATTGAAGAACAAGGCCTGGGCTGGAAGAGCAGCTTCGGCCAAGGCAAAGGCGGCGATACCATCAGCAGCGGTCTTGAGGGCGCCTGGAAACCGAATCCCACAAAATTTGACTTGGGTTATCTGAGGGTGCTCTTCCAATATGAGTGGGAACTGGTCAAAAGCCCGGCCGGTGCAAATCAGTGGCTGGCCAAGGACGTGGCCGAAAGGGATATGATCGTTGATGCCCATGATCCCTCCAAGAAGCATCGGCCGATGATGACCACGGCGGACCTGTCCCTGCGCTTTGACCCGATCTACGAACCCATCGCCCGGCGCTATTTGAAGAACCCTGAAGAATTCAAGGATGCCTTTGCCCGGGCCTGGTTCAAGCTGACCCACCGCGACATGGGACCCCGCTCGCGTTATCTTGGCCCTGAGGTCCCGGCCGAGGAACTGATCTGGCAAGACCCGGTGCCCGCGGTCGATCACCCTTTAATTGACGAGCAGGACCTCTCTGCCCTCAAGGGCAAGATCCTGTCTTCAGGCCTGTCCGTATCCCAACTGGTCTCGACCGCCTGGGCCTCGGCCTCCACCTTCCGCGGCTCCGACAAGCGCGGAGGTGCCAACGGTGCCCGGATTCGTCTGGCGCCGCAAAAAGATTGGGAAGTCAACCAGCCGACCCAACTGGCAAAAGTCCTGAAGACCCTGGGGCGTATCCAGAAGGAATTCAATAGCGCCCAGTCCGGCGGCAAAATGGTTTCCCTGGCCGACCTGATCATCCTGGGCGGATGCGCCGGGGTTGAGCAAGCGGCGAAAAATGCCGGCCACAATATAACCGTTCCCTTCACCCCGGGACGCACGGACGCTTTACAGGAGCAAACCGATGTGGTGTCCTTCCACGTACTCGAGCCCAAGGCGGATGGGTTCCGTAACTACCTTAAAAACAAATTCGCCGTAAGGGCAGAGGAACTGCTGGTGGATCGGGCCCAATTACTGACGTTGACTGCGCCTGAGATGACGGTTCTCCTTGGCGGTATGCGGGTCATAAATACCAACTTCGGTCAGTCCCAACATGGGGTCTTCACCAAGCGGCCGGAGGCGCTCACCAATGACTTCTTCGTCAATCTGCTCGACATGAGAACGATATGGAAGGCAACCGCGGAAGACGATACTGTCTTCGAGGGAAGGGATCGAACGAGCGGTGAACTGAAGTGGACCGGCACCCGGGTCGATCTCATCTTCGGTTCCAACTCGCAACTCCGGGCCTTGGCCGAAGTCTATGGATGTCAAGACTCGCAGGAGAAATTCGTCAATGACTTTATAGCAGCATGGAACAAAGTCATGAACCTGGACCGTTTCGACCTGGTCTGATATTAGCTTAGGGGTCCAGGTCAAATTTGATGGGGAAGTAAAAGAAATCAGCTACCGTTCCGGATCGGCAGCGGCGGTTTAAGCCGCCCGCTGCCGGAGCGGAACATACTTGATGATACAGCTCCATTCTTAGGGACGTCCCCTATGATTACCTACTATAGAAAAACCGTTTACCGTGCTCCTGATTACTTCCCCTTTTTCTTTTCCTGCTTGGCCTTCTTTTTTTCCTTGGCTGTTTTAACCGGTTTCTTTTTTGTATCCTTTTTGGTATCCCTTGATTTTGCCATAAGTCTCCTCCTAAAACGTTTTTTTTAAGAATCTAATGTATCACTGCGACTATCGAAGGTCAATCCAATAGAAAGAAGAAATTTGAAGCAGGATGTGAAGTTTAAGTATTTTTCTTCAGATATTCCCAAAACCGGTTGGGCCTTTTGGAGGAAATAGAGTAGCTTCCTGAAACACGCAGATCTTCTTTATTTGAAAAATGGAAGATTTCGAACGCTTATCGTTGATGATTTTTTTCTTGACATACCGAGTGATCTTTTAGCATAAGATGAAAGATATATATCGAAATGAAGGCCAACAATGAAGGAACACCGGTTGCCACATTATTCAAGATTGGGGGAGGATATGATGAAGTGCTTTTCTATTATGCTGGCATTAATAGCCATTACCCTCTTTGTTCCGCCATCGATGGCCCAGGTGGGAGGTCCGGCCAAGAAATACAGGTCTAACCACGTCATGGCCTTCCAGAACCGGACATGCCCGCCGGGCTATGCCAGACTCTTTGGCGCGAATCCACCAACTTGCTATCAAGAATGCCAGCCCGGATATGAAGTGTACTCCAATCACATATCAGGAGCCTGGTGTGTTTCTTGCCCGCCCGGCTGCTATGTAAGAAAAGAAGCGAATCCCGACAGTTTTTCCTGTTGGAAGAACACCGGTGGGGGAACGTTTGGCCAAGGGCCCAATGTTGTGGTGCCGTGCTACGGTTTTTGATTCCATTGCCGGGCCGTCTTGAACGTTTTTTATTGCTATCGGATCCATGGTATCGTGTAGTGGAAATGGGGACGTTGGTGCAGAACGTGCTTAGCTATTTATCAGCAGCAGGAAAACCTTTTTACTTTCCTGCATATCCCCCATTTCCCGCCTACCAAAAATAAGGGAAAGTTGGGGACGATCGTAACTAATTGAATTGGCATAAGAATTAAAAGAGGGCAGGAAATAAGACTTGTCAATGATTGCCGGAATAGTTACCTCGTTGAACCCTTTTTGAATTATTCCATTATTTATGGTCGTCCCCTACTTCCTAAAGTAACCGCCACAGCCCCGACAATGGCTGCACCGATTCCCGACCCGTCTTTGGTCAGTACCATCCGGATTTTTTTCGCTTTATCTCCAAAAATTTCCCATAACATTTCACTCATCCAGGATCGATATCCCGGATACTTTTCAAATAGAGCCCCGTCAACAGCCACGGTATGTTTTTTTTCCAGAAGGGGATCCATCCAAGAAATAACCGCTGCCAAAGCAGAAGCGGCCATTCGGGCCGAACGCAAGGCTACGATTCCACCGATCCTGCCAACCATTTCCCTTTCTGCAGTATTGAGGTCCCACTCTTTCTTCTTCTTCCAGGGTTCTTTCCCTTCGGCCAGCAGGGAAACATCCCTGGAAGAAAGGCTATAGGACTTTTCCCAATATAGCCTCCCCGGTCCTGATGGCCATAAATGCCGGGCTATCATCTCTCGGGCTACCAACCGGACTATTTCGCCCAAATACATCCCGGAAACCATTTTTTCCAGAAGTTGTCGACCCGGGTTTGGAGAATCCCGATCCAGCAGGACATCGTATGGGTTCGATTTCAACCCATCGAAATTCCCCCATTCCATATTTATGATCATTTCTCCCTTGAGTCCCGGGCCGGGATATTTCTTTATTCGCTTCCCTTGCTCCGGATAACAGGCATTGCATCCGGTTCCGATGATGACTCCCATATCGCAAGCCGGGTCGCTATAGGACCGGGCCATAAGTGTTCCCACGGTGTCATTGGTCAGGGCCGTAATCCGGAGGCCTTTCACCCCCTTGCGCTGCAAGGCCTCGGTGAGTAAAACCACCACATCCCGATCCTCCACACCGGAGGCGGTGAAACCCTTGGTCCAACGGATCAAGGTACCGGAATTAAGGGATGGTTGAAAAAAAGGAAAGGAAAAAGTGAAGGTCAGCCGTTTCTTCTCTTTCCTGCCGGTCGGGTGTTCCTTTAGAAAAGAGGCCAGGCAATCAGCCAGGAAATCGAATAAGGCGGTCCCCGTTCCTTTCATGATCTTCCGAGGGACCACCCAGCGTTTAACGGTTTTAATCCGGGCCTTCCCCTTTCCGTCCAGCTCCACCTCTAAAATCCGGCAGTTGGTTCCACCTAAATCAAGGGCCAGGTAATTTCCTTTTTCCGTTCCTTTCGGTCTGCCGATAAAGGCAGGAAGCATTTTTAGTGAGCTTTTTCCCCTGGCCAGTCCGGCTTGCATTTCTTGATGAAACTCAGGGATAAAATCACGCGCCTCCTCCTTTGTGATCCGGAATTCTTCTTCCAGGGCGGAGAAAAAACGCCCCCTCTCTGAAGCAGAATTAGGTCTCATGGGATGTTGGCCGTCCTTTTCCCTCTCCCAGGCTTCGAGCTGGTCAATTCGTAGAGCCCTTATTGCATTACAGCCGGAGGGGAATCGGTGAGTTTGACTTTTCCGAAACGGGATTCGTATTTCTCCAGGTTTTCCTGCAAGGCCGTGACAATCCGTTTCATATGCCCGGGGGTGACGATCATACGGGAGACCAGATGCGCCCCATTGGGGGATTGAAGCAGGAAGTCCATGATGAACTCCTCCGGACCGTGGGTGACCAGCATGGTGTTGCTGAATCGCCCCCGGGACAATTCGTCGGCGGTATTGATCGGTATCTGTTGTGGTTCATTGGCAGGGTTTTCCATAGCTGCTCCTATCTTTTTCTGAAATTGGTTCCACCGTCCTTATCATTTTACACAGTTTATATGCACCCCAAATCAATCAGTCGCTCTTCACATTGAGCCGCATTTTTAAACAGAATGGTTTTCAAGCCCAGCGTAGCCGCCGGCACCAGATTACCGGGCATATCGTCAGAAGATAAGGAATTCAATCTTCATTCTGCTATATTCGGGGCTATCCTACCATTTTTTTTGAATTTCAGGCAAGGAAGAAACGATCATTGCCTGTTAAGCGGAGAATAACTTGTTCCAGTTTGCTTTTCCGCAGACAGACAATAAAGAGAAGATGTGGAATTTTTTTACCTCTATCTCAACAAAGTCAAGCTGTATACGGTATTTAGCAGGGTGATTTTGTCCCTCATTAAATAATTAACGAAGTCAAATAATTAAAAATAACTCTGGACTTTTAAAATCGGATGGAGTAAGACTATCTTAAAAGGATATCCACTTCATCCGAGGTTACCGATG
>JBFMBU010000050.1:0-9279 GCA_040755035.1 Thermodesulfobacteriota bacterium
TCACGATCCGACAACTTGATTTCCGAGCGCTGTTCGGCCTCTTGAACGGCCTTCCGATAGTTGCCTAAGGCTTCGATGGCCTTACGGCCCATAGGAACGATTCGTTCCTTGCCCCCTTTCCCGACCACTCGAAGCAATCCCAGGGAAAGGTCCAAGGCCTTCCAATCCAGTGCCGCCAATTCACTCAAACGCAGGCCGGAGGCATAAAAGACCTCTAAAAAGGCCTGGTCCCTAAGCTCGAGCCAGGCGTCGTTATCCGGTTCCTTAAGCAGGACTTCCACTTCCTTTTCGGAAAGGAAAGGAGGTATGGTTTTATCCTTCTTCGGCGTCCGGACCTGGGATAAAGGGTTCTCCGTTATCCATCCTTCGTTCAGGGCATAGCGAAAGCAGGAACGTAAGGCAGCGATTTTTCGCCCAACGGTGCTTTTTTTATTTTTCTTATGCAACTGGGCCAGAAACCCTCTCAACAGGAGAGGATCGATCTGGTCGACTCTCGCCGCTCCCTGCTGAGTCAGGTAGGATAAAAACTCCGTTAAATCCTTCCGGTATCCGCGCAGGGAATTGGCCGATAAACGGCGTTCCGCCTCTTTCTGGGCCAGGAAGGTTTCAATAATATCAGGAATCGATTTCGTCATCCTTTTTCCGTTAAAAACGGAAATTTAATCATATATTTTAAAAAATGTCCATTAAAAATACTTGGTCTCAAGGTCGGAGAGGTGGAAAGGTAGGTTCTCCCGGAAACCGGGAAAGGGATCCTTCAGGGTAGGGGATTATTAACCGACTCATAATAGTATGGACATGAAACTGATAAGCTTGTCCTCTTATGTCTATATTATTTTGAGACCATTAATAATTCTCCCCCGGTAAAAAAATCAGGAAACGATCCGGTGATCTCAGGGAGGTGTGGCGCGCTCTGCTAATCCATGCGGATCCTGGCTTCAGAACGTAATTCTTCCTCCGATATCAGGTACAGGGCGTCAAGAATCGCGGTCTGGAAGCTTCCGGGTCCTTTGGCTTGAAGCGCAGCCTTCTCCCCGGCCAAGCCGAAATAAGCCAGTCCCCCGGCCGACGCTTCCAGTGGTTCGGCGGTTACGGCCAGAAAAGCCCCGATAATGGCCGTGGCCGTACAGCCGCTGCCGGTGATATGTCCCATCATTTCATGACCGTTCATCACCCGGCAGACACGCCGGCCGTCGGTTACCAAATCCACCGCTCCGGTAATCGCTAAGGTGGTCTTAAGCTCTTGGGCCAAATGCCGGGCCGCCTCAGCGGCATGGTCGACGGAGTGAACGGAGTCCACACCTTTGGTGGTCACTCCAGACCCGGCCTCGGCCAGGGAAAGGATCTCTGAGGCATTGCCCCGGATAACCTGGATGGAAAGCTCGCCCATAAGCCGTCTGGCCGTTTCCGTGCGCAGGGCCGTAGCACCGGAACCTACCGGATCGAGGATAACGGGAATCTGCAACTCGTTGGCCCGTTTACCGGCTTTGAGCATGGCTGCGACCCAGGGTTGACTTAAGGTCCCGATATTCAGCACCAGGGCCCCGGCCAGAGCCACCATCTCCTCCACTTCTTCCTCGGCATGGGCCATTACCGGTGATGCGCCGGCGGCCAGCAAGGCATTGGCCGTGACGTTCATGACCACATAATTGGTGATGTTATGGATCAGGGGTTTGGTCTCCCGGATCTGTTTCAGAAAGGCGGCGGCTTTTTCAGCCAGGGTCGGATTCGGCATTTTTCTTAATTCTCCTTAATAGTATTTATCGTCCCCCGGCAATATAGACCCGGAAGATGCCAATTTTTTAAAAAAGTATCGAAAAAGTTGAACCTATCATTTATCTCTCTCTTTGGTCTTAATGACAAAATGGAGGATCTGGCTTTACTTGTTAATTTGTAAGGTTACGCTTCCTGCAAACGAAAGTGATCCCATCCCGCCGGAAGCAGCGGATGTCGCCTCCCTTCCCGGTCTATGAGGACCATCTCCCCGACCTGATCACTGATCCTCCCTACTTCGGTCAATAACGCCGGGAGATTACAGGCGGCAGCCAGCGATCGGACAGGGTTCAGGTTCTTTTCCGGGCAGGTGATGATCAGCTCGTAATCATCACTGTCTCCCAGGAAGAAATCCAACGGGTCTTTTTTCAAAGTCCGGGCCGCCTGATCCAGCTCCGTGCTGAGCGGGAGTTTCTCCCGTATTAGCTCCGCCCCGGTCCGGCTCCCGGTACAGATATGTCCCAGGTCCGCCAGAAACCCGTCACTGGTATCGATCATGGCCGTAGCCAATCCGGACCGGGCCACGGCCGCCCCCAGAAGCGCTCGATGAGAAGGTGTATTAAAGACCTTGACCAAGGGGTGGCCAATTATTTTCGGATCATGGGCCTGTTGAAGCAGGAGTTGTAACCCGGCGGCTGATTGACCCGGATAACCACTGACCAAGATCACATCCCCTGCCCGGGCACCGGAGCGGGTCAGGGCCTTTCCTTGTTCCACTTCCCCGATCAGGGTGATGTCGATGAACTGTTTGTCCCCGGACCGGGTCAGGTTCCCTCCGATAATCGAGGCTTCAAAGGGATTCAACTCCCGAAGAAACCCGCGGTAGAGGGCGTCAATATCCGCCAGCGGGGTTTCACCCCTGAGCCCCAGAGAAATCAAAGCGTAAAGCGGGCGTCCGCCCATGGCTCCGATGTCGCTGATGTTGAGGGACATAGCCCTCCGCCCCAGGTCCTGTGGGCTGATGAAGCGGGGCAGAAAATGCCGCCCCTCCACCAGGCTGTCACAGGTGACTAAGATTTCATAACCCGTTCGAGGTCGGAATAAAGCCGCATCGTCCCCGATCCCCAGGATCACCCGGCGGGAACGGATCCCTTCCCGGGAAAGGAGGGCGTTGATCCTTTCAATCAACCCGAACTCCCCGATATCACTGATCCGCTCATTCATGATAATAGGCGTCCAGCAGACTCCGGAGAACCGCCGCAGCTTCTCTGGGGTCCTGGCGGCAGCAGACGGCTGAAATCACGGCCATCCCGTGCACTCCGCTTTCGAGCACTTGGCGGGCGTTTTCCTGGTTGATGCCCCCTATGGCTATAATCGGCAAAGGAATTTCCTTTACCACCCTTTTCAATAGGTTCAGACCGGCGGCCGGTCCGGCGTCGTTTTTGGAGGTGGTGCTAAAAACCGGACCGAAGCCCACATAATCCGCCCCTTCTTTGAGACACTTGACGGCCTCTTCCAACGTCCCGGCCGACCCGCCGATAACCGCTTCCGGCCCTAATAGTTCTCTGGCCAGGGGAAGGGGAAAGTCCTCCTGCCCCAGATGGACGCCATCGGCCCCGGCGGCCAGGGCCCAATCCAGACGGTCATTGACCAGGAAGGGCACGCCGGCCGGACGACAGACTTCCCGCATGGACAGCGCGGTTTCGATCATGACCCTGGTCCCTCCTGTTTTCTGACGGAATTGGATGGTATCGGCCCCCCCGGCCACGGCCAATTCCGCCAGTGTCTTATGGGAAAAACGGGATTGCAGAAGGGTATCGGTCAATACATGGAGTCTTCCGATTTTTTTCATTTTGGATCCCCCTTGGAATGCCGGCTTTTCATTATTTGGGAAAAAGGTCCCCCTTGGGAACGTTACCGGGTAGGATTCATGACTTTGGCCAATCGGTCTTGTCCAACCCGGTTGGAAGCTCGAAGACTGACCTTCCCTGCCAATCTTTTTCCCCGGTTTGTTCTGGTCTCTGTCTTTTTGGAGGAGATCCCCGGCCTGTTCTAAATGTGTTTTTCCCCTCCAGGGATCTAAATGTTATCGGATTTTGGGAAGAAGGTAACCTTTTCTTCTCTTTCGTATTTTCTTCCATGGGCGAAGGCAGGTCAAGCAAAATTATCGCCTGTTGACCGAAAAAATGATATACCGTTTTCATGCTCTTCTTCCCAACCCTCTCCTGGGAGAGGCTTGGCCACACTTCGTTTTTCTTATAGTGACCGGAGAAAGGATTCACAGAGTTTTCATGGAGGATATTCCTTCAGGTTAAATCCTGCGAAGGGCAAGGCCTTAATTATAGTTGGGCATTTTTTCAATTGAAGCCTTCGGCAAAGAATCTATTGGGAAAGACCTATGAAAACCATACTGATTGTCTACCACACCCAGAGCGGGAATACTCAAAAAATGGCTGAAGCGGTAGCTGAAGGGGCCGGTGAAATCGAGGAGGTGCGGGTGGTCCTAAAAAAGGCCCCGGAAACCGCGGAAGAGGATCTCCTGGAATGCGATGGGCTGGTAATCGGCTCGCCGGAATATTTCGGTTATATGGCCGGGGCCTTAAAGGATTTGTTCGACCGGACCTACGAAAAACTCCGGGGACACCCAAAAATCTTCCGCAAGCCTTATGCGGTATTCATCAGTGCCGGTAATGACGGCCAGGGGGCCTTAATGAACATAGAAAGGATCTGTCTCGGCTACCGGTTCAAAAAAATTCATCAGCCTTTAATCGCCAAAGGGATGATCCTGCCGGAGATCCTGGATCAATGCCGGGAACTGGGCCGGACCGTCGCCGCCGGGTGCGAGGCCGGGATTTATTGACCGGTTCCTCCCCCGAAGGACATCCGTCCTCCCCTAAACCATGGGGAAAAAGGGGGACGGGTTTGGACAAATCCACAATCAACGGTAGGGATCGGAGTAAAAGAAGACCTTGGCTTTCCTGGAAAAATATGGTAGTACCTAAAGAAAAAATTTCCTCTCAAAAGGGATGGAGTTTTATCGGTGAAAATCCTGGAACAACCCCTGGTCGGCCGTGAAGCGGAAATCACTCGCTTTCAAACCGAGGCCTCAAACATCATTCAAGGCCGTGGGGAGGATGCCTTTCTTCTTTCCCGCCGGGGGATGGGGAAAAGCACCCTCTTACAGGGGGTCAAAGACCTGCTTTTTTGGGGCGAAAAGGAGTTGGTTCCGATTTATTTTTCCTTTTCCCGGACCTATACCGACCTCTTGGATTTTGCCGAAGATTATCTGGTCTCCATCGTCAGTCAATTCCTGGTCTTTGACCAAAAGGAACGACTCGCTCTTCGCCCGGACACCCTGACCTCCATTTCCGGAATCAAACAGGAAGCGGAAAGGCAGGGGAAAGACGTCAGCGCCGAACTGATTATGATACATCAAAAAGCGGCAGCAAACAGGGATGAAAAAAAAGCCCTGAGAAACGCCCTCTCCGCTCCGCAGCGTATGGCCCAAGCCGGCCATAAACCGGTCTGGATGATGGTCGACCATATCCAAGCCATCGAGACCCCGCCCTTTTTCGGAAAAGATCTTGCCGGTCAGTGGCGGGAAGTGCTGGGGTCCCCCTGGGCACCTCACCTCTTTTCCGGGGAGCCTCCCGGCTATCTCCTCAAAATCATCCTGCCGGCCTTTAACCCCCTCCAGATTGCGGTCTGGGATTGTCCGCCGTTGCCGGTCCAAGCCGGGGCCCAGTGGTTCCACTCCCTGGGCGAACAGTATCGGATCCGGATCACTTCCGACCTGGCGGACATCTGGTCCGGCTTTTTGGAAGGCAACCCCGGTCTGGCCACGGTCTTGCTTCTTGACGCTCGGAGGCAGACACCCGAAATAGAAAGCCATCAACGTTTTATGGCCTGTTACCTCAAATCCCTCTGGCAGGGGGGATTGGGTCGATGGTTTGAAAGCGAAATGCTGCAAGGGATGAAAACGGATCCTGGGGAAGGGCCTTATCTGCTCAAGGCCCTCCACTTCCTCTGGAAATCCGGAGAAACCGTTGTTTCCCTGGCTGAATTGCAGCAGGTCCTGGCCCTGCCGACACGTCACCTTCAGCCGCTTCTTGCCTTGTTGGAACGGGCCGGGTTGGTTCGTGAAAGTTTTGGAAATTTCCAATTGGAAAACAGCCGGGTCCTGCGGGACTGGGTGGAGGTGCTGGTTCGCAAACACCTCTTCCGGGAAGAAGCGGAACGGGCCATAGCGCTTATGGGGAAAAGGCTGGAGGAAACCCTCTCTTTCTCCGGAGAAAAATCCCAACCTTCGACCTCCGGCCAGGGGCTTGCCTTTACCTTGGTCTTGCCTATTCAACAGGATTCGGAACTGGTTGCCGCCCGGGCACTGGAACAAATCGCCACCTATTCCAATATGGACGAAGCCGGACTGGAGAAAATGAAACTGGCCCTGATCGAGGCCTGCATCAATGCCAGGGAACACAGTCAGAGTTTTGAAAAAAAAATCCGGATCGGTTTCGCGGTCCGCCCGGAGGCCATCGAAGTGGTGGTCGAGGATCGCGGCCAGGCCTTTGATCCCTTGGCCGTTCAAGCCAGATTGGTCCGTAACCTGGACCCTTCTTCTCAGAAAAGAGGGCAGGGGATTTTTCTGATCAAGGCCTTGATGGATGAAGTCCGTTTTGAAAAAACCGAAACCGGGACCCGACTGCATATGGTCAAAAAAAATCCCAACAAAGAGCAGGCCGCATGACAAGAAATTTCAAAGTGAGCCGGACGTTCCGCGGGGATGTGGTTTTTTTGCGACTCGAAGGTTATCTCAATAATCAGGGCGGGGAAGAAGTGGAACGGCAGTTTAAAACCGAAGTGGAAAACGGCCACAAAAAATTCGTCCTCGACTTCTGCAAGATCGCCTACATCAATAGTATCGGGATCTCCTTTCTGGTGGGCATCCTGGAGACCACACGCAAGGAAGACCTCCGGGTTTGTTTTACCTCCTTATCCGGAATTAATGAAGAACTTTTTGAGATGGTGGGCTTGAAAAAGGACACCATCGTTTTACGCTCTAATGAAGAAGCCTTTGAATTTTTGTCCGGGCCTTGAGCTGGGCCCCCGAAAACTTCCCAATCCTTTCTATCATGTTTTCCCCAACCCAAGCCGGACCGGTCGGAATCAATTTGGAGCCCTGAAATATACCGAAAATTCCCCATTGGGGCCGGTGTTCCTTCTTGTTTTGAAATAAATTCCCTCCGATTAGCTTAGTATTCTGTTCTTAAGTTACTGAACCTCTCAGTAACCGACTCACAAAAAGTTATCAAGTGAACCATTACATCCTGATGCTGTCATCCTATCATAGGGGGTTAATCCTATCGGAGGATCTCATTTTGAGGGAAATCCTGAGTCCAATAAATCCCCCCTTCCCCCCACCTCTGACCAGAACCGCACCGGTCGGAAAAGTTCAGATCAATAAACATCATTAAAAAAAAATAATTGACAATAATTTTTTTATTGACAATTTCAAGAATTTTGTTTATATTTTGTTATAACGTATTAAAATTGCAATTAATATTATTTAATAAAACAGGACAGGATAAAAGCGATGAAAATTTTCCTGGAGGAGGACAGACCGGAAGGCAGAGGGAGAAAGGTCATGTATTCGACTTCTCTTCCTGAAACCCTGAACCAATCCCTTGATTCAGCGGCCACTGCTCTCCATCGAAAAAAGGCCGACTGGATTCGAACAGCTCTGATCCTCTTCACCGCTCTATCGGAAAAAGAACAGGAACAACAGATACTAAAAACCTACAATGAGGTTGGGAAAAGTCGACCAAGGCCTTTCACCACCACCCTCTTCCAAGGGCAGTTGGGTCAACTCGATGCCCTTTCTAAAAGTTTACAAAGATCCAAGGCCGAAATACTGCGGGCAGCGATTTTCCATTTCCAGGCCCGGACCCCCGCTGACCAGGAAAAATTGATTAAAAAGACCCTTTCCCGATAAGCCCTTTTGGGAGACCAAAACGGACCATGTATCAAACCTACTTCGGATTAACGGAAAAACCCTTCGCCGAAACCCCCAATCCCGATTTTTTATTTCTTTCCACCGGACATCGGGAGGGGTTGGCCCATTTGGAGTACAACATCCTGGACGGTAAGGGGTTTTCCGTCCTGATCGGGGAGGTGGGTACCGGAAAAACCACCCTGTGCAAGACCTTGATCAATCGCCTGGATCGGGAGCAATTCAAGGTCGTCCATATTATTCATTCCGACCTGGACTTCAAAGAATTCCTGCGCGAGGTGATCGAGGCCCTGGATCTTACGCCGCCGGGGCTGGAAAAATGGGACCTATTAAAAACCCTGAACGGCTTTCTGATCGACGCCCACAGCCAAAAACGCCGGGTGGTCCTCCTGATCGACGAAGCCCAGAACCTGACCCCCTCCACTCTGGAAGGAATCCGGATGCTTTCCAACCTGGAAACACCCAGGGAAAAAATGATCCAGATCGTTTTTGTCGGACAGCCTGTGTTTCTGGAACACATTCAACGCCCGGATCTGCTTCAATTAAAACAGCGCATCGCCGGAAGATATCATCTGGGGCCTTTAACGCGGGAAGAAACCCACGGCTATATCGAAACCCGTCTCAACCGGGTCAGGACCCAACCGTACCTGCTGTTTACCGCGGAGGCCATGGATCATGTTTTCCAATTCAGCCATGGCATCCCCCGGCTGATCAATTTTTTATGCGACTTCAGTTTGACCCATGCTTATGTAGCTGAAACTCCCACCATTTCCGCCATGGTGGTTCAGAAGGCCTTTCGGGAACTGCAGGGGTTCGGTGGGGTCAATCAACCTCTTGAGCTGAAGGAGGCCATAGACCAGGAACAGTCCCCCCGCAGGAAAACAATGACCGGGCTGAAATGGCTGGCCGGCCAGCAAAGGCCCTCTGCCCCCTCAAGCCTTCCCCGGGCCCATCAGGAAAAAATCCGGGCCCACCAGCGAAGAAAAGCCAAAGGAAAAACCCTGGCTTTGGTCTTGGGATCGCTTTTGGTTATCATCGGGGCCCTGTATTGGGTCTACCAGGGAGGGATAGAGGACCTGGGATATTTCAGGTCAAGCCCCTCTCCCAGGGAAATAATAATCCCGTTAGGGGACCTCCGGTGAGTACCAGAGAAGAAGCCTTAAAAAAAGCCCGGACCCCGGAGGAAAATCTCAAAGAACAGGGAGAGCTACTCCGGCAGATGGTGGAGGAAGCCGTCCGCAAGGTCCTGGACGGGGCTGATCTTTCCCGGAGGGGAGAGATAGCTCCTTTATTAAACGCTCCTCTTCAGCCTCCTCTTCCGGAACAGGGGCAAGAGGTCCCTGCCGGCTTATCTTTAGACGGGGAAGGATCTTTGCCCTGGAGCCAGGGCATCAACCCGGTGGCCGTCGCCCTTAAAAAAAGGGGGCGGACAGGAGGGAAAGGGGCTGTGTTGTTTACCTCCTCCCTGCCGGGTGAGGGGACAAGCCTTGTCTGCTTCAGGGTGTCCAGGGTTTTGGCCCAAATCAGTTCTGGAAATATTTTACTCTTAGACGGTA
>JBFMBU010000051.1:0-11364 GCA_040755035.1 Thermodesulfobacteriota bacterium
CTCTGTCGCCCAGAAAATGCGGCAACTGACTCGTAATCCCCGCTTGGTTTGCGATTATTTGCGCTTAACAAAAAACGCTTGCGCCCTGTCCTATTAATGATATTTTATTTAGAACAAATTTACCGTGTCAAGTAATTTTGTTAGGTTCTAATTATTCCCGAAGGATTTTGGAATCTAAAAAAAACCCACCTTTTTTAGACGTTTAATATAAATCTCACTAAAAAACTTTTATTTCCGTATCAGTGTCACCTTTTTAAAAATTGAAAATAATTTTTTGCCACAGACAAAGGCGGGACGAGGTGGCGGCGACTTGCCGCCCCCTCACTGCCAGGCCCTTCGGGCACTTGAAACCTGTTCGCCCCCGGATCGAGTTCGGGGGAGGTCGGCGATAGCCGGTTTTCCCGGGTCGTTTTTGTAGGGCCGGGGAAACCATTTTTAGTCCAGTTTTGTCTGCGTGGGTCGGTGGCAAAAAACATTTAAAAAGCACCAAAGTGTTACCTATTTCCGTTCCCCGACGAAGGTCCCTTTGCCGGCCATTCCATTCAGATAATCGTATTCGCATGAACCCGTTACCCTGCTGCCTTCCACCTTTCCCTTATAGATGACATACATTTGTTTTGCTTGATACTCTGTGAATTGAAAATCATTTCCCTTTATGTCACCTGATACTTCGCTGATGCCAGCGGGTCCAGAGCATTTCCCGGTAATTTTTCCACTTTGCTGTTGAATTTCAAAAAGTAAAGTCTGTTGCCCGGACATGCCCCAGACAGTCCGGTCAATCTTAATTTCCCAGTTCCCGGTCATAGAGGAGCGGTCCTCAGCCAGGATTTGGGGCAATCCGAAAAATAAACCAGCAATGAAACCGACCATCGTCCAAAGAATAATCTTTGTTTTCATAGCTCCTCCTTTTAGTCTTTTTAAAATTTAAACCCATTTTTCGTCCAGGTTTGTCCTTGTGGGTCGGTGGCAAAATCATTTTTTTAAACCACCTGAAGTGTTACAATCTTTTTGACTTTCCGGTGGATTCCCTTTGTTTGCCCACCTGTGGCCTTCAGGCATAACAGCCTAAAATAACTTGACATTCATAATTGGCTTGGTTTATGATTTTATTCCTCTACCGGGTTATTTTTATTAGTAGGTGACGGCAGGAGACCTGACGGTTCGAACCATCAGATTTATTCTCTTCTTGGTTTTCATAAAATATCATGCAATTTCAACTGATTTCGCGTGGTAGAGATGATTAAACAAGCCGAGCACCCTATCAGAATCGACCTGAATGCATTCAAACTGCATCTTCAACTCAAACCTATTCAATTAACGCTCCATTTCAATTCACCTTCCCGAAAGTTCTACCTTTCCTTAATCGCCCTCATTGTTCATGAAATGAAACGATTGGGAAAAATCAGCGCTATTCCCCTGGTGGGGGTCTTAGACCAGCTTGTTTTACTTAATGAAACGGTAGGAGGATCGGCCGGATCTTCGGACAAAAAATGTCTGCTGCCGAGGATTTACCGGAAATGGAAGGACGCACTCCCCAACCTGGAAGAGGCCCCTCTCTTTAAAGTATTGGGGAGAAGAAAAAAATACGATGAAGGGTCGGGTAAGGTTTATTCCTTCTCTGAGACGGAAAAAGACGGTTGGGCCAATCTCTTTGAATACCAGGGGAGTGAAGAGGAGGTAAAGCTCAAGTTTGCCGTCCATCGGCTGGGAGTCACTTTAAATAGTATTATAATTGAATTCGGGGAGTCCACAAAAGGTGACCCTTGGGACCGTTTTATTTCCAGCCTGAAAAGGCCCTTTGCGGCAGAAAGGGTCGGCAAACCGCTTCCGACCGAACATGCTGAAAAAACGGAGGCTGGTTTTATTAGTAGAAGCGAACTACCGGCGGAGAATTTCTTTTTTCACCGGGTGTTCGTCGGTCGAGAGCCGGAGTTGAAGCAACTCCAATCGGTTTATGATCTGGCCCGGTCCGGACAGGGATCGCTTATCATGGTTGTGGGGGAACCGGGTATCGGTAAGACGACTCTGACGGAACAACTGGCCGATTATGTGCGGCTCCGGGGGGGACAGGCCCTGGTGGGCCACTGTTATGACAAAGGATCCCCGTCTTTGCCCTATCTTGCTTTCGTTGAACCCTTGAGAACCTACTTCGGCCATCGAGACCTGCTTAATCTCAAAGAAGAATTGGGGTCCTATGCCCCCGATGTGGCCCGGATCGTACCTGAGATCGGACAAAGATTAAGGGTACAGCGCCGTTCTAAAAAAAATCCCGAAGAAGAGAAATACCTTCTGCTGCAGGCGGTGACGGACCTCTTGGGCAGTATGGCTGAAGCCAGGCCTTTAGTCCTTATCCTGGAGGACCTGCACAATGCCGATCAGGGAACGCTGGAGATGCTGACCCATCTCAATCGGAGCCTGGGTAATAAAAGAGTGCTGGTCATCGGAACCTACCGGAACATTGAGGTGGACCGGAATCACCCCTTGGCCACTGCTTTGGCTGAGTTGAAACGGCTTCCCCATTTCAGCCGGATTCTTCTTCGGGGACTCAAGGTGGACGAGGTCCAAAGACTGCTGTCGGGAACAGTCGGCAAGGAGGTTCCCCTGGGGTTAGCAGAAAGAGTCCACCGCCAAACCGAGGGGAATCCTCTCTTTGCTCAGGAGGTAGGGCGGTATCTGGTTGAAGAAGGCCTTTTGGTCCGGGAGGAAGGAACAAAGGCGTCGGTTAAAGACCTTGCCCTGGAAATGCCGATTCCGGAAGGGCTGAAAGAGGTCATCGGAAAAAGGCTGTGCTCTTTAAGCGATGAGTGCAATAAACTTCTATCAATGGTCTCGGTCATCGGTTTTGAATTCAGTCTGGAGGTTCTGAAAAAATTGTCTGCCGTCCCGGAGGAGGTGTTATTTAAGGGGCTGGACGAAGCCAGGAAAGCGGCCATTATCGAAGAGCGGACAAAGCCCGGTGGTCTGGTTTATTATTGCTTTACCCATTCCTTTTTCCACCAGGCCCTTTACGAAGAAATCATGGCACCCCGCCGGATCCGTCTTCACCAGCAAGTAGCCAGGACCTTGGAGGAGATATATGGAAACCGGCCGGAGGAGCATGCCGCCGAATTAGCCGGCCATTTCTCTCATTCTTCGGCTCCGGCGGATCTGGCCAAGGCAGTGCGTTACGGGGAAATGGGCGCTCGAAAGGCCATTGAAGTCTATGCCTATGGGGAGGCGGTAAGACTCCTGGATCTGGCTATCAGGAGTCAGGAAATCCTGGATCCCGACAATAAGACCAAGCGCTGTGATCTGTTGCTGGATCTATGCGAGGCGTTAAATGCAACCGCAGAACCCGGACGTGTTCTTGAGACCGAGGCCCCGAAGGCCTTTGCCCTGGCCGAGGCCCTTGGGGATGACTCCAGGGCCTGCCGCTCCTGCCGGGCGGCCTTAATAGCCATTTATACCGAAAGATCCGCCACCGGCTGGTCTTCTCCCCTATGGAAAGAATGGGCCGACCGTGCCGACCGCCATGCCGGGACTGATACCCAAGAGCGCGCCTTTGCCGACATGGCCCTGGGGGCTTTTGCGCCTCACAAACCGGGATTTTTACCTTTACGCCGCAAATTCCTGACCAAATCCCTAACGCTGGCCCGGAAGCTGAATGATCTTAATACCCTTTGGACAGCCGCTTGGGTTCTTCTCCATCTAACCTCACCGCAGCGGGCAGGGGAAGGCCTTCTTCTGGCCGAAGAACTTTGGGCAGGTTCCCGCCTTGGCTTAAATACGGCCATGCACGGCGGTGCGCTGCAATTGATCGGTCATACGTTCCTCACTTTGGGTTTGCGGCAGCGTGCGGAGGAGGTTTTTGAAGAGTTACGAACCTTAGCCCATTATACAGGACAATATGTCCTGGGTATTAAATCTGCGTCATGTGATACGCTCCTGATACTCATGGATGGATATTTGGAGAAGGCCTTAGCTTCAGTCCAAGATTTGCGTTTCAGGGGGGCGGAAACCGGAGTACCTCAAATCGCCAATATTGATGCCAATTTGTCGGGGGTGAGGGCCCGGCTCTATCTTGGAAGTTCCGGTGAAGACCTTGATCGGATCCAGGCTATGTATGGACCTGACAATATAAGACAGGTAGAGCCTCAGCTCTGCCTGATTCTGAGTCACCTTGGGCGCAGGGAGGAGGTCTTGGAATTATTAGAGCGAAGGGTGGTCAGGCGGCCCGGTATTGGCACCTCGGAAGATGAGACATCAGGATGGCATGATTCCTTTTTCCTCGAGGCGGCGGTGGTTATTGGGCATCGACAGGCGGCCGAGGTACTGCTGAACCGCTTTGCCGGCACCGAGGTTTATACATCAGGGATTTTCTATCCCACCTGCATCCCTCGCCACCTGGGCCGAGCCGCAGCCCTGCTGGGCCGTTTTGATGAGGCCCGGGGGCATTACCGGAAAGCCATCAAGATCTGCATGGAGATGAGGTTCAGGCCCGAACTGGCCCTTACCCGGTTGCAATTGGCTGAATTGCTTTGGGAACACTACCCGAAAGAGCGGGCCGAGGCCCTGGAGCACCTGAATTTTGCTGTCGCCGAATTCCGGGAAATGAATATGGAGCCTTCTTTGAAACGGGCCCTCAGCTATCAGGAGAATGGGAAAAGGTAGGTTGTCGGTGTTGCAGGTCATCATCCCTTACCCGGACAAGCCGGAACCAAAAATATTATTTGCCACAGATCCACGCAGACCACTACAGACTTTGATCTGATTGACAAGTCGTCAATCAGATCAAATTTTTTTGTCTTGTTTTTTTGTCTGTCTTGTCTGCGGCAAAAAAGGTTTTGAAAATGCAAATTGGAAATTGCAAAGTGCAAATTTATTGAAAACGGCCGATTAAAAGCCCATCTTTTTTTTCATTTCCTGATCAATCCAGAGGCGGGCATAGATCGGGGCACTTCTTTGGGCGCCTACAAAAAGTTCTCCATAGTAATTCCGGACCCAGGGCCACCAGGAATGATAGACATATTCAGTAGGAAGTATGATGGCCGGCGCCTGCTCAAGAACATAAACGGCCAGTTTTTTTATGACTTCCAGACCTTGTTTTTCGGTAAGATTCGGATTTTGAACCACCTCCATAACCATCCGGTCGATATAGGTATCAGACATCATATGCAGATTCCAGGGCTGGCCGGACAGGAAGGTTTTCCGAATCCCTGCATAGGGATTGCCGTAATCGTTAGAGATAAAAACGCCTTCCGAATGGTTGTGTTTCATCATCCGGCCGAGAAAAGGAGTATAATCCATGGGATCGAGCTCCAGTTTGACCCCGATCTTATCCAGATAAGAGGCAACCATGGAGGCCAGATCAATTCCTGTCTGATTGGTGTTGGCTATCTGGACCTTGAAACGGAAACCATTAGGGTACCCGGCTTCGGATAGAAGCTTTTTGGCCTTGGACGGATCGTAGTGGTATAACTCTCTGACCAAGGGCGGGAGTTTATCCAGAGGGGTATAGACCTCCTTGAAAGAAGGAGGAAAAGGGTAGGTGTGCATCTCGGCTTTTCCACCGTGAAAGAAAGCGATGATCTCTTTTTTGTTAACAGCCAGATTCATGGCCCGTCTGACCCGGATATCGTTAAAGGGTTGACGATCCATACGCATGGCCATTATAAAAGTCCCGCCTGCCAGGGTGCGTCCCCATTGCAACTGGGGAAGGCTTCTTTTCAGTTCCTCGAAATGCTTCCATTTTATATTGGTGAGCAGATCGAGTTTCCCTGACCTGAAGGCGGCAATCCGGGTTTGCTCGTCCCTGATGATCGAGAGGTGAATCTTATCGACAAAGGGCAGCTTGTACTTCTTCCGGCCGATGACTTCCGTATCCCAATAATTGGGGTTTTTTGTGTAAACCTGGGAGTGACCGTCCTTATATTCGGTTATCATGAATGGCCCTGTGCCGGTAGCGTTTTCCCATTTGTTGGGGCCTCCGGGGGCTTTCTCCTGCTCCGGGGCCTGGATGGCATCATAAAATCCCCAGGCAATGCGGTAAGGCCAATCCGCGCACCATTCGGTCATATTGATGACCACGGTATATCGGTCGGGGGTCTCCATCTTCCCGATAAAATCCAAATAAAGGGGAATGGCCTTGCGTGAGTTTTTTATTCGGGTGAGGCTGTATACCACATCATCGGCCACCAGCTCCCTGGTCTTCATGACGCCGGGTTTTTCCTGCCACAGGATCCCTTTGCGTAAATAGAGGATGATCTGCAGGGGGCTTTTCTTCACCTCCCAGCTCTGTAAAAGCTCCCCCCGAAGGACCTCGGGAACCATATGAAAGGAGCTATGAAAGGCAAATGCGCCCGTACCACGGGGACCTTTCTGGAGATCACCCATCATCAGATGTTCCATGTAGAATCCGGTATCGCTGGGGTGTTTCCAGGTCCATTCGGAAGTATCCCAGGAAATGGGACTGATGACCCTTGAAAGGGTCAAGGTGCCGCCGTATTGCGGCTTTTTGAGGCATATATCCTTGGCCTTGTTGTTTAAAGTCGTCAGGGGTGCCCCAGAGGAGAACGATCCGGGCAAAAGAAACAGTAGGATTAAGAGGGAGATCAGTAATACCTGCCTGCACCTATTCATCTCATGAATCCTTATTTTTATCCCAGAATCCGTTTTTTGTAATGATGTTTTCTTTCAACTGCTGATGCGGCTGATCTTGGCGATAGGGGCTTTCCTTTTCGGTATGGCAGATCCCTTGTGCGAAGGTATAAAGAATCAATTAAAGTAACAGTTCAAATATAAAACGCCACTTCTCGATCTGAGGCAGTGATTGATTATTTCTCTGTCGGACTATATCCTCAACGGAATCCAATATAAGCAATCATTCGATATTTTTAGGTAACTATGGGTAGATGTCAATATTTTAATGTACGAGCCGGGAAAAACTCCTCAAAATCACGGTTCTGGGTTCACATATATTTTCTTGATTTTGTTTTATTAAAACGGAAAACCCATTTTTTGCCACGGCCTTCGAATGGGGGCCTTTGCATTAGGTCGGCAGAGCCTCCCGAGACAAAGGCGGGACAGGAGGAAGACGACTTGTCTTCCTCCTACCGTCAGGCCCTTCGGGCAATTAAACCCTGCTTCGCGCCAGCGACGGCTGGTTGGCCTGGCCCCTGGGTTTGTTGGGGCCGGGCCAAGAATCTTTTGTCCGGCCTTTGTTCGTTTGCGTCTGTGGCTAAAAACATTTTTCAAACAACTTAAGTGTTACCATATGAAATATTTACGATTCGAGTGGGATAAGAAGAAGGAAAAGATCAACATCCGTATGCATTTTAATTCCTTTGAGAAAGCACATTCGGTCTTTTACGAAGAGCAGGCGATTCAATTTATCGATCCTGACCATATCAAAGCCTGATCAATTTTTACCTGCGCGATTGCGCTCTCCATCGACGTAAACTGGAAATGAAATGGGTCGATTGACCTGAAAAAAGGGATGGTTTCGGAGTGGTTAATGAGGCCGAACTGGATGACCTTTTTTTGAAAAATATCCTGGATACCAGAGCCTTCGGCTGAAATGGTTGGTATCGGTTAAAGGACGCTGTCCACCGACTTCAGAAAATATTTTGGAATCATGCTAATCAATCCAAAGTGAACTCGGTGGACAACGTCCCCTAAGTACTGCCTTTGATTTGACTGGAAACTGTTAATTTCTTCAATGACCTTCCCCTCTTCCATAAAAATCCTGATTGAAACAGGAGAAGGGATCGACCACCCGAATTTTTTCCCGGGAATAAGTCCTTTTCAGATGGGGCGCGATCTGAACAGTATCAGACGGTCAACCTCCCTTCGGTTATTTCTTCTCTAAAACGATCAATCCTCGGTCAACAGTGGGGAGATAAATATCCCCTTCGGGACTGACGGTCATGGGATGAGGAAATTCCAAGGCCGGGTAGGAACCGATCAAAAAATAGGCCACGGGAAGGTTTTCCGCAATTAGAGAGATACTCTGATTTTTCGGGTCGATGCGGAAAAGCCTGCCGCCGGCGCTATCCAGAGCAAGAAGCCTTCCGGCACCATCACCGGCTAATGCGGAAACCTTGCCAACGACTCCAGAGATAAAAACCTCGGTTTTTCCGCTGGACAGATCAATCTTGCTGATCCTCCCCAATTTTCCTTCGGATACATAAAGCATATTAGAAATAATAGCCAGGGACAACGGACCATCAAGACCCTTACTTAGCACCTTCTTGGTCCCGTCGCTGAGGATAACCTCGGTGACTTGTCCGGCTCCGTATTCCGCAATCATTATCTTAGCCTGGTCGGGATTCATCAAGACGGCAATTGGACGGTTCAATCCCCCGGCAACGGTCTTGAATTCTCCATTAACCGGATTTCCAAGGGCTACAACATTATTAATGAAATCAGGCCAAAAGACTTGATCCCCTGGCCCATTGGCCAGACCGAGGGGCATGGGAATACCGGCGGCAGCCGAGGTATTTATCCTAGTCGGCACATATTGCCCCTTCTCCAGAGACCGGACCATGATGCTATCACTGAGCAAAATTTTGCCGTTCTGGAAGGTAATCCCGGTAATTTGATTGGGACCGGTTGAGAAAAGGGCATCAAACTTACCAGTGCCGTCGGTTTTAACCTCATAGATGGTGGCATTCCAATAACTGGTGACATAAAGGCGGCCTTCCGGGGTAATGGCCAGATTGTCAAGACCCGGCGGCAGCTGGGCCAAATTTTCCTTCTTTTGCCCGTCCAAACTAATCCGAAAAACAGTCCCACCCAACATGGGGATATAGGCCATCTTGTCCGGTCCGATTTTTAAAGCCACCGGGGCCATATTAGTTTCAGCGATCGTGTCAATATTTCCGCTATCCGGATTAACCCTCAAAATCCTGCCGGTACCCATATCGGGGATGATCAGATCGTGGGTATCGGGATCAAAGTCAAACCCCTCGGGAACGGCGATAATATTTTCTTTGACTAAAAGCTTAGGCTTATTTATTCCGGCGGGATCGAGTTCAAAGACGCGGTTACCCCAGAAACATTCGGTCATAAAGAGTCGCTTGGTCCGTCGGTTATACTGTATGCCATTGGGGGCCAAGAACCCTTTCCCAATGACGGTTTTCATTCCTTTTTTGTCTATACGATAAACCTCTCCGACTATGGAGGTAGTACCGGTGATATATAAGTTGCCCTGATCATCGGAGGAAATATCATCGGTAACAGACATTCCTGCATAGGGAGGGACAAATATACCAGCCTTTCCGGTTTTTAAATCGATTCGGGAAACATGGCCTGTACCTAAATGAACTACATAGAGGGCACCGTCCGGACCGATGGTTGCCCCATTGCAACCCGGCAAAGGAGTATCTTTCACCAACCGAATGAGTTTATAACTGGGATCGATGGCCTTGGGTTCAGCCGAAAGGGTTATTTCAGGGAAAGTAAAAATCCAGGTCAGGAAAAATAAAAAAATAAAGGCGGGCCACTTGTTAAACGGGACCATTGTTTTTTTCTCCTTTCGTTGGACCACTTGTTATGAATTTTCTCTAACAAACGAAATAAGTTGGGATATTTTAACAGACCCAGGGTTGCAAAAAGGATGCAAAGTTGATTTTTATCTATTTGAAATCAGGGATGGATGATTTTTGATAGGCATGAAATTGAATTTTTCTTTCGCCGGTATTTCCAATTCCGGCAGATAGGGCAGGGGGAAAGGATACCTTTGAATTAGGAAGGTTTGCGGACGGAGGACCTATTTTAAAGAGGCCGCAGTTTTGTAAAGGGACAGGGTGAGCTCTTCCGGGCAGGTGTTGAGTTCCGCACCGAGGGCTTTTTCACAAGCCCTGAATATCTTAATGGCTTCATTGCGCCGGCCCGTATCGACATAGAGGGTCATCAGGCGCTGATAGGCCTCCTCCGCCAGGGGGTCGAATCCGACCGCTTTCTTGTAAAGCGAAATGGCCTTATAAGCGTTGCCGCGATTCTCATAAATCCTGGCCATCCTGAATAAAAGGCCAAGATATTTCTGCCTCAAATCCTGCCTTTTGAAATCAGCCCATTCCGCAATAGTATCATCGGGCAGGAAATCTCCCTGGAAGAGGTCAACCGCCTCTTTATAAGCAGAAAGTGCTTCTTTGATTTGACTTAGTTTTTCCTTTTTGTCTCCTTCTTTAATAAGTGTCAAAAAATTTTCCACATCGACCTCACATATTTCTTGGTCCAGAAATATCCGGTTATCCTTCAGCCTGACATAGGAATAACTATATTCGGGGTCCAAGCCCGGTTCAAGAACCTGGCGGAGCCGATTGAGAGCGCTTTTAAAGTTCTTTTCAGCCGTTTCCGGTCGTCCTTCGGGCCAGAGGTTTTCCATAAGGGCTTCTTTGTGGATCCCTTTCTCACCCTGACATAAAATGACCTTTAACAGGTTTTTGGTTTGACTGCCGTGCCATTCCTCTTCTTTCAGGGGAGACCCGGAGCGAATAACCTTGAATCGCCCCAGGGTCTCGATTTTAAGAAGGGGAAGGGTCATTTGGTGCAAAACGATTCTGATCTTTTTGGACTTACCCCGGATATGGGGGGCGAAATGTCGGGAGAGCCTTTCCAATTCCGGCCCGGCCAGATGGGCGAGACGGGTGATGAGTAGCTTTTCCGCAAAGGCGCCGTCTTCCTTATCCAAGAGTTCGATGGCCAAGCCGCACACTTTGACCAGATCCCCTGGACTTATAAAAGAGAATTGCGTGCAGGCCTTTTCCCCGGCGATCTTAAAACCTGAATGGAGGTGCTCGACTGTTTTTTTTCTATCTTTTTTTTGAAAGTAGATTAGAGCCAGAGCAAAGTGGGCCTCTACGGCGCGCCAACTCGATTGACTGGAATAATGCTCCAGAGAATCTTGAAGGTCCTTTAAAATGGTTTCATCTCGTTCATTAGGATTCCATAGAAACCCTCTTAAAATACCGATGAGATGAAGGTTGACTGGGGATGATGCCCCTGGGGAAGAAAGTGCCCGGCGGGATTTCCGAAAGTAATCTCGAGCTGAATGGTTATCGGATTGGAAATAGCAGTTTCTTCCCAGGTATAGCAGGGCAACTCCGGCCGGAATAGAATTCTCTTGCGCGGCAGCTAACTGCAGGATGTACTGCCCGAGTTCTTCGACCTCTTTATATTTCCCCAAACAAGTTTTCACCAACATCCCATGATGTAAGATAGCAGGATACCAATAGCGGAGGCCAAGCCTTTCGCATTCATTTTGTCCAACTTGAATCTGCACCTCGGCCTTTTCCAAATCCCCTTTGGCCAGGAAAATATGACCCCGGTGGACCTGATAAACCATCTCCATCTCGGGATAGGGATGTCTTTTTAGCATTTTCT
>JBFMBU010000052.1:0-12444 GCA_040755035.1 Thermodesulfobacteriota bacterium
CAACGGTACCTTGATGGCTTATCCCATCGCCAAACAATCCATCGGAACCAATGTCTTGGGAACCAAGGATAGCGAGGGGAAACTTTTCGTCAGGGAATTGATCGAGCTGGTCAGGGGCAAAGGGAAGGGCTGGGTGGAATATCTTTATCACAATCCGGCTTCCGGCCAGAACGAGCTGAAACTTTCATACTCTGAAAGGATTGGTGACCTGATCGTTTCCTCCGGTGCCTACAAATAAGGCCCTTGTCAAATCAGGATAATTTATTGCCCTCCGGAAACCCAAAATTTCCGGATCAAGCCTACAGCAGTCAGCAATCGGCAATTTGCTGACCCGCATGAATACTGGATTTTGCTGTAGTCTAAGAGCTGATCGCTCATCACCCACTTCTGCCCGAAAATATCTTTCCCTTTTTTCAGGCTTGGCGAAAAGCCCCGGTGTCTTCAGCGAATGGCTATCGGCCCCGGGTTTTCTTTTTCATCCCTTCCGCCAGGATGTCCTCTTTGCCTGGGTTAAAGCCCCCCCTTAAATAAAAAGAAAAAACGAAAAAACTTTGACAGCCAATGCGGGTTACATTATACTGTAAAATGATTACTCGTTAATTTTTCAACCCAGGAGGAGATTATGTTAAAAACCAAGCTAACGGAATTACTCGGAATCAAACACCCGATCATCCAGGCCGGGATGGGTCCTTTCAGCAACAACAATCTCTGCGTGGCCGCTGCCAATGCCGGGGTCTTGGGACTCCTTTCCACCAGCGGGATCACCAACAAAGCCAGTCAACCGTGGTTGTATGAAGAATTCATAAAGACCGCCGAAGCCAATATGGATGACGAAATGGACGTGGTCCTGGAAAAGGTCTTAAAAAGGACTTACCGATTAACCAAGGACCAGGGGGGCGTTTTCGGTATCAATGTCATGGTCTCGGCCGAACTCATCGATAAAGCCACCATATTGATCGATAAGGCCATCAAGGTCATCCAGGAAAATCCGGAAATGAAGGAGCACTTCAAGGTTATCTTCACCTCCGCCGGCGATCCTCTCCCCTGGGGGCAGAAAATAAAAGGGGCCGGTTTCAAATGGCTTCATGTCGTCCCCTCGGTTAAGGGAGCCCAACGCTGCGCTAAAGCCGGGGTTGACCTTATTGTGGCTTCCGGGCATGAAGGCGGATTTCATACCTCCTGGGAACCGGTCCATTCCATGACCTTATTGCCTTCTGTGGTCGATGCCTTGGCCAATACCAATATTCCGGTAGCTGGGGCCGGAGGATTTTGCGATGGAAAAACCCTGGCCGCTGCCCTTACCTTGGGGGCGGCAGGCGCTCAAATGGGGACGCGCTTCCTGGCCACCCAGGAAAGCGATTTCGCCCCCTTGTGGAAGGAACAGGTGGTCAAAACACCGGACCGGGGGACCCTGGTGGCCAGGGGCATGGTAGGACCGGCCCGCTGGTTGAAAACCCCGGCCAGCCTTATTCATCAAAAAAACACCCTGGCCAAATCCCCTTCAATTTATCTGGATACGCCGGATGATTTCAATACCCCCGGCGCCCAGGAATTAGTCAATTATGAACGGGACGGAATCCGCGCCACCAGCCTCGGAGACCAGGAAAAAGCGATGATGGCCGGCGGTGAATGCGCCCAGAGGGTGGAGGACCTGCCTACGGTGAAGGAACTGGTCGACCGGATCATGAAAGAGGCCACCGATATCCTGTTAAACGCCCCCAAGTTTGTAGTCGGCTGATCAAATCGGGGAAAATCGATGACGGCTTTCCAACAAATCCTTTATGAAAAAAAAGACCATTTGGCCCGGGTGAAACTGAACCGGCCCAAATACCGGAACGCTCAATCCCGCCGGCTGTTGGAAGAACTGGATCGGGCCTTTCAGGAAGCGGTTACCGACGATGACGTCCGGGTCATCATCCTTTCCGGGCAGGGGGATCATTTCAGTTCCGGCCATGATCTGGGGACCCCCGAACAAAAGGAGGATGATGCCCGGCGGCCCTACCCTTCGGGCATCATGGGCAACTACCGCAGACAATGGGAATTGTTCCATGATATGGGTCTGCGCTGGCGGGACTTGCCCAAACCCACCATTGCCGAAGTTCATGGATACTGTATCTTCGGAGGTTGGCTGATCGCCTCGGCCATGGACCTGATCATCGCCTCCGAAGAGGCCCTGTTTCTGCCCTCCCTGCTCCAGTATTTCAGTGTGCCTTGGGATATCGGGGTCCGCAAAACCAAGGAGATTCTTTTCCAGACCCGCTTTGTCACCGCTCAGGAGGCCTGCACCTTGGGATTCGTCAACGCCGTGGTTCCCAGGGAGCGACTGGAAACGGAAACGGAAAAACTGGCCCAGCGCATCGCCGAATCCGATCCTATTTTTACCCGCTTGGCCAAACTCTCCATCAATCAGGTCCAGGACGCCTCCGGTTTCCGTGTCGCTGTCCAATCGGCCTTTTCCAATTATATGATTTTTCATCAGGCCGGCCTGGTTCGAACGGAAGAGGAAAAACAACAGGGCAAACGCAGCCTGTCCCGTGTGGACCGGGCCCTTCGGCACTTAAGAGAAAGTAAATCATCATAGGAATTCCTTTAGACCACTTCTCAACAAAAAGATATCAGTTCCTTCCAACCCTTTCCGGGCTTTTATTGTTTGCGGAAACCCGGAAAGGGTAAGCCCCCCTTTCCCCGGCTCTGTAACAACCAACTCCTAAGTGAATAAAATAACATGGAATTTTCTCCTTGACCTTTTATCTGGGCCTATTTTATTATCCTGAAGACAAAAAGCTCACTCTCATCAGAGGAGGAAAAGGATATGAGCGAACGAGAAGTGATGGAAGTAGATGTGCTTTTTGTCGGAGCCGGGATCGCCTCGCTCTCCGGGGCTTTCCATTTGTCCAACTTAATCAAACGGCACAATGAAAAAATCGATCAAGGAGAAAAAGGTCAAAAAATTTCCGATGAATCAATGATTGCCGTCCTGGAAAAAGGCGCCTATGTCGGGGCTCATGGCATTTCCGGAGCGGTCATGAATCCGGTGGCCCTGAAAGAACTGATTCCTGATTTCATAGAACAGGGCGCTCCTTTGGAAGGAGAAGTTCGAAAGGAAACCCTTCTATTCCTGACCAAAACAGGAAAAGTCAAATCTCCCCTCATCCCTCCCCCCTTGAATAATCATGGAAATTATGTAGTTTCATTGTCAAGGCTGGTGGAATGGCTTGGACAGAAAGTGGAAGAACAAGGGGTTACCGTCTTTCCCGGGTTTGCCGGGACTGAAGTCCTGTATGAAAACGGAAAAGTGATCGGGGTGCGGACGGGAGATAAAGGGATTGACGCTGATGGAAGCCAAAAATCGAATTATGAACCGGGCATCGATCTGAAGGCCAAGGTTACGGTCCTGGGTGACGGTTCCCGAGGAAATCTGACTAAGACCCTCATACCCCAGTTTAATCTGGCCGAGGGGAAAAATGGCCAGGGGTTTGAAGTTGGCGTTAAGGAGATCTGGGAATTCCCGGAGCAGAAGATAGAACCCGGCCAGGTGATAGAAACCCTGGGTTATCCCTTGAAAGCCGACACCTTCGGCGGCGGTTTTATCTATGGAATGAGGGAAAACCGTCTCGCCATAGGGTTGTTGACCAGTCTGGAGTACACCGATCCTTGTCTGGATCCCCATCGTGAATTTCAAAAATTTAAAACCCATCCCTATATCGCCGGAATACTAAAAGGCGGGAAGCTGATTCAATACGGGGCCAAGACCGTTCCGGTCAGCGGCTGGTTTTCCACACCCGACCCGGTGTTTGACGGCGGCCTTCTGGTAGGTGACGCCGCCGGTCTTTTCAACGACATGAAAATCAAAGGCATCCACTACGCCATGAAATCCGGGATGCTGGCCGCCGAGACCATCCTGGACTGCCTGATCCGGGACGACTTTTCCCTTGACCGGTTGCAAAACTATAAAAGACGGATAAATGGAAGCTATATCCGCAAAGAATTGTACAAGGTCCGGAATTTTCACCAGGCCTTTCAAGAAGGTTTATGGCCGGGGCTGATCAGGGTCGGTTTTCAGTTTCTGTTGGGAGGGAGGATCCTAAAAAACCGTCTTCCAGCCGAACCTGATTACAAACACCTGAAAACGATCCGGCGCTATTACGGGACGCCCACTCCTGCTGCGGAACAAAAAGGAGATATCAAGTATGACGGGGCCCTGACTTTTGATAAGGTCAGTGATGTCTATTATTCCGGGGCAACGCATGAAGAAAAACAACCACCCCATCTAAAAATCAAGGATTTGAATCTTTGTTATACGCGCTGCAAAGAGGAATTCGGCAACCCTTGCCTCCGTTTTTGTCCGGCCGCGGTCTATGAAATGGAGGTGGAAGAAAAAACCGGTCAGCAGAAGATGATCATTAACTTTTCCAACTGTGTCCATTGCAAGACCTGCGATGTGAAAGACCCTTATGAAAACATTACCTGGGTCCCCCCCGAAGGCGGGGGCGGCCCCAAATACACCCTGACCTGACCTGAAGAAAAAGCAAAAAAGCCTGCCTTGCAGGGATTCAAAGCAGGCTTTTTTGTCTTCAGGGAGAGGGATAACTATTAGGGATGTCTCCTCCGAAAAACCTATTTTTATAGGACAAGAAAAATTGTTTTCAGGCCCAGGTAGCCACGATTTCCGTATAGGGGCTGCCCTTGGCCAGGGATTGGGTGATCAAAATTTTTACATTCTTACAACCGCTGATCTCCAAGGCCCTTTCCATCCAACCGGCGATCCGATTTTCGATCAACAGAGAGGCCTCGGCAAATTTAGTGATGTGGACGACGGCCTTGCGGTCTTCCTGGGCCACCACCTTCATTTCACTGGGTTGGTAGTAACTGGTAAAAATGGCGCTGGCCTTGCGTATTAAAAACTCAGGCGATCCCAGTTTGACGAAGATACGATATACCCCTTTCAGGCCCATTTCGGCGCTGTATCGTCCGCCTTCCCGGGCACCCCGGACATCACCCCGATAAAACATCTCACACATTTTTTTCGTGGGTTCTTCCATGATCTCCTTTACCGGGTACCAATTCCCGGCCAGAATAGCCCCGCCATAGACTCTTTTGGCCCTTTCCGGGAGAGCGTTTAACCACTGGCTCAAACCTTCTCTTCCGAATTTGCGGCTGATAAATTCCGGAATGGAGTTAATAGCCGTTCCTTTGACTTCCATAGGATCCCCTCCTTTAGAAAGTTATTTTTTTAATCTTTATCGGTCTTTTTTCCGGATTTCTTTAATTTGAAGGCCACCAGGGGCAAAGAAAGGGCTTTTTTATCATTGAAATTCACGAAGCTATCCTTTATTCTGGAAAAAGGGTCCAGGGGAATGATCCAAAATAGAGGCCTAAAATCTACTTCTGGGAGAGAAAAGCGTATGTTCAATATCTTTATTGACGGCCGGGAAGGAACAACCGGTCTGCAAATTGTAGAAAGGTTGAAGGACCGGAGCGACATCCGGTTGACGGAAATTCCTAATCAGGAGCGAAAGAACCCGGAAGTCAAAAAAAAATATCTCAATCAGGCCGATCTGGTAATCCTTTGCCTTCCTGACGAAGCCTCCCGGGAATCGGTGGCCTTGATCGAAAATGATCAAACCAGAGTGATCGATTCCAGCACGGCCTTCCGGGCCCTTGATGGCTGGATCTACGGCATTCCGGAATTAGACAAGGGGCAACGGGACAGGATCCGGCAATCCAAGCGGCTGACCAATCCGGGCTGTCATGCCACCGGGTTTATTATGGCCCTTTATCCGCTCATTCAAGAAGGGGTGGCCGGGGTTGATTATCCGGTATTCGCTCAATCCTTGACCGGGTATAGCGGCGGGGGGAAAAAATTGATTGCCGTTTATGAATCGGGGGAAACACCTAAAGGGCACCTTCAGGCCCCCCGCCATTATGCCTTGAACCTTCGACATAAACACCTGGCTGAAATGCAAAAGCATACCGGACTATTGACACCTCCCTTGTTTACCCCTATCGTGGCTAACTATTACCAGGGCATGGTGGTTTCTATTCCTTTGCTCACCCGGCTGCTCCGGAAAAAGATCAGTGCCCGGGAAGTCCGGGAGGTTCTGGCCGCCTATTACCAGGGAGAGCCTTTTGTCCGGGTCATGCCTTTCGAATCCGGTCCGTTTTTGGATAATGGGTTCCTCTCCCCCCTGGAATGCAACCACACCAACCGGATCGACCTCTTTGTTTTCGGGGACGAAGAACAGATCCTTGTCGCCGCCAGGCTGGATAATCTCGGGAAAGGGGCCTCGGGGGCTGCGGTTCAGAATATGAACCTGATGTTGGGGATGGAAGAAACGTTGGGGTTGAATCCCTAAGGATTTAAACACACCCAAGCAAAGGAAACCTGGAGTAAATAAATCTGGATTGGCCGTTGAAATCGGAGAGAGGGAATTTCAGAGTTTAATGGTGGAAAAAAGAATTTGATTCTCTGCCCTCGAAATCATCAAGATTTACACTTTAGATATAGGTGAACTCCGGAAGAGAGGAGCTTAAAAAGTCTCCTTTCTTCCGGAGTTCCTCCTGCTATTTCGGGGCATCAGGATTTTCGAAGATAACAGTCATGCCCTCTCCATCGCCGCAGCACTGCGTAGCCAGTCCGTAACGCTTGTTACTGCGCTTCAATTCCTTGCAGACCGTCATCCACAACCGGTTTCCGGTGGCGCAGATGGGATGGCCGATGCCTATAGATCCACCGTTGACATTAACCTTCTCCTCCGGCATCTTCAGCTCCCTCATGCTGGCGACAACCTGGCAGGCAAAGGCCTCGTTGAACTCGATCCGGTCTATCTGGTCCATTGTAAGTCCGGCATGCTTGAGGGCCTTCGGGGTGGAGACGACGGGACCGACCCCCATGATCTGTTGTTTACAGCCGCCATTCCCCCAACCGACCACCCGTGCCAGGTAATCAATTCCCAGCTTGAGAGCCAACTCTTCGGACATGATGAGTTGGACGGTCACACCGGCGTTGCGCGGGCAGGAATTGCCGGCCGTAATCATCAGGGGCCCGGGTTTATAACTGACAATGCCTTTGACCGGAGACAATTTCGCCAATCCTTCCATCGTTGTGTTCGGCCTTAAACCCTCGTCGCGGTCAAGGATAACCTTAGGACCTATTTCGTCCGGTAACCAGATTCCCTGGTCATCAAAAACCGGATCCTCGACCTCTACGGGTATAATCTCGTCCTTATAGATCCCCGCATCATAAGCCTTGGCCAGTTTATGCTGGCTGCGCATGGAAAAGGCATCGATCTCCTCACGAGTCAGATCATACATCTCGCAAACATTCTGTCCGGTCTGAACCATTGAGGCCCCCGTCGGTGAGTCCAGAATGTAGTCCGGGATGGGTACCGAGAAGTAGTCGAAATGGTCGGGGGCCATGTCACGCTGGTATTTGGTCAGCTCCCTGGCCTTGGGGTTAGGGCCTTCCCTGCGGGTGGTGCGCATTCGGGCGTCGCTATCCAGCCTCTCCTGGTAGGTTCCCATGCGCTCGACACCGACGGAAAGACCGCAATCATACTGGCCGAGCATGATGGCCATGCTGATGCGCATCGCGGTTTCCTGACTGGTGGCGCAGGCCCGTTCACTGGAGAAGTCGACAATCTCGGCCGGTAATCCGGCCAGATGACCGACTCCGCGCCCTAAATTTCCACCAATACCTATGTCTGTAATCATGGTCGGTTTGACCTTGGGGTTTCGCTCCAAAAGCGCTTTAATGAGGACCGCCCCCAGGTCATCCAGTCGCGCCGCTTCAAGTTTTCCTCGGCCGCCCTTGGTAAAAGCGGTCCGCACCCCGTCAACAACTACTGCATTTCTTAGATTCATGCCAACCTCCTGTTTGTATTTTAAGTATTTTATTTGCATATTCTATCAATAAATAAAAGAAAAAATTTCAATCAACGGCTAAAGAAATTAAAAAAAACAGGTAATAGAAACACTCCGCTGCCCAGGATCCTTTAGGCCACGCACAAGGCTTAGGGCCTGTTTTTTCATACCTTTCTTGATGTCAACCACCAAGGCCAACCATCTCTCGACCTTCCGATCCCGTCGGGGACTTCGAAAACAAACGGAATGATTGCGAAGCCGGCTCTCTTTCACCCGGCCAACATTTTAGTGGCGCATCTCGTCAAGCTGTTCTATGGTCCACTCCCCCTCGATCAGATGCCAATGATACGGTATGACCTTCTCGGGCTTTGCAACAAGAAACTCCTGCCTGCTGACGATTGTAGTCGTAAAACCAAAGAAATAATCCTGCTTGATATTTCGATAGTCGAAAACTCCGAAGGGATTCTTAAAGCGTCGCGGAAAACGTGGAGTCACACTGCTGAGCCATACGACTCGATCCGATAATAATGCAGACAAGAGTAAAGGGAACCGAAGGGTTTCAACCCTCAGGGTCCCTTTACAAGGAAATGAGGCTCAACCACCAGGTCCTTTATCTATGCAGCCTTCACTTCAACTCGATAACCGAGACCGGACAGGAATTCATAGCAATCTTCCCAGAGGAGGCCGAAGTTTTTTACGTCGGCGACCCCAAGACGTGCAATCATGTTGCGCAAGGATGGGGCATCCTGGGGATCAAGGACTTCATCTTTCATTGCCATCTCCGCCCAATCCACTAATTGGGCCAGAGTAATTTTCTGGTTGAGATAGGCCACCAATTGGTCCCGTACATCTTGACGAACAATCATGTTTCTGTGTCGATTCGTGAAGTCATCCTTTATTTTATGAGTGCCGTGCCGAAAGTATTCTTTCAATAATTATATAATGTTACCTGGAATAAGGCAAATATATTTTAGTAAACATTACCCCCAAATCCAATCATCCATGGGTTCAGAAAACGGTTCCTCCTTGACAATTTAAAAAAATTCAATAATTATTTATAGATAAGCATGGTAATCTAAACAGGATGTCAGCAAACATGAGCCAGGCGGATTGATGTAACCGAAGCAAGCCTCATTACTTTTCAGGATCGCATTTTTCGATTGCCGGGAACAAGAGAAAATGCCGACCATCACCAACCACACCAAGATTGTCCCTCCGAGGGTCCCGGGGGTTTTGCCTCGGCCCCGGCTCATGGAGCAAATTTCTAATAATCAGGACAAGAGACTGCTTTTCATCCTGGGACAGGCCGCCCAGGGCAAGTCCACCCTGGCTGCCGGTTATGCGGCAACCCAGGGGGTCCCGGTGGCCTGGCTGAATCTGGATCAGGGCGATTCGGATCCGATCAACCTTTTCTACTGGTTGATCAATGATTGTGCGCAAAGGCAAGGTGGCTTACTATGAGGCCTTTGGCTACCAGAATCGAGAGGAAAACCTCCCGATGAAACGCAACTCAATCTTCCGCATCGCTTCCATGTCCAAGCCCTTTACTTCCCTGGCGATCATGATGCTGGTCGAAGAGGGTAAAATTCAATTGTTTCAACCCGCTTCCCATTATCTCCCTGAATTTAAAGACCTAAAAGTGGGAGTAGAGAAAATCGACCCGGCAACCGGACAGAATGAACTGATTTTAGTCCCGCCCAACCGCGAGATGACGGTGCAGGACCTCTTACGCCATACCTCAGGAATCACTTATGGCATTTTTGGTAAATCCATGGTCAAGGCCCTGTATAATAAAACCAAAGAGGGCAATCCGTTTAATTTTGGTCAGACAAACGCTGAAATGGTAACAAAATTTTCCAAATTGCCCCTTGCCTATCAGCCGGGTACGACCTGGGATTATTCCCAGTCCACCGATGTCCTGGGGCGTATTGTCGAGGTCGTTTCCGGCCTCGAGTTGGATGTTTTTATTGCGGAGCGGATCACCAAACCGCTTAAGATTTCAGATACCGGCTTCTGGGCAGAAGGTCCGGAGCGTGGCGCGCGTGTTGCCGAACCCCAGGTTGATCCGGCAACCGGCAAAAGACCCCCTATGCGTGATGCCTTGAAGCGTCCACGATTTATTTCAGGGGCCGGCGGCATGGTATCAACCGCCTCTGACTATGCGCGTTTCTCACAAATGTTTCTGAATAAAGGTATTCTGGAAGGAATTAGACTGGCTGCCCCGAAAACTGTAGAGATGATGACTTCCAATCATCTCCCGCCGGGGATCAAGTTTGATCCGGGTTCTGCGGCTCAAATTGGGCTACCCACCCTTCCGAGCCAGGAAATGGGCCAGGCTTTTGGGCTGGGATTCTGCCTTCGTACCGAAGCGGGTCTCAATCCCCGTACCGGGTCCGTGGGGGAATTTTATTGGCAGGCCGCTACCGGACCCTATTTTTGGGTAGATCCCAAGGAGCAACTGGTAGCCGTCCTGATGATGCAGGCCCCGGCACCTCGGGCTTACTATTGGGCCATGATACGGGATTACGTGTACCAGGCTATTATGAGGTAGGGGAAGGTCTTGCCTGCTTGTAATAAAATGAGTCGAATTGATTTGCAGGTAAACCTATTACCCCAGGTGACTCAGCGACCTCCGGAAGGAATAGAAACCGTTTAGGACCCAAGGAATCCGATCCCGGTTCAACGACCCGTTTTAGTGGAACATTGTAGGCGGGGTGGCCCTCACCCCGCCTGCCCTCTGCCTGTAGTCCTATTTCCCCCATTGATTCAATAATAATCCCTTAACTAAAAAGCAACTCCCTCCACCTTAAATAAAAGAATCATTGCCACAAAGATCCTTTAAGGTGGGCGGTCCTTCCTGGTCCGACTAAACTGCCATTCACTCATATCTTTCTTCACACCACGACTTATCCGTCAGTTTTTTGCTTGACGTTTAACGTCAGGCGTTATATCCTTTTCTCATGATTAAATCTTTTCGCTGTAAGGATACCCAGGCATTGTTTGAGAACAAATGTCCTCGCAGGTTCAAGGCTATTGCCGCCGTGGCAGAAAGGAAACTCCAAATACTGGATAATGCTTGGGGCCTGGAAGACTTGCGTTCACCCCCGGGCAACCGTTTGGAGGCATTACGCGGGCCTCTCAAGGGTTTTTTGAGCATCCGTATTAACGATCAGTGGAGAATATGTTTTCGCTTTGAAAACGGAGATGCCTTTAATGTGGAAATCATTGATTATCATTGAGGAGATAAAGTTATGACCATAAAAAACAAAATGCGGCCCATTCATCCAGGGGAAATTTTAAGAGAGGAGTTTCTCATACCCTTGGGGCTGAGCGCTCACGCCTTGGCGATGGGACTCAAGGTTCCGGCACCGAGAATCAACGATATTGTCCGTGAACGTCGCGCCGTTACGCCCGATACGGCCCTGAGGCTGGCAAGATATTTTGGAACAACTGCCCAGTTCTGGCTAAACCTGCAAACCAGCTATGATTTGAAAATTACAGAAAAAGTTATAGGAGCCAAAATCGACAAAGAAGTGTATGCTCATCTTCCCGCTTAGAACAATAAGTATGATGTCCGCGAATTCAAAGAGATGGGTTTTAACCTGAGAGGTTGAAAGCAAATTGAAATACTTTACACAAAAATAAATATTGTCATTTTTTTAAGGTAGTTTTAAAATTTTTTTTTAACGTTAACTAGCTTCTTGCATTGGACCCCAAACAAGAGGTTGTCCATGGAAGATTTCAAAGAACCCCATTTCTCAACCGAGAGGTGGGGTTTTTTTCATTTTTTAGGAATTTAATATCAAAAGGTAAGGAGGGAATGATCATAGCCAAAGCAAAGGCCAATGGAAAATAAGAGTCAAAGCTTAAAAAAAATAGGAGGAAACGATCATGGCTACAAAGAAATTGATATGGGTTCTCTCCGGGTTTTTTGTTGTCTCAGCTTGGGTTTTTGGATCAGTTGTTCTGGGAAATGCGGAGATATTAAATTTTAAGAGCTACACTTATGGGGTGAAACAAGAGATTGTCCCCGTCAGCGATAAAGAAATTCATAACTTAGCTCTTTCAGTTCGGAGAGGTTTTTACCTGTTTGAAAATGGCGAGGTTGCAACTGTATTCCTTCCTCAAATAATGGATTTTAGTAAGGGGGAGGGATCTTATACCACTTACGGAACCTATACTTTTGCAGATGGTGCTACCATATCAACAAAAGTACAAGGGACGTGGTCGGGAGTAGCCGCTTCAGCAAAAGGGGAAATCATTAAAGGGACGGGGCGATTTGAAGGAATAAAGGGGACTGTGAGCATCAAGAGTAAGAATCTGCCCCTCGAAAAAGGAGAAGTTGGAGGAAAAATTATTGGAGAAGGGACGATAACCTACACCTTGCCTGCGAAGTAATTCTAAAATTAAAAGGAGGTGCTCTATGCCATTCATCAATATCAAGGTTCTAAAAGGTGGATATTCCGGTTAAAGAGACCACCCTGTCCGGATGGTGGTGCCAACCAATCCGGACAGATGTTCCAATGGTTCCGGGACGGAACCAATCAGGTCTTAATTCTTCTTTTTGGCATCAAGGCCATA
>JBFMBU010000053.1:0-14669 GCA_040755035.1 Thermodesulfobacteriota bacterium
CTTATTACCGCCTGGCTGATTTTGCCGTTATCAGTTCCGTTTATGACGGAATGAATCTGGTGGCCAAGGAGTATGTCGCCTCCCAGGTGGATGAAAAAGGGGTCCTGATTCTCAGCGAACTGGCCGGAGCCGCCGAATCCCTGGATGGGGCCCTGCTGGTTAATCCTTATGATCTGGAGGCCTTTTCGGATAACATCAAAAAGGCCTTACGCATGCCGGAATGGGAAAAGAGGGGGAGAATGAAGACCTTGCGAACCCAGGTCCGGGAGGAAAACGTCTATAAATGGATCGGTGATATCCTCAAGGAGATCGACCTGCTGGTTTCTTCCAAAGGCCGGGATGAGCGGTATCTGTTCAACCGGCTGGCCGAACTGGAACCCCAACTTAAAGATCAACCGCTGACGCTTTTTCTCGATTACGACGGCACCCTGACCCCAATCATGGACTCCCCGGACCTGGCGGTCCTGTCCCCTGAAACACGGGCTTTGCTCTTACGACTGAAGGACCTGACTAAGCTGGTTATTATCAGCGGCAGGAGTCTGGCCGAATTGCGGGCCATGGTTGATATCCCTGATTTATTGTATGTGGGAAATCACGGTGCCGAGATCTGTGACGGTGAGGCCGTCTCCATCACCCACAACCCCACGTCCGATCAAAAATTACTGCCGGAGTTCATTATGGCCCTCAGGCAATCCCTGACCCCCATTCCTGGAATGCTTGTGGAAGAGAAGGGCATCACCGCCAGTATTCATTTCAGACAGGTGCCTCTAAACCATTTAGGGACTTTTTTTGATCTTTTCTGGAAAACCGCCGAGACTTATAAAGACCATTTTCGGATCACCAAAGGGAAAAAAGTCCTGGAAATAAGACCGTTGACGGCCTGGAATAAAGGAGACGCCGTAGAAATGATTCTCCGGACTTCCGACCCCGGGAGTTTTTCCATCTATGTGGGAGATGACACCACTGATGAGGATGCTTATAAGGTCCTTCGGGAAAAAGGCCTTTCCATTTCTGTTGGCAGAAATCCGAATTCGGATTATCATCTTTACCGGCAGACTGAGATCCATCTGTTTTTGGAGCAACTGGTCATCCTTCTGAAAAAGAATAAGATAGAGGAACTGCAGCTTTCGGATCAATGTGAAAATGGATGAAGAGGAAAAGGAGAATCAAGGAATGAAAAATAATCGATTTTTTTCTGGCATGGGCCAGGTAATCTTAACCGCCTTTTTTACCGTAGCCGGCCTATCCTTATTCCTCTCCGAATTGAAAGCCCAGGAGTTATCAAAAGGGCAGTTGGTTTACGTCCCCATCTACTCTCACATCTACTACGGCGATCGGGAACAGTCCTTTCTCTTAACCGGCACCCTGAGTGTTAGAAATACCGATCCGACCCAGCCGATTACCCTGTTACAGGCCGATTACTACGATTCCAATGGAAAATTGGTCCGGAAATACCTGACCAAGCCGATTCTTCTGGAGCCTATGGGCTCTACCCGTTTTATCGTCAAGTCCTCGGATACTGCCGGGGGATCGGGGGCCAATTTTCTGGTTCGCTGGAAGGCTGAAACCGAGGTCAACCAGCCCATCCTGGAAGGGGTCATGATCGGGGCCGCCGGCCAGCAGGGCATCTCCTTCACTTCTCGCGGACAGGCCATCAGGGAGAAATAAGGTCCTCCCTCCTTTCCCCACCCAGGGCCACAACCGCTTTGAAAAATTCTTAAGAAATCATCCACATTGCCGGAAAGAAACGGATGAAAGGTCAATAAGGAATAGAAAATGTCAAAACCATGGTATCAGCAGGACACGGTAAACATCATCGAACAATTGGAAACCTCGAACCAAGGCCTGACGGAAGCGGTGGCCACCTCCCGCCTCCAACAGTACGGCCCCAACCGCTTGGCTGAAGAAGGACAAATCAGCCGCTTGAGGCTCCTTCTGCACCAGTTCACCAGTCCGCTGATTTATATATTGATGCTGGCGGCGGTGGTGACCTTTTTTCTCCAGGAGTATAAGGACACCGGTGTCATCGTGGCCGTGATCATCCTGAACGCCGTCATCGGCTATACCCAGGAGCTGAAGGCCGAAAAAAACGTCCGGGCCTTGAAAAAACTGATCGTACCCAGAGCCCGGGTCATCCGGGAGAGCCGGGAACAGGAGATCGACAGTGAACACCTGGTTCCCGGGGACATGGTGGTCTTAGCTTCCGGTTCCAAAGTCCCGGCCGATCTGCGCCTGATCAAAACCCTCGAACTGCGTGTAGACGAAGCCATGCTCACCGGCGAATCCCTGCCGGTCGAAAAAAACTATCAGGCCCTGTCCGAGGAGAACCTGACCTCCGGAGATCAGGTGAATATGGCCTTTATGGGTACAGTGGTGGTCCATGGACGGGCCAGGGGCGTAGTGGTGGAAACCGGTCAGCGCACGGTACTGGGCCAGATCGCCACCCAGGTCCAGGAAGCCCTGACGCTGAAGGCCCCTCTCCAGGAAAAATTCGACCGCTTCGCCCGGACCATTGGTTTGCTCGTCCTGATTGCCTCCGGCATATTATTTGCGGCCGGTATCCTCATGGGTGAAAATATCAAAGAAATGTTCATGACCGTCGTGGCTGCGGCGGTAGCGGCCATCCCTGAAGGACTTCCGGTGGTGGTCACCATCACCCTGGCCATTGGCGTCACCCGCATGGCCAGGCGTAATGCCATTGTCAGGCGGCTCCCGGCTGTAGAAACCCTGGGAAGCACGACGGTCATCGGCTCCGACAAAACCGGCACTTTGACCAAGAACGAAATGACGGTCAAAGAGGTCTTCGCCGGAGACCATGTCTATGAGTTGACCGGCGAGGGCTATGATCCGAAAGGTGAAATCCTCTCCGAATGGCTGGCCGTAGACTCCGAGCTGGAAGCTGAGTTGAAAATGGTCTTTAGAATCGGACTGTTGTGCAACGAATCGGACGTCTATGAAGAAGACGGCGTCTATAAAGTCGATGGGGATCCTACCGAGGGGGCACTGATCGTTTCGGCCTTAAAGGCCGGTCTGGATACGGAGAAAGAACGGGCGTCCTATCCACAACTCGACATCATCCCTTTTGAGTCGGATCGGGGATACATGGCCACCCTGCATGAACAAGGTGGGAAAAAATGGATGTTCGTCAAAGGGGCACCGGAGAAACTCTTTGATATCTGCTCCACCTGTTCCGGCGGACCCTGGCAAAAAGTAGGCAACATTTCCGAAAACTTCGCCCGCGAAGGATTAAGGGTCCTGGCCATGGCCTACAAGGAAGTCCCCCCGGAAACGGAAGAGCTAACCCATGAACTCCTGGAAACGGGTTTGGTTTTCGCCGGGTTGCAGGGTATGATGGATCCCCCCCGTCCGGAGGTGATCGGGGCCATTGAGGGCTGCCGTAAGGCCGGTATTAGGGTGGTGATGATCACCGGCGATCATGCCATCACAGCTAAAACTATCGCCAGAAAATTGGGCGTGGGGGATCGGGACCCGGAGGTCCTCACCGGCAGGGAACTGGAGACGATGAGCGACGACGAACTGTTCCAAAGAGTGCCGAAGGTTTCGGTCTATGCCCGTGTTTCCCCCCACCATAAACTACGCATCACCCAGCAATTGATCCAACACAGGAATATCGTGGCCGTTACCGGGGATGGGGTGAATGACGCCCCTGCCTTGAAAGCGGCCCATATCGGCGTGGCTATGGGCAAATCCGGGACGGATGTGGCTCGGGAGGCCTCGGATATGGTTTTGGCCGACGACAACTTCACCAGCATCTTTAATGCCGTGGAGGAAGGCAGGATTGTTTTCGATAACCTGCGTAAGGTCACCTTTTTTCTCATTCCCACCGGCATAGCGGCTATTTTATCGATCCTGGGATCGGTCTTGTTCGGCCTGCCTTTGCCCTATCTACCGGCTCAGTTATTATGGATCAATCTGGTTTCCAACGGCCTTCAAGATGTGGCCTTGGCCTTTGAGCCCGGGGAAAAAGGGGTGCTACTTCGGCCGCCCAGGAATCCCAAGGAAGGTATCATGTCCCGCATTTTAATTGAACGGACGATACTGGTCAGCCTCTTGATTTCCATCGGCGTCCTCTTTGAATTCTGGTCGGCCCTGGATCAGGGGGTTTCCCTGGAAAAGGCCCGGACCATTGCCATGACGGTCATGGTATTTTTCCAGTTCTTCCAAGCCTGGAACAGCCGTTCGGAAATAGCGTCGGTCTTCAGGATCAGCCCCTTTAGTAATCCCTTTCTTTTTTATGGTATGGTTGCCGCCGTTCTCTCCCAGTTGGCCGTGATCTATGTCCCGGGTTTACAATGGATTTTCCGCACCGAATCGATCAGCGGGAATGAATGGCTGCGTATCCTGCTCATCGCCCTGACGGTCGTTATCGTGGTGGAAGCGGATAAATGGTGGCGGAGAAGGAGTTCCGCCAGGCTATGAATATCCCCCTTCTAACCGATATCGAAATCATCCTCAGTCTTTCAATCGCTATTCTGTTCGTCTTCCTTCGCTTAAAGATGCCGGCCTTGATCGGTTTTTTTCTGACCGGTATTCTGGCCGGGCCTCACGGACTGGGTCTGGTCAAGGCTGTCCACGAAGTGGAGGTTATGGCCGAAATCGGCGTGGTCCTGCTTCTGTTCACCATCGGGATCGAGTTTTCCTTTAATCGTCTGCTGCAAATCAAAAAGTCTGTGTTGCTGGGCGGCTCCCTGCAGGTCCTGTTGACCGGGGCAGTCACTTTTTTTGCCGCCTCTTATTTGGGGTTTTCAACCGGGCCATCGATCTTTATGGGATTTCTCCTTTCCCTGAGCAGCACGGCCATCGTCCTTAAACTGTTTCAGGAAAAGGCATCCATCGACTCCCCTCATGGTCGTACCACCCTGGCCATCCTGATCTTTCAGGACATTGCCGTCGTCCCCATGATGCTCCTCATCCCTATCCTGGGCGGAGGCCAGGGAAACCTGGCCTGGGAAACGGTGCTGATTTTGCTGAAGGGGGCGGGGGTGATCCTCTTTGTCTTCGTGGCCACCAAATGGGCCGTCCCTACCCTGCTCTTTTATATTGTCGGGACCAAAAGCCGGGAACTGTTCATGTTCGGGGTCCTGGGCATCTGTCTCGGAGTGGCCTGGTTGACCTCCAGCGTAGGACTTTCGCTATCTTTGGGGGCCTTTCTGGCCGGGTTGATTATCTCCGAATCGGAATACAATCATCAGGCCCTGGGTAATATCCTCCCCTTTAAGGATATTTTTTCCGGCTTTTTTTTCGTTTCCATCGGTATGCTGCTCGATGTCCGTTTTATGTTTGATCATCTCCTCCTGGTGCTGCTCTTAGTCGGGGCCATCGTGCTTATCAAAACTTTCATGGCCTCCCTGGCCGCAGGCAGCCTGGGTTTCCCCTTACGGACCATGCTCCTGGTCGGTCTGAGCCTCTCCCAGGTGGGGGAGTTTTCCTTTGTCCTGGCAAAATTGGGAAACACCTTCAGCCTCCTGAGCGGTGAGCATTATCAATGGTTTCTGGCTGTCTCTATTCTGACTATGGGGATCACCCCCTTCATGATTTCCTTTTCCCCGCGGATCGCCGATCTATTTTTAAAAATACCGGGGTTCGCTTCTTTCCGGAATCGGGTACCGCGGGAAATGGAGAATGGGTTAGTCCGCATCAGCGATCATGTGATCATCGCTGGGTTCGGGGTCTGCGGACGCAATCTGGCCCGGGCAGCCCGAATCGGCCAGATCCCTTACCGCATTTTGGAAATGAACCCGGAAACGGTGCGGGAGGAAAGGGGAAAAGGTGAGCCGATCCTTTTCGGCGATGCCACCCAGGAAACGGTGCTGGAGACCGCAGGAGTGGACCGGTCCCGGGTCCTGACCATCGTCATCAATGACGCAGCGGCAGCCAGGCGGATTACCGATCTGGCCCGGCGGATGAACCCTGAACTCTACATCATCATCCGCACCCGATTCCTGCATGAGGTGGACCCCCTCTATGCCCTGGGGGCCGATGAAGTGATCCCCGAAGAGTTTGAAACCGCCGTGGAAATATTCACCCGCTTGTTGAAAAAATACCTGATCCCTCAGCAGGACATCAACCGTCTGACAGCCGAGGTCCGTTCCGAGGGGTATCAGATGTTACGGGCTCCGACCCTTTCCGGGTTGGCATTGGAGGATCTGAAACAGCATGTACCGGACATGGACATCCAGACCTTCCGCATCGGTATGTATTCGGCGGCGGCGGCCAAGACCCTGGCGGATTTGAATTTACGGAAACAATACGGGGTCAGTGTTTTGGCCATCCGCCGGGGAACGGAAATGCTGGTCAATCCCGACGGAGATATGAGGGGTCGGGCTGAGGATCTCTGGTTCGTCATGGGTTCGCCGGACCAACTGGACCGGGCCGCCCCGCTCTTCGCCGACCCTGGGGAAAAGGGATCCGGGGTTTATTAAGGGTCCCCCTAAGGAGGATTGCGGGTTGTTGACTGCTGTAAGCTTTTTCCGGAAAAAGGAAACCGCAATAAAAATCCGGTTTTCGAGGCAATATTTTACCGGATCGCCCAACAGAAATTTGTGCTTGATAATTATCTTCATTTGATGGAGAAAGTATCATGGCCGTTAACGGTCCGGTCAAGGTAAAAGCGAGGGTATAACCGAGGCGAACAAGCAGGTTTTTTCAAGAAAAAGGGAGGGTACAGTGGGAAACAGAAAACGGGATCTGGAGAATTGGCAGGAGGATTATAACCGTAAGCGGATTTCAGCCGAAGAAGCGGCTAAGATAATCAAATCGGGAGATAACGTCTTTATCCCCAACACCTACCTGGGGATCATGCCCCAGGCCATTGCCGCCCGCGGGAAAGAACTCCGCGACGTTACCATAGAGATCCAGTCCCCTTTATCCGATCCGGGATGGCTTTCACCCGGGATGGAGGAAGCCTTCCATATGATCATCCGCATCTATCTCGGGAACCTGGGCCGGGCCGCCCATGACGAAGGCCGGATCGCTTTTCTGCCCTATACCAACGGGACCTGGTTCAAAGGCTATCGTGATAATCGGAAAATGAACCGGGACGTCGATGTGCTGCTCCTGGACCTTTCCCGACCCGATGAAAACGGCTTTATGACCTTCGGTTCCCATGTCTGGGAACGAAGGCATTATGCCGATCGGGCCAAAACCATTATCGCCGAGATCGATCCCAATCAGATCAGATCCCATGGCGATACGGCCGTTCATGTTTCTGAGGTGGATTACATTGTGGAAGTGCCCGGCGATTCCCTTTCCCCAGAGGAGGAAGTGCTGCTCCTGAGCAAGATCCCGCCCGAGATCCACGACCAGGCCCGGGAACGGTTCGCTGTCGAAAATCCCACCCGCCTGCGAAACCTGATCAATGTCCTGGACGAATATGAACCGGAGACGATCAAGATGTTTTTCGGGGCCGATGAACCGACCCCGGAGATGGTGGCTATCGCCGACCATCTGAAATCCGTCTTACGGGACGGGGACGCCATCCAGATCGGCATGGGCCGGCCTTCCCGCTATATCGTGGATCTGGGCGTTTTTGATCATTTGAACGATCTGAGTATCTTCTCTGAGATGGCCTGCCCCGGCATGGGTTTTCTGGTGAAAAGGGGAATCGCCACCGGAAAGTATGCCAACCTGCATCCCGGCAAGGCCGTCTTTTCGGCTCTGACCGGGATGAGGCGGGAAGAGGTGCTCTGGGCGGATAATAATCCCCTGTTCGAATTATACAGCTCGGACTACGTCGTCAATATCGCCAACATCTCAAGAGTGAAAAATATGGTGGCTATCAACAATGCCGTCCAGGTGGACCTGATCGGTCAGATCACCTGTGAGACCCAGTTCGGAACCCGGCTGATCAACGGCCCGGGCGGGCAAATCGAATTTCATATCGGGGCCTTTTGCTCCCCCGGAGGAAGAGCCGTGACCCTCTTGCCCTCTTCCTGGGGAGAAGGTTCGATCTCCACCATCGTCTCCCAACTGGATCAGGGGACCATGGTCACCATCCCCCGGCCCTTCGCCGATACGGTCATCACCGAATACGGGGTGGCCGAGCTGGTGGGAAAGACCCACCGGGAACGGGCCGAAGAGCTGATCCGCATCGCCCACCCCAATTTCCGGGAGGAATTAAAGGAAGCGGCTAAAGGAATGTTCAAAAAATAAAATATCTCCTGGAGGTTGATATGCCGAACGAAATCTATAAAAAAGTGCGTGAACAGCTCGACCAGTATTCCTGCGGTTTCCCGCTGACCGAATCGGGAGTGGAGTTCAGGATACTGGAGAGAATTTTCACTGAAGATGAGGCGGAGATGTTCCACTGCCTGAGCCTGAATCTGGAAACCCCGGAAGAGATCGCCCTTCGGCTCGGGCGCGATCCAAAGGCGGTAGAGGCCCTGCTGCGAAGGATGGGCGAAAAAGGCAATATCTTCACCTGGCGCAGGGGGGAAACAGCCAAATACGGCACGGCGCCCTATATCATGGGCCTCTATGAGTTCCAGCTAAACTCCATGGACAGCGAACTGGCCGGGCTTTGCGAGCAGTATTTCAAGGAAGCTTTTTTGGATCAAATGTCCAGGATAACTCCTTTGATGCGGACCATCCCCATCAATCGCTCCCTTGAATCCCCTCATCTCATCGCCACTTATGACGATTCCCGCAAGATGCTCGAGAGCAAAAATATCATCTCCCTGGCCAATTGCGTCTGTCGAACCCAGCAGAACCTCATCGGTCAAGGATGCGGCAAACCCCTGGAGATCTGCATGTCCTTTGGTGCAAACGCCCGGCATTATATCGATCAGGGGCTGGGGCGCCGCATCGGAATCGAAGAAGCGCTCAAAGCCCTGGACATCGCCGAGGAAGCCGGCTGCGTCCTTCAGCTCTCCAACACCCTGAACCCCGGAGGTTTATGTTGCTGCTGCGGCGACTGCTGCGCCATCCTGCGCAGCCTGAACCGCATGGAACGGCCGGCGAACATTGTGGTCTCCAACTATTTAGCCGTTGTCAGCCCCGACCTGTGTACAGGTTGCCAAATCTGTCTGGACCGCTGCCAGATGGGCGCTATCACCATGAATGACCAGGGCCTGGCCCAAATTAATCCCGACCGCTGTCTCGGCTGCGGCCTCTGTGTCACCCGCTGTCCCGCAGAGGCCTTGCGTTTGGAAAGAAAGCCGGAAAGCCGGCTTTATGTTCCACCGGCCAATGGGATGGAGGCCCTGGAATGGATGGCCGGGCAGCGCGGAAAATCGCTGAATGCGGATATCTCCTGAAATGGGAAGAATGTTTCAATCTTATTCAGAGAAATGACATCGGTCGTAGATATAAATAGTATCCATCCGAAAATTCAAAATTTCCGGATAAAACCTACAGCAGTCAGCAATCGGCAGACCCGCTTGAAAAAGGGTTTTGCTGAAAGCTACCAGCTAATCGCTATTCGCTCCATCCGGAAAAGGCCCTTTTCCGGATGAGAACTACATAGGTTATGGCCCCCCATTTAGTCAAGCAGCAGGATGGGTCGGCCAGTTCAGATATCTCTTAGGATATACCCAGTTGTTTTTTTATCAGTTGGCAGAGACTTTCCCTGATTTCAGGATGGCGAGGGACGGGGGACTTCTTTCCTATTCTGGGATTGACATAAATATCGTGGTTTCTTCCGTGTCTTTTTAAATAACACCCTTTTGCTACCAGCTCTCGAATAAATTGATTTCGATTCAAACTCTAACCTCGATTTCTTTTATCCGGGCATTAGAAGGCAAAGGGACCTCTTCCTCTGCCAACATGAGCTGATAGGCTTCACGTATATTCTCCTCCAACTCTTGAAGTGATTCTCCCTGACTAAAAACACCGGGGATTTCTTTAAGCCTTCCCACATACCAATTTTCATCGATCCAGTATTCAAGACTGAAGGTTCTTGCCATTTTCATCCCCCCTTTCGATAGTTAAAGGAATTTTAATCAAAAAGATCAATTTTAGCAAGACAAGAAAATGTACTGGGAGAACGAAGCTGAATATTTTAAAATAAAAATATCGATTGATGAGGCTGTCTTTAAAATCCCCGCTCTTTCCCACCTTATTTCCCTTCCCGCAACCGGAGCACCGCTTCGATTTCCTCCAGCAGCGAAGGATCGGTCCGCTGACTCCCGGCCGATTCCAGCAGTCCGGCCAGGCCTTTGGTAACGGCCTGGATCAGATTCCAGCCCCCCACAAAACGGACCAGGATCTGGAGCAGGAAAAAAGACAGGAGGGCTACCAGGAGGATGCTGACCGCGGCGTGCAGAAAATAGGCCGAAGAGTGGATCTCCTGCCTTAGAAAACCGCCGACGCTCTGATAAGTAAAAAGGCCCAGCACGACCAGGGTCGGCAGGTTAAAAAGTAATTGCAGAATAAAGGAGGATATTTTTCCGATGCGGCGGTTCATTTCCTCCTCCAGGGTGTTTTTCCAGGAGGAAACCAGGGTCTGCTGCAATTCGTTCTCGTCCCGCAAAACCAGGGCGTTCCGTCGCACCTCGTGGTTGAACCCCAGGTCCATCAAACGCCCGGCCAGGTCCGGCCAGGCCTGCTGGATGGTCAGGCGGTATTTGAGCAGCACCGAGGACATGTCCCCCCCGGCAGCAGCCTCCTCCACAGTCCGGCGGGTTTTTTGAAAGCGGGCCAGGGAGGAAACCAGGCCCCAGAGCTGCAAAACCGGATTCCCGGAGCGGATCGTGGTCAGCATCCCGGCCCCGGCCATGAGAAACCGGGTCCAGAGGGCCACCAGCCAGCCCACCGGCCCCCACCAGCGTTCGGTCAGCTTCTGATAAAAGAGGGCCTGGATACCGCTGGTCATTCCCGGTCCGATATCCTTCATGGCCGAACGGGCCTCCTGCACTGCCTTTTGCTCCAGGCCTGAGAGGTCTTTTTTAACCCGGACCAGCCCCTCCCCTATTTCGCTTAGGCTTTGGCCCACCGATTTACGGACCAGCCCCAGCAGATGGTCGGCCTGCTCCAGCCGGATATCCACGGCATGATCGGACCGGTTCAAGGCCCCAAAGACCATTCCTTTCAATTGGGGGAACTGATCGAAATCGTGCCTTGGCTTTTCATCCTCCGGCCAACTCGGGTCCTGCAGATGCCGACGGGCACTGATCAGGAAGACCTGATCCACCGTCCTCTTCCATGAATCCTTCAAATGCCGCTGCAGGTCGGTGAGGATAAAACCCTTCAGCTCCGTTTCCGGCAACCGGTCGCAGCGGTTCAGGACCACATAGAGCGACCAGCCGGGAAAGAGATCCACAAACCGCTTTAAAAAAACAACGGTATCCCGCCTCTTGGGATTTTCAGCGTTGAGGACGCAGATCAGGACGTCGGTCTGGAGGATAATGTTTTCCAGCAGGGGATGAAAGACTTCGCTTTCCATACTGTCCATGTCCGGGGTGTCAATCAGGATCAGATGCTCCAACCCGGGAAGGGGTCTGGCCTCTACAGTCAGCGACTCGGCATCGATGTCTTTCAGCAGGAAGTCGGCGTCGCTGACGGATTGGGTGTAAAGGACCGCTTTGCGGGTGGTGGGACGATTGACCCCCACCGGAGAAAGCCGGTCCTCCGCGGCCAGGGCATTGAGCAGGGTGGATTTCCCGGCCCCGCTGGGACCGACCAGGGTGACCACCACCTTCCGTATCGGCCGCTCTTCCATTTTTTCCAGAAGCTCCCGGGCGGCCCGGCATTCGGCCAGCAAACCGTGTCCCGGCAGCCAATGGGGGGCCTGTTCCAGGGTGCTCTGAATCTGGGCGATATCCTCCCTGACCATGGAGAGCCGTCCCTTGACCTTGATCTGATATTCATCAATGGTGTTCATAATTTCTTCAACTCCGCCTCGATTTGTTCAATCCCCGAATCCAATTTTTCCAGGGTGGCTGCCAGTTCCCCTTCCAGCTCTCCGGAAAGGGTCTCTTTAAAGAGATTCCGGACAACCACGGCCCGGTTTTCCAGCCACCGTTTGACCACCGGCTCCAGCATCTCCGCCAGTTGTTTCCTCCCGGTTTCATCCAGACCGGCTGAAGCGGGTACGGAGACCAGGGCCCAGAGGTCATGCATGCCGAACAACCCCTGCAGCTTGGCATAGATCCCGCTCCCTCCCACCGGGTCTCCGGTGGTCAGGATATAGGCGATCCCCAGGGTGGCCGGCAGGACGTTGAGAGAGGCGAAAAAGGATTCCCGGGTCTTTTGAAAAAAATTCATCTGCTCCCGGAATTCATGGATCAGATCAGTCAGCTCCGCAGTCAGACGGGCGTCTTCAGCCACCTGTAAAATTTCCCGGGCCGTGAGCAGGAGCCTCTCGGAAACGGCCGACCAGGGTCGGGAACTCAAGTTCTTTCTGAGACCCTGGGTGCAAGCCGGTGCGGCCACGTGAAAAATAACCGTGCCCGTGCTCGCTGCCGGCTGCCTGAAGGGAAGCTGGTTTTCCCGGCGGTCCTTGCCGGCGCGGATACGTTCGGTCAGCTCGGTCAGCCGGGAGCCCTGAGGGTCCTTGGCTATGGCCTCGGCGATAACCTCCTCGGCCAGGAGATGGTCCCGCAGCTCAGAGGCCGCGCCCAGTAAATTGGATTGAATCTCCTCCAGGGGATCAAGGGCCTTGGTGAACATCCCCTCTTTGGCCTTTTCTCCTTCCTGGACCTGCTTGATCAGGGAGAGGATCATCCGCGCCGGTTTGCCGATCACCGTGCCCACCCCGCGGAAAAACTTAAGATGGGGAGGACTGGTCTCCAGCCAGAGGTCGTTCATCCGCTGCATGATCTTTTTGACCGGTATGGAAACCAGGGCTTGCTGAACAGCACGGCCCAGGACTAATTGCAGGGTCCCGGCATATAATTCCACTTCAGCAGCGGTGGCCCGGGAAAGGTCGAGCACCTGACGGACATAATCGGTAAAGGCGGAAAGGGTAGTCTGGATCTGTTTTTCCCGGATTTCACGCGGGTCAAGTCGGCGAAGTAGATCCATCAGTTCCGGATCCCCCTTGCGGACCGGCCTGAGGGACATAAAATTTTCTCCGGAGGCCACGGCGTCACTGGTGTCGGTGCGGTAATAACCGATCAGGTATTCCTTGCGCGACTCCCCATAAAGATTGGTGGCGGTGATTTCCAGATGGCCCAGGGCCTGGCTGTCCTCCAGGGTGCGGGAACAGTTGTAGACCAGGATGCAGCGCCGTAATCCCGCCTCGGTCAGAATCTGCCGCATAAAGCGGGTGTTTTCCAAGTTATTATAGGTAGTATTGGTAACAATATAAACCAATACATTACAGGCCTCCAGCACCTCCCGGGCGATATGCCGGTTCAGATAGCGGTCCTGGGAACCGGTATCGAAATCCGGGGTATCCATCCAAACCTGGTCCGGAGGCACTTGCGGATGGGTCAGATAAAGGGGAGGTCCGCTGTCCCGCAGGGCCTTGGGGTCGTCCAGAGGTTGAGGAATCGATCCGAAGGGCTCAAAGAGGTTTTCCATAAAATGCCTTAGGGCCAGGATACCGGGATTGACCGCGGCCAGGACCCGACGGGTGCTTCCCGCATCCCCTCGAACCAGGGAGAGGCGGACTTTCAGCAGGGAGTTAAAAAGGGTGGATTTCCCGGAATTAGCACCCCCGCAGATGGCCACCATCAGGGGCAGACGTTTATCCAGCAGGGGCAGCAATCGGGTGTCCAGATTTTTCCACTGTTCGGCCGGCACCTTTTCTTCCATCCGAAGCAGATCCACCAGCCCGGGGACCAGATCACGCAACCGCTCAAGGGGTTGCTGGTATTTTTCTATTTTATTCGCTTCCATAGCTATATAATGTTAATAATTTTATTAAGGTTTCCTCACCAAAGGTCCGGAACCATCCCTATGGTTATTCCGATGGAAGGGAGAAATTTTGACATCATTTATGACCGGAAAGAGGGGACTTCTGTTCCGCTACTCCAACAGGAATAGTATATCCCAATTTCCAGAAAATGTCTTTATCGTTCTTTCATTAGGCCTCTGAACGATTTTGCTAAAAATATTTTTAACTTATTGTTATGATGCTTATCATATTGTTTAGGACCGGCAAGAAATACTTCTACGGAACGATTATTCTCAGGTTATGAAAATTACTTTAAAGATTCTTTTTAATATATTATTTTTCCTTATTTTTTCATTTTTTACCCTTTTGGCCGCTTCGGCCCGTGGAGAATTGGCCTTCGAGGCCGTCATTGAAGGATTGGCTCCGGAGCCCCGGAAAAACTGCGAGATGGCCCTCTCTCCCCCGGAAGGGATGATCAGGGACGGGCATATGGACGAACTGTTACTGACCCTTTTTGTAAAAGAAGCGCCGGAGAAAATCCGCCAGGCCCTGGAGCCCTTTGGATACTATCATCCCCGGATAGATGTCTCTATCGAAAAATTCCCTGAACGGGTCCGGTTATCAGCCCGTATCCAACCCGGAGCACCGGTGCGGGTCTCCAGGGTGGAGATTCAGATCACCGGTCCCGGGGCCGGGGAGGAAACCCTTTTGCAGCAAATCCGGGCCTTCCCCCTCGGGCTTGGGTATATTCCCCGCCTGGCCGGGTATTACTAATCCAAGCGACTCCTTAAAGCCACGGCCCGGGAGGCCGGATACCTGGAGGCGGATTTTTCCGTTCATCGAATACTCTTGTCATTGGCCGATAAGGAGG
>JBFMBU010000054.1:0-26806 GCA_040755035.1 Thermodesulfobacteriota bacterium
CTATAGAGGGAAAAAAGGGCAGACCGCGTTTTAATAATTTGGTGCGGATTTCATAAATCACCTTCCAATTCCAGTCGTCATAATGATCGATGCCCAGGCAGCGGTCCGGGACCACGGACAGGATCGGTTTGTCCCTGCACTCTTCCAAACGATATTCTTCCAGGTAATCATCGGCAGATATTCCTCTTTGCCTTTCATGATGGGGTTCACCAAACATGACCAGCAACAGGTCGAAATGGGGGTCCTGGGCCATCATGGTCAGCATCTGCCGGGGTTTGAAATCATCCCCTTCCCGGATGGAATGGTCCACCGGGTTGCCGATCCAGTCCCAGATGCTTACCCCTTTGTCTTTCAAAGCCTGCCTTAACCCCGGAGGAATGGGTATGACTTCAAGCCCCGCTGCTTCGCACTGGTCGGCGGCCAGGACACTGGCCCCGCCGGCCCCGCCGAGAACACCCACCCGCAGGCCCGTAAAAGGGGGCAAATAGTGAAAAAGGAGTGCCAGATCGATTAATTCCTCCGGGCTGGACACGGAAACCGCCCCGGTTTGGGTCAGGGCGGTACTCAAGACCTCGCTGGAGCCTGCCAGGGAGGCCGTATGGGAGGCCACCGCCCTGGCCCCGGATCGGCCACGTCCTCCTTTGAGGATGACCACCGGCTTCTTGGCCGAAGCCTGACGCAGGGATTGGAGAAACCGTCGTCCGTCCCGCAGACCTTCCAGATACATGAGGATGATCCGGGTTTCCGGATCCTGGGCCAGGAATTCGAGAAAATCGCACTCGTTGAAGTCCAGGGCGTTTCCATAGCTGATGGCCTTGCTGAAATACAAGCCCATGACTGCGGCCGAACGGACGATTTCTTCCACGGCCTGACCGCTTTGAGAAATCAAACCGATGGGTCCGGCCTTTTCTTCCGGCATGGCGTCACTGAAGGAGATTCCCTGACCGGGATAAAACAAACCCATACAATTCGGTCCGATAAGACGGATGTTCCATTTTTTAGCCAATCGCAGTATGTTCTGTTCCAGTTCGGCCGCTTCAGGGCGACCGGTTTCGCTGAAACGGGCGGTGAAGAGATGGACGAGCTTTACTCCCTTTTGACCGCAATCCTCCAGGAGGGAGGGCACCAAAGGGGCGGAGACGGCGGAAATGACATAATCCACCGGATCGGGAACGGCCTTTACCGCCGGATAGGCCTTCAGGCCCAGGATTTCCGGATAGTTGGGGTTAATGGGAAATATTTTTCCTCTAAATCCATATTTCAAAAGGGCGGCTGTAAAATTATTGCCGGCCGAATGGGGGTTGTTGGAAGCCCCGACCACGGCGATGGAACGGGGTTGCAACAGTTCTTCTAAGGGATGAGACAAGGAAACCCCTCCTTTTTACTAAAATTATATTTTTAATATTTTTAAGAAGAAATATAGGGGAAAGGGATTTTCCAAGTCAAGACAATTTAATTTTTATTCTGAGGGCCATCAGGCCCCCCAGGAGGGAAATCAGGCCGGCTAAGAGAAAGGGAACGAAAAAGGAAGAGGTGGCATCGGAAAGGAGTCCGCCGATCCAAGGTCCCAGGGCCTGACCGGTACCGAAAAAGAGGGTGACAAACCCCAGACCGGCCGGAGCCAGGCGGGGACCGACCATGTCCCCCGCGGTGGCGGCCATAATGGTTGGTATACTCCAGGCGCTGAGGCCGAAAAAAACAGCCGAAAGGTAATACCCTGTCGGGGATGGAATCAGGGCGAACAACAAATACGAAACACTGAGGGTCAGATAGGCCAGGGCCGCACCCTTGGCCCGACCCAGTTGATCGGATACGGCACCCCAAATCACCCCGCAGAAGATACTTAACCCCCCGACCAGGGCCCATAATCCTCCGGCTTCGGTCTGGGTCATTCCCAATTCCTTTATCAAATAAGCGGCAAAAAAGGTCATATAAATAATATAGGAAAAACCGTACATAAAATAAACCAGACCCAGGTACCAGATGTTTTTTACTTTATAGACTTCCCCCCAGTTAAGCATATTGGATGAAGATGCGGCCGATCCAATCTTTGGCGGATCGGCTGCATCCCCTACCTGTGCCAACCCCATTTCCTCCGGCCGGTTCCTAAGGAAAAAACCTACCAAGACGGTAATAAAGAGCATGCCGGCGCCTAATAAATACCAGGTGTAACGCCACCCCTCCACCCCTTGGGATTTGAGGATCACAGGAATAACCAGGCTGGCGATTACGGTACCGATTCCGGTTCCGGCGGTCACGATCCCGGTGGCAAATCCCCGTCTTTGAACGGCAAACCAAGTTGAACCCAGAGCCATGGCCGGAACATAAGCCGCCCCGTGTCCCAATCCGGTAAGTAGACGCAGGGCAAAGGCCATTTCAAATCCCCGGGCCAATCCGGTCAGGAACATCGTTACTCCCATAAAGGCCAATCCCAGAGAGATGGTTATCCGGGAACCAAAACGGGCAGCCAGTGCCCCGCCGATCAGGGCCATAAACAAATAACCAATAAAATTTCCGGTTCCGATCAAACCTAACTGGGTATAAGAGAAGTTAAGCCCGTCCCTCATGGCCGGGAGGATCAGGGTGTAAGACATCCGTCCGAACCCGTGAGCTCCTATGGTGACCAATAAGCCCATAAAGATCACAACCCAGCCATAATGAAGTCTTGGTTTCTTCATCGGTCCCCTTTTCTTGGTACTGATGCACCGGTATTTTTTTCTGGACTTTTTCTAATTTAAATGATAACCTATTCAATAGACAATAGAATTTTGTCGAGCAATAAGAAATATTTTTATTTTTTAAATAAATCAACTGGTTAGTCAATAGTCCGGGATAATAATGGAGTTTCCTCTTATTTCATGCGGATTCCGCCATTTTCCTTCAAGGGAAAGTTCGGACCGGTCTGCCGCTGCCCCTTCTGAACACCCGCATCAGGCGCAAACAACCCTGGCCCGGAAATTGTTGGTAAAAAGTTATCATCCGATCGGTAATACCCTTTATATTGATGTCGAGCTTGAGGAGGAGCATGCTCCTGACGGATTGAGGGTCCTCGTCCCTTCCTGGCCCAATTTTCAGGCCAGAAAAGCCTTTCATAACTACCAGTGCCTTGCCGAAATCGGACCTCCCAAAGAACTGCACACCGTCGACTTTTTTATTTAGAAAGCCTCTGCTTCCTGCTTCTGCACTCCCCAAGCGGTTGCTCCTCGTTCCAAAGCCGGGCTTGGGACCTATTTCCACAAAAGCAGGTTAAGGCAAGGGTTTAAACCCTGAAACTTTAATACTGGCCACAAGTTGGTCAATTTTATTGGCCTTAGTCCTTTCGATCTTTCCTTCAGCTAAAATGGGCTGGATGGTGGGATCATTGATCATCTTGTCCAGCTCGAAAACGGTTTCCTCCAAGACGGCAACCTCCCTAAACCCTGCCTGTTCCATGGCCTTCAGATATTCCCCTTTTTTCACCGCCCCGGCCACACAACTGACGTAGGCCGGAATGGACTCCAGAATCTCCTTCGGCAAATCACCCAGCAAGACGATGTCCGATACCATAAGACGTCCACCTGGTTTGAGGACGCGGAAGGCTTCCTGAAAAACCCTGGCCTTGTCCGGCGCAAGATTAATAACGCAATTGGAGATGATCATGTCTCCCTGATTATCGGCCAGGGGCAGGTTTTCGATTTCCCCCAAGCGAAATTCCACGTTGGTGTATCCCCCTTTTTCCGCATTTTTCCTGGCGGCATCGATCATCTCCGCAGTCATGTCCACCCCGATCACCCGCCCCTGGGGACCGACTTGCCGGGCGGCCAGGAAGCAGTCAAAACCCGCTCCGGAGCCGAGGTCGATGACGGTATCTCCCGGTTTCAGGGCGGCGTGGGCCAGAGGATTTCCACAGCCAAGCCCCAAATTAGCCCCCTCCGGTACGCTTTGGAGGTCCTGGTCACTATAGCCGACATACTTGCCGATGATCTCCGGTTGCAGCGCCGGACCGCAACAGCTCGAAGCCGGGGCGCAACAGGATATTTTTTCGGTAACTACCCGGGCATAGCGGTCCCGGACCTCTTTTTTTATTTCTTCCGTTTTCATTTTTCTCCTCCTCGACCCTGATCGGGTCTTAATGAAATCATGGTTACTTTGTGATTGTGCTATAAAAAAACCTTTTCAACCCTGAAGGGAATATCTCATTTAAAAAAGAAACTCCCTGAGTAACTTACGAATAGAATTCTACGCCAATTGGATAGAATTTATTCTAAAAACGGAATTTACCCGGACCGAATGAAGTATTTTCGGAATTCCGTTTTGGTTCCGGCCGGTCCGGATTGGGAAAAAGGCAAGGGGCTCCTCTTCCGCTCTCCGGATCAAAGGATCAGCCTTCTGTTTTCCCTCGGCCCGGGGCGAAAAAATTAGGGCTGCAGATTCATGATCGGCCCCAGAAATTCCTGAACGCCGACGGCCAGGTCTTCGGCCTTGATCAGGGTAAAACAGCAAATCCGACCTTCCTTTTCCCAGCTGATAAGGGCCAATTTTTCTCCGGGACCGATCCCGGCCTTGTCGCGAAGCTCCTTGGGCAAGACCATCTGACCCCGTTCATCAATGGAAACCAGGGATTCCACCCGGCAGCAGTTGGCCCCCGGACGGTTTGAGGCTTTAAGCACTTTTTTAGTCATCCCCTTTGAACTCCTGAAAAATATTTTTCTGATGATTTAAAAAAATATAATTAATCAGACAAATCAGAATAATCTGAAATATAAGTCAACCGGAAAAAATTGTCAAGTCCGTTTTTAGCCGCTTCGGTCAAGAACGGCCCACCATAAATTCCAGGCCGGGGGGATCAGGGGATTTTTTTTATTTTTCCGCTTGACCGCTTCTTCTCTCTGGTTTATATTCTGAACAAAATATACTCTTATCAAATGGTTATAAAAGGGAATCCGCCACCAAACGGGTCGGTTTCCACCGGGCAAAGGATTTTTTTGCCGATGCAGCCACGGATCGTACATAACCACACCAGGCCGGAATATTTTTTTAAAGAGGGATGTCATATCGTCGAATGGTGGAATTCTATCCAGGACGATTCCGTTTCCATCGCCCGGGTGCGGGTGGAACCGGGGGTCCGCACCCGTCTTCATCGCCTGTCGGGTGTTACGGAGCGCTATGCCATCTTGTCCGGAAAGGGTGTGGTGGAAATCGGGACCTTGGCTCCGGAAGAGGTCGGTACGGGGGATGTGGTGGTTATTCCCCCGGGCGTTTCCCAACGCATTTCCAACAGGGAGACCGACGATTTGGTTTTTTTAGCCATTTGTACCCCACGGTTTTGCGAAGAGGTTTATGAGGACCTGGAATGAGTCGTTTTTCCTGCCGAAAATAGCTTTTCCGGATGGAGACGAGTTAGGAGAGGACAATGCCTGTTGATATATCCGATATACTGAAAATTGTTGAGAACCAGAACCAATGGCGGGGCAGGGAAACCCTGAACATGATTGCCAGTGAAAACATCCAGTCTGCGGCGGTCCGCCAAATCGAGTGTACAGACTTCATGGGGCGCTATGCCGAAGGACATCCCAATACCCAAGATTCCATTAACCGTTATTATGAAGGGACCGGTTATATCGACCAACTGGAAAGCATGGCCACTGAGGAAATGAAGGATTTGGCCGGATGCACCCATGTGGATGTCCGCCCCATCAGCGGAAATCAGGCCAATACGGCTGTGGCCTTGGCCTTGCTGCGGGGAGGGGATACGGTCATTGTCAATTCCATCGATAGCGGTGGACACATCAGCCATAATCCGATAGGCGTTTTCGGCCGCCGGATTCAAGTTCGCGGCCAGACTCTGACTGTGGGTACGAACGATTCCATTGCCCTGCACTATTGGCCGACCACCCCGGACGGTTATCATATGGATGTCGCCAAAGGGATAACCCTAATTGAGAAAACCTCCCCTAAGATGGTGGTAATGGGAAAAAGCCTTTTTTTATTTCCCGAACCGGTAAAAGAGATTTCCGAAGTCTGCCGCGCAAAAAATATCCCTGTCCTCTATGATGCCGCCCATGTTTTGGGACTGATCCTGGGGGGGCAGTTCCAGGATCCGTTCCGTGAAGGGGCCCATTTTATCGCTGCCAGCGTACATAAAACCTTCCCCGGCCCTCAACGGGGGGTCATCCTGGGGAATTGCCATTCCGAAGACGAGCTGAATTGGTGGACCGGTATCGACCGGGGGATCATGCCCGGATCTTCCAGTAACCATCACCTGCACACCATACCCGGGCTGTTGGTGGCTATTCGGGAAATGAAGGCCTTTGGGAAAGAATATGCCCGACAGATCGTTTCCAACGCCAAGGCCCTGGGCCGGGCACTGGCAGACCATCACCTCCAGGTGGAAGCAGAGGCATTCGGGTTTACGGAAAGCCATCAGATCGCCCTAAAAGTCTTCCGGAACGGATCGGCCAAAGAAATCGCTCGCCGCCTGGCCGAAAATAACATCATTGTCAATTATAATATGCTGCCCGGTGATCAAGATCCCAGGGACCCTTCCGGACTGCGGATAGGGGTGCAGGAGCTGACCCGCTTGGGCATGAAGGAAAAAGAAATGGGCGAGGTAGCGGCTTACTTTGCCGATGTCCTCCGGGGGAAAGAGGTTAAGGAGGAGGTGACACGCTTAAGAAGCCGTTTTCAGGAAATTCACTATAATTAAAAAACGGGTTTCCCCCCTGGACAATCACCTCGGTGAAGAAAGCTGTTCACCTCTCCGAGTCATTGGTAAAAATTATCGGGAAAAAGAGGGTGGGGAAAACCGTCAAATAGGCGCATTAAATGGTTTTTTCTTCCGATTCCCTGGCGTTAACCAGCAGGGAAATAAAAAATATTCCTAAACTACATCCTAAAAACAACCCGGTAATAAAAAGTACCATTTTTTCCCCCAGCGTTAGAATTTTTTTCTACCTTTACATCCGGTGATCTATCAAATGCGGATTTTTCCCGAAGGGAATAGTTCGCACCTCTATTGTAGAAATCTGCTAAAAACATGCCAAAAGCAGTAAAAAATATAACCTATTGAATTAATATGTGGAAATATTTTTAGAAGCTTGTTTCTGTTTAATATTGGGTTCTATCCGTAGGTTTTTCCCTACAATAAAACCATTCAGGATGAGGTGAGGTGGTTTGAAAAGAACCGCCCCTTAGGGAGGGAAGGGGCCGGTAGATTTTAAAGAAAGGACGGCTCAGGGACTAACCAAAGCCATTTTAAATTGTGGGACGGACCAGGGGGAGGAATTCGACCTTCGAATTCCTCTCGGCAAAGGATCACCCTGGTGCTATGAAGTTCATTTATACGGGGACTCCGGAAAAACAATGAGGATCACCTTCATCAAAAGCGTCTAAGCTTGAAATAAGTTACTTCAAATGTTTTTTTACCGCCTCTTTAAGCTCGGTCAGGTCCGAGGATTTGACCACATAATCGTCCGAAGCCCATACTGAAAAATCTTGTTTGAACTCACTATAGGCCGAACAAAGGATAACCGGGATATGGGGATATTTCTCTTTGATAATTCTCAGGGTATCGATGCCGTTCATCCCCGGCATACGGATATCCATGATGATGAGGTCCGGTATCCGGTCCTGATCCTGCAAACGCTCCAGGACCTCATTCCCATTCCCGGCCAAAATAACCTTATAACCTTCTTCTTCAAATTCTTCTTGATAGAGCCTCTGCAAGGCTTCTTCGTCATCAGCGATTAATATCCGTTTCATGTTTTTTCTCTCCATTTAGCTTGATTTTCGGAAAAAAGTGCTGGGTTTCTTTTGCCGCCGGTAATTTAACCTGAAACGATACCCCCTCACCCGGACGGTTGTCGATATCCACTTCTCCGTTATGACGGGTGATAATTTTATGGACAATGGGCAGGCCCAACCCTGAACCTTGGACTTTGGTTGTGAAAAAAGGATTAAAAATATTATGGAGCAGTTCCGGGGGAATCCCCCCGCCGGTATCGGTGATTTCACAGGCGACCCAGGACCTTTCCGGCTCTTTTTTAACGTAGGTCCTGACCGTCAACACCCCCCCCTGGGGCATAGCCTGCCAGGCATTCAAAAAGAGATTATAAAAGACATGGACCAACTGGCGGTTGTCCCCGAAAACCTTTGGGACATTTCCCAATTCTTTTTGAACACGGATATTGGTTTCATCCAGATCCCTTTGGATGAGCCCCAGGGCCTCTTCTACGATATGATTTACAGGCCATTCTTTATAGCTGCCCCGCGGATCCTGGGAAAAGTCCATGATTTCGTTGAGAATCTTTTCAAGCCTTTCCACTTCGTTTATGATCACCTGAAAATAGGCCTGGACCTGATCATCGTTAGGGAATTTTCTATGGAGGCGTCTTACAAATCCTCCGATGGAGACCAGGGGATTTCGTATTTCATGGGCCAGCCCGGAGGCCATTTCCCCTATGGCCATCATTTTTTCCGATTCGATAAGCCGTTCCCGTGCTGCTTTGAGCTCTTCATTGGTCTTTTCTATATAGGAATAGAGTCGGGCATTCTCCAGGGCCAATCCGGCCTGATGGGCCAGCATGGACAGGAGGTTGAGGTCTTCCTGGGTGATCGGTCGTTTATCCAGGAAGTTATCCACTTCAATAACCCCGATGGGCTTGTCTTTGGCCAGAATGGGAAGGGAGGCAAAGGAATCCAACTTCAACCGTTTGGCCAGGTCTTTATTGGTTCGCGGGTCTTCTGCCGCCTGTTTTACTAAAAAGGTCCGACCTTCTAAAAAGGTACGGGCCAAAATTCCGGCCTCCTTTTCCAGGGGGACTTTAATCGTGTTGACCGCCAGGTCCGCCTCTTGACGGGCATTTCGGATCTGGGCGGCCTGGCGGACAAAATAGCCGCTTAAGGTGTTAGTCTGCAGGTCTTCCTCTTTGGGGGGCCGCACTTCTTGAGAGGATTCTCTTTGAATGGACCAGGCCATTGGGGTCAGGATTTTTTTCCCTTCATCGGCCAAAAAAAGAATGGCCCGATTAAACCCTAATCCCTGTTTCAGGGTTATGGCTTCGAGGATAATCTGGGGCAAATCTTTCAGAGAAGCTGAAGTCATCATGGCGCTGTCGATTTGATAAAGTGTGGAAAGGTTTCTAACCATCCATTCGTTTTTTTTGGCCAGGGTTTCAATTTTTTGAAAGGTGAGGGCATTTTCCAGAGAACTGGCGATGATGTTCCCGATCGTGGATAAAATCGACAGTTCCTCTTCGCTAAAGAGAGGTATCCTGTCGCTCCCCATGGGGATTTTTTCATACACACAAAGCCGGCCCCGATAAGGGCCCTTGAAGGTCAAAGGAATACACATAAAAGAGGAAAGATGACCGGACTTCCCCGGTGAAGGCCGGTTGTTGCCCTCGGGGGAAAAAACAAGACCTTCATCCGGAGAGCCGGATCGCTGGTGATAAATCTGGTTCCCCTTTTGGTTAATGATATCCTGAATGACCCTCCTTTTTACCTGTGAGGGGACCAGGCCGAACTCCGATTCAACGATGATTTCATCGGACCCTTTTGCCAGGATCACCAGGGCTGATCCTTTAGTGTTGATCACTTGGGCGGTGATGGCCACGGTTCGGTTGATCAGATCATCCAATTCCAGAGTGGAACCGATGACCTTGCCTACCTGGTAAAGGACGCTGAGCTCGGCGATCCTTTTCTTGGACTCGGTATAGATCCAGGAATTTCTGATCACCCCGGCCAATTCACGAGCGACCATTTCGAGCACTTCCCATTGCCCCTGGTTCGGTTCAATAGCCTTTTGGGAAAGAAGACACAAAACACCGTACAACAAATTGTCGTCTTCGATCGGCAGGATAATCAGGGTGTTGAACCCTTTAAATAGGGGGTTGCGCAGGAGGGATTTATGTTCTTTTTTGTTCAGGCGGGGGATGAAAACGGCCTTCCTGGAGGTTAGGGTTTCCGCCACCGGCGTCCTGGCCAGGGGAAAGGAACAACCGTCCCAGGAAAAATCCCGGGGACTGATTTTTTTCAGTTCCAGGGTTTCTTCTTCCGGCGTCAGGGAAAGTAAAACGGCCCTCTCCATCCCTTCCTTTCGGACCAGTAAATCCAGGATACCCTGCAGACGATCTTCAAACCCAATACTGGAATTGGCCACCTGAATAACTTTTTTTAACAGTTCAATCCCCTGGTCCATAACCAGCTATGCCTGACCCCGTTTTTTCTCAACAGCCTTTTCATAAAGCGCTTGATATTGAGCCGCCGATTTCTCCCAGGAAAAATCCATTTTCATGGCCCGCTGCATGAGGCGCTTCCAGCGAGGTTTATCCCGGTAAACCGACAAGGCCTTTTGCAAGGTCTGAAACAATTTATCCCCCTCATATTCCTTAAACTTAAACCCGGTCCCCTGGTCGAGTTTCATATTGTAATCCTCCACCGTATCCTCTAATCCCCCCACAGCCCGGACAATAGGAACGGTTCCATACCTTAAGGCCGAGAGTTGTTCGAGACCGCAGGGTTCATAGCGGGAAGGCATCAGCAGCATATCGGCCCCGGCCTGGATTTGGTGGGCCAGGGGACCGTTATATTCTTTTTCCAATCCGATCAGTCCCGGATATCTTTGGACCATTTCCTGGGCCCAGGTTTGATACAATTCCACGCCTTGGCCCATGAGAATGACTTCGATCTCCGTTTCCATCAGTCGGGGAAATATCTGACTGATCAGGTCCAATCCTTTTCGATCCAAAAGACGGGAGATAAAGGCGATGACCGGGGCCTCGGCTTTTTTCTTCAAGTGGAATATTTCCTGCAAATGGGCCTTGCAGCCTTTTTTATTTTCCAGATCATCAGAAGAAAAGTTGAAGGCTATAAAAGGATCCCGTGCAGGATCCCAGACCTGATCATCCACTCCGTTCAAAACGGCATAGAGGTCATTCCCCCTCGTTTTTAGAACCCCCTCCAGTCCAAAGCCATTGACCGGCGTCAAAATCTCCTTGCGATAGTTAGGGCTGACGGTGTTCAAAAGGTCGGCAAAAACGATGCCTCCCTTCATTAAATTTAATTTACCAAAGAATTCCAATCCCTTGGGCGTAAACCATTCCCACCCCAAACCGGTCAGATGGAGGTCGTAGTGCCAGAAGAGGCCCTGGTAACCCAGGTTATGAATGGTGAACAGACTGGCAATGGATTGAAGGGAAGGGGCTTGGGCATAGAGTGTTTTGAGATAAACAGGGATCAAGCCGGTCTGCCAATCGTTGCAGTGAATAACCTCCGGTCTCAAGTTCAAGGTTTGGCATAATTCGACGACGGCCCTGGAGAAAAAGATATATCGCTCGGCATTGTCCTGATAATCTCCAAATTCATTCCCATACAGCCCTTCACGATCATAGAGGTCGTCGCGACCGATAAAAAAAACCTTCACCTGTTTTTCGATACTGGATTGATAAATCTGTGCTGTTTTTTTCATCCAGGAGATAGGGACCTCCAAAGGGGTGGGGAGAAGTTTTAAAGGAGGTTTTCCATCCCGAGTCTGGCGGTATTTGGGTGTGGCGATGAATACCTCATGCCCCATCCGGGCCAGGGCCAGAGGTAAATGATTGGAAACCTCAGCCAGACCGCCGGCCCGTGAAAAAGGACTGACCTCGGAAGTGGCGAAAAGGATCTTCATTTTTCCTCCTCAATACGGACCTCCCTTAGATATTTGGCGGCATCCTCAGGGGGAGAGGGATTGATATAAAAACCCGAACCCCATTCAAACCCGGCAATGCGGGTCAGCTTGGGGACAATTTCGAAGTGCCAATGATAGTAATCCCGGTGAGATTCCTTGATGGGAGAGGTATGAAGCATGAAGTTATAGGGACGTCGATTCAGGGCCTTATCCAGACGTTTAAGGGTATTAGAAAAAATTTGGGCCAGGGAAGAAAATTTTTCCTCTTCCAGTTCGGTATACACGGCATTATGGGCCTTGGGGATAATCCAGACTTCAAAGGGTGAACGGGGGGCGAAAGGGCAGCAGACAATAAAATCCTCGTTTTCCATAACCATCCGGACCTTGGCTTCCTGTTCCTGCCGGACAATGTCGCAAAAGACACAGCGGTCCTTATATGCATAATATTTTTTCGAACCGTTCAGTTCCTCATGGGCAATTTCCGGGATGACCGGCAAGGCGATCAATTGGGAATGGCTGTGCTCTAAGGAGGCCCCGGCGGCCCGTCCCTGATTCTTAAAAACCAGGATGTATTGAAAACGGGGGTCCTTGGAAAGATCGATGATCCGGTCGCGGTAGGCCCGCAGAACATCGGCAAACCTTCCCTGGGACATGGTAGAAAGGGTTTCCTCATGTTCGGGGGTTTCGATTATGACTTCATGGGCACCGATTCCGTTCATCTTATCATATAAACCCTCTCCGACTTTATTCAAACTGCCCTCAATAATCAGGGCCGGGAATTTATTGGCCACCACCCGCAGGGTCCACCCGGGGGAATTGGAGGGTGTGCCGGGAGAGCGATAAGCCATTATCTCCGGCGGGGTGGTTTTTTCATTTCCCGGGTCGAAAGGGCAAAATCCGCCTTTGGGAGTTTCGTCCTCCGGGGCAAAATCAAAGGGCCGTTTGGCCCGTTCAGTGGAAATAATTACCCATCGACCGACGATGGGGTCTTTTCGAAGTTCGGGCATATAAATCTCCTCCTACCAGGTTCATTCAAACCAAGGGGATGAAACAGTGTATCATCATATTTTCGAAAAAGACAAATTTTTTTATCGCGCCTCCCCCACCCGGACCAGCCGGAACCACAATGGAATTCCGAAAATACTCCCTTCGGTTTATACCCTTAAAATCAGGTCTTGACAACAGCGATTCGGATCTTATTCTATAAGCAAATAATTCCGAAAAGGGGTTGCTGAAATGCCGATTTATGAGTATCGTTGCAGTGATTGTTCTCGTTTGTTTGAGAAAATTATCTGGAATTCACAGAATGTGAAGGTACGGTGTCCTTATTGCCAAGGAGACAAGGTCTTGAGGGTCCTTTCGGCCTTTTCCAAATCCGGCGGGAAAAACACCGGCATTTCGATGTCTTCCAGTTGCGGGCCGTCCTCCTCCGGTTTTTCCTGAGCTTCATAGACAAAGAGCCGGCGGTTCTTAACGGATTATTGAAAAAGGTCTGTTCTTTCCAGGAAAACGCGGGATAGACAGCCCTTTTTCATGACCTTATTCGGGTTTCCACGATTTTTCTTTCCTTTTCCAACTTTCCTGGAAATTTGCTGTTCCTTTCCTATACAAAATTGAATCCTTTTCGGGAATAGGCTTGCAATTTTTTGCCTTTTTGTTACTATAAGCTTATGAAGTCAATTTTATTGAGAAATCACTTTTTCGGCTCCACCCTGGCCGGTTATTTCCTGATCGTTTTGGGCCTGCTTTTTACCCTGACCCAAACAGGCTGGAGCAAACAGCCCCTAATTAACGATATCCTGGTGACCAATAATCAAGATCACCTTTTAGTTTATTTTATTACCAAAGGCTGCTTCACTCCTGAGATGAACAAGGCCATCCAGAACGGTATTCCGACCACTTTCACCTTTCTGGTGGAATTGTATAAACCCCGCTCTTTATGGCCCAATAAACGGCTGGCGGCCATAAAACTGTTTCATACCATCAAATACGACTCCCTGAGGGATGAATATTCCGTGATCTTAAGCGAACGGGGCAATCAGACTTTCACCGTTAAGGAATTTGCCAAGGCCCAGGAAATGATGGCCGATGTCAGTAATATCCAACTGGTCCCTCTTCAAAACCTGGAGCGTAACAACCAGTATCAACTGCGGATAAAGGCTGAGCTAAACAAAGTCCGGCTCCCTTTGTACCTCCACTATATTCTGTTTTTTGTCTCTTTGTGGGACTTCGAAACGGACTGGCATGTAGTTGATTTCACATACTAACCGGCAAGTCCTTCACCAACAGACCCATGACCTCCCTTCTATCGGAAGAACAAAAAGAACAACGGCGGAAGAAAAGGGAACGGATCATTATCCTGATCACCATTGTGGTGGGTTTCGGTCTGACACTCTGGGAAACAAAAATCATTCGTCCCGATTTCCCTTTTTCCCTTTCCCAACGGGTCGTCCTTTTTGCCCTGATCAATCTCAATATCATTCTGCTGCTGCTGTTGATCTTTTTAGTGGTAAGAAACCTCCTCAAACTGGTCACCGAACGAAGACGAAAAATCCTGGGATCAAAGCTGCGAACCCGGCTGGTAATGGGTTTTATCACCCTGTCGCTGATTCCCACTATTGTCCTTTTTTTTATCGCCTACCAGTTTATGGCCATGGGTATGGACTACTGGTTCAATATGCATATAGAAAAGTCCCTGCAGGATTCTCTGGATGTCGGACGTTCTTATTATCAGGCTTCCCAAAGGGGGACGCGGACCTATGCCCAGCAGATTTCATTGGACTTGAGCCAGTCGGGGTTGATTTCCAAGAATGATTTAGGAGAACTGGTCCGCAACCTGCAGGAAAAGCGGGAGGAATACGGTCTGGCCTGGGTGGCGCTCTTTTTGCCGACCCTGGAGCAAAAAGTCCGGGTGGGAACCTCGGAACCCTATTTAAAGGTCTTTAAGGAGCCTCCCTTGGGGATGGTCCTGAAAGGCCTTGAACCCAAGGGGATCACTGACGTTCAGTCCACGCGGGAAGGGGATTTTTTTATTGCCGCCCTGCCGGTCCTGGACAGTTCCCGGTCACGGAATGTCCAGGCCACGGTGGTGGTGGCTTCTTTTTTCCCGGGCGCGTTGCTGAGAAAGATGGAAACCATTTCCACCGGTCTGGAAGGTTACCGGCAGATGGAGATGTTAAAAAACCCGGTTAAATTTATTTATCTCATTGTTCTTTCCATTGTATCGTTACTGATCCTTTTTTCTGCTACCTGGTTCGGATTTTATTTGGCCAAGGGAATGACGGTCCCTATACAGAAACTGGCCGAAGGGACCCTGCGGATTGCCCAGGGGGATTATGATTTTTCCGTAGATTTGGAAGCGAAAGACGAATTCGAACTGCTGGTCAATTCTTTCAACAAGATGACCTCCGATTTGAAAAAAGGAAAAGAGGAGATTGAACAGACCTATCAAAAATTATGGAAAAGCAACGAAGAGATCAATCAACGGAAACAATATATGGAAACGGTGCTGGCCAATATAGGGACCGGAGTGATTTCCATAGATGCTGAAGGACGGATCAGCACCATCAATCATTCGGCCCGGGAAATGTTGCGTCTGCAGACCGACCAGGTTCTCGGCCGGCGCTATGAGGAAATCCTTCGTCCGGAACAGAAGGTGATGCTCCACGAATTATTGGACAATCTGGATTTGATCAAACGGGGGACCCTAGAACGGACCATCCAGGTGCCTCTGGCCGATAAAACCTTGACCCTCTTGGTCAAGGTCTCCAAATTGCAGGATGAGGAGAAACGCAATCTGGGCATGGTTCTGGTCTTTGACGACCTGACCGAGATAGAAAAAGTACAAAAGGTAGCGGCTTGGAGGGAAGTGGCCCGACGTCTGGCCCATGAAATCAAAAACCCCCTGACGCCCATTAAGTTGTCCGCACAGAGACTCAGTAAAAAGTATGCCCATCTGATCCCCGAAGGGAAGGAGAAGGCAATTTTTGACGATTGCACCCAAACCATCATCCGACAAACGGATGAATTGATTGAAATGGTCAATGAGTTTTTTACCTTCGGCCGTTTGCCGGCCACCAGCCCTGCTTTAAATGATCTCAACAGCCTGATCGGCGAAGTTCTGGTCGGATACCGGGAGAATAACAAATCGATAGAGTTTTCCTTCCAGCCGGATCCCGACCTGCCTGAATTCCTCCTGGATCGGGAACAGATAAAAAGGGTCATGGTCAATCTCTTAGACAACGCCGTGTCCGCTGTGGCCAACGGCGGGTCGATCCGGGTCGGGACCGAATATCTCCCCCTGTTGGCCATGGCTCGGATAGAGGTGAGGGATACCGGAATGGGGATCGCCCCCCGGGACCGGGACCGCCTTTTTGTCCCCTACTTTTCTACAAAGAAAGGGGGCACCGGCCTGGGATTGACCATTGTCAGTTCCATTATCGCCGATCACCACGGCCACATTCGTGTTAAAAACAACGAACCTCAGGGAACAGTCTTTATCATCGAACTGCCCAGCGGAGTTTGATCAGCGGAGAAAAAGGTGAACCATATACGATTGGTAGTAAAAAACAATCCCCTGGCCGGTCAGGAAGCCATCAGGCTTAAAAACTGGTTGGAGAAGGAAAAAGGGGCGGCGGTTTATTGGGATGAAGAAGACCCCCCGTCCCCAGCCCATGACCGTTTTGATCCTGAACCACTGGACTTGGTAGTGGTCCTGGGAGGGGATGGGACCCTGCTCAAAGCGGCCCGTCTTTACGGTCACCGGGAGGCCCCCATACTGGGGGTTAATCTGGGGGGATTGGGTTTTTTAACCGAAATGTCTCTGGACGAACTCCATCGGATTTTTGAAAGGATTTTAAAGGGAGAATTTCAAACCGAAGAGCGGATGGTTTTAATTGCCCGTATCCTGCGGCAGGAAGAGTCCCTGCCGGCCCTGCCCTTTTTAAATGATGTGGTCATTAATAAAGGGGCCCTGGCCCGTATCATTGATTTGGAAACCAGCATCGGCGGGCAGTTTTTGACCTCTTATCGCGGAGACGGCCTGATCGTGGCCACCCCGACCGGTTCAACGGCGTATAATCTATCCGCCGGGGGACCGATCCTGCACCCGGCCCTGAACACCATCATGCTCACCCCCATCTGTCCTTTTACCTTAACCAACCGCCCCATTATTCTTAGGGATGACTCGGTCATTGACATCCGGCTGGGTTCCAAATCGAGCGAGGTCTGGTTGACTTTTGACGGTCAGGTGGGGTATCCTCTAAAGGCCGAGGATGTGGTTCGGGTGGAAAAAAAGGCCAAACCCGTTCGTTTGATAAAAACGCCTTTTAAGAATTATTTTGAAATTCTGCGAACGAAACTAAAATGGGGATGAAAGGGCCGCCTCTATGAAATCAAGGTTTGCTATAGCTCTGATTCTATTGGCTTCGGTTTTTATTCTGGGTATGGGGAAGATGGGACCTTCGGAAAAAGCCGGGGAGATCCCCCTGGCCGAAAAAGAAGTTAAGGCCGTTATTACCGACAACCAGGGCCTGACGTTAAACCTGACTCAATTCAGTGTCAACGGACAGGTCTTTTTGACCGGCAGGCTCGGGGCCGGGCGGGTGACCATCCCCTTCAACCGGATACGGACGATGGTGTTTTCTTTCGAGCCCAAAGGGACGAACGTCACTGTGGAACTGACGGATGGCAGTCAAACGACCTTATCCTTAGAGAAAGGGCAGACGGTTTATGGGAAGATCAGGGCCGGGGCTTATCAAGTCTCCATAGACCATTTGAAGAAAATTGAGATCCAGGCAGTGGCGGAGAGGAAAAAAGAAAAGGAATAGCGTCAATACCCGCGTCTTCGCCCGAAGAAACGGATAAAGATCAGGCCAGATAAAAATCCCCCCACATGGGCATACCAGGCTACGGATCCGCCTGCAGTCCCGGCGTTTACCAATTGAATCAGGAACCACAAGCCGAGAATCAAAACCGCCGGGACTTTGATGATCTTGAAAAAAATGATAAAGATGAAAAGGGTGGAAATGTTGGCCCTGGGGAAAAGGACCAGGTAGGCGCCGAGGACCCCGGCAATGGCCCCGCTGGCTCCGATCATGGGAACCAGGGAGTCGAGGTCGGTTAGGGTATGAATAAAAGCGGCTAAAAACCCGGAGATCAGATAAAACCCGGCGAATTTGATATGACCCAGATAATCCTCCACATTATTGCCGAAAATCCAGAGGTAGAGCATATTCCCCGCCAAATGTATCAATCCGCCGTGTAGAAACATGGAGCTGAAGATGGTCAAACTGAAGGGCAGGGAAGGTATGGGGATAGGATCGACCAGCTTCGGATGGACCAGGCGGCCGGGGATGGCCCCGTAACGAAAAAGAAAGGTCTCCAATCCCTCGGAAGACAGGGTCAGCTGGTAAATAAAGACCAGGCAATTGACCATAATGATCCCTACGGTAATCAGCGGAAGGGAATGGGTCGGATTGTCATCCTTGAGGGGAATCATAAATAAACCCTAAGCGAAATTTTTTACTTGTAACCTTTTCCCCGAATATGTCAAGGGGATTTTTAAGGCCTTTTCTTGCTTGATATTTCCTTTGATTTTGGCTACTATTTCACATTGGACAGACTGGAAGTACGTCCGGATCTTCCTTGCTGAAACGACGGAAATTTCCATGAAACAAATCCATATCGCCACCTTCGGCTGCCAGATGAATGAACGGGATTCTCAGACCATGGCCCAATTGATGGCCGCAGAGGAATATCAGCTTACCGAAAGGATGGAGCAGGCCGACCTTATCCTGGTAAATACCTGCGCCATCCGCCGGAAAGCGGAGGAGAAGACCTACAGCCTTTTGGGACGGCTGAAACGGTTGAAAAGAAAAAACCCGGGGCTGATCATCGGTGTCGGGGGGTGTGTGGCCCAACAGGAAGGGGAAAGACTCCTGGAAAGGATCCCCCACTTAGACCTGGTTTTCGGGACCGGGATGCTCTATCGGCTGCCGGAATTGGTTGAGCAGGTCCGCAGGGACAGGTCCCGGGTGTCCCGCATCGAAAGAGACCTGCGGTTTTCCTTCCCCGCGGAGGAGACCCCGGGGATTCCGGACAGGGGATTGCCTTTCGAAATAAAAGCCTCGGTAAACGTCATGCAGGGTTGCAACAATTATTGCGCTTATTGTGTGGTGCCCTATGTCCGAGGCCCGGAGGTCAGTCGGCCCAGTTCGGAAATTCTGGCCGAGGTCAAGAACTTGACCACCCGGGGGATTAAAGAGGTCCTTCTTTTAGGTCAGAACGTTAATTCTTATGGGCTGAGGCGGGAGGGGGAAATCTCTTTCGCCACATTATTGGAGCGGATACAGGGAGTTGCCGGCTTGGAGCGTATCCGCTTTACTACTTCCCATCCCAAAGACCTCTCTCCGGAGCTTATCGATTGCTTCGGAAGGCTCACCGGCTTGTGTGAGCATATCCATTTGCCGGTTCAGGCCGGTTCTAACCGCCTATTAAAACGTATGAACCGCCATTACACCCGGGAGACTTATCTGGAAAAGATCGGTCAACTGCGGCGTCGAACCCCGGCTTTGGCTATAACCAGTGATATCATTGTCGGCTTCCCCGGTGAAAGCGAAAAAGATTTCCAGGAGACCATAGATCTGGTTGCTACGGTCCGGTTTGACGATATTTTTTCCTTTAAATATTCCAACCGCCCCCAAACGGCGTCCTCCGCTTTTCCGGACCAGGTGGAGGAGGAAGAAAAAAGCCGCCGCTTGAAGGAACTTCAGGCATTTCAAAAGAAGATAACCTTTTCCAAACAGCAGGCCTTAACCGGGACGGTTCAGCAGATATTAGTGGAAGGGACCAGTAAAAAATCTTCTCTGGGATGGACCGGTCGGACCCGAACCAATAAAATCGTCAACTTTCCCGGGCCCAGGGGGCTTTTGGGAAAAACCGTTTCGGTCCGGATCGAAGCGGCCGGTATGCATTCGTTAAAAGGCCGCCTGATCGAATCCTGATCAAGGCTTACTAACCCCAAGGTGAAGCAGCCGCAGGGAACAATTTATTTGAAAGAGAGATAATGTCCATCCGCATGAAGGTATTTGGGTTGACTATCGATCCGTTGACCAATAGCCCGATTCTGATCTTGAAAAACCTGGAGGGGGATCGATCCGTCCCGATCTGGATCGGTCTTCTGGAAGCCACGGCCATAGCCAGTGAACTGGAAAAGGTCAAGTTTTCCCGGCCCATGACCCACGATCTGATGAAAAACATGATGGATCAACTGGGGCTGCGTCTGGCCAAAATAGAGATATGCGATCTGCGGGACAACACCTTTTTTGCCCTTCTTTACCTGATATTCAAAGACCGGGAGTTTACCATCGACGCCCGTCCCAGTGACGCCATCGCCCTGGCTTTGCGGGCTGAAGCCCCTATTTATGTCGAGGAACAGGTTATCCTGAAGTCCAAAGATGTGGACCTGGGGGCCAAGGAAGAAATCCAGTCCACAGAGGGAAAAAAGTGGACAGAGATCCTGGAGTCCCTTTCCCCCGATGATTTCGGGAAATACAAGATGTGATGGTGTTCTTCTAAGAGGCCAGGTATCCAGATTCCTTCCTTTTACCGAACTGTTTGGGGGAGCCCTTTAGCATCCCGGCGCTGGTGGCTGTATCTGTTTCCCCTCTTAGCTTATGGGGCCTTGATTTTTTTTGGATCGGGCCAATCGAAATGGCTCTGGGAGCCGCCTGATTTCCTTTTGGCCGACAAGCTCTACCACCTCTTGGAATATGGGATTCTGGGGATCTTACTGACCAGGGTGCTGGTGGAATATGGTTTTTTCCCCTCTCCTTTAAAAAAAATTATCGGGGTGCTGCTGATCAGTTTCCTGTATGGTTTAAGTGATGAGTTCCATCAATGGTTTGTCCCCGGACGGTCTGCCGTCTGGGGGGACGTGCTGGCCGATTCCCTCGGTGGGGGCCTCGGCGGGTGGTTTTATTTGAGGTTTATTTCCGGATTTCCTCGGACTAATAAGGCAAAGAAAAAAAAGATCAGGGTCACTAAGACCGGGGTTGGGGTAAAGCGAAATAAATAAGGATGGAAAGGGAAATCCCGAAAATACTTATCCTGGTCCCTTGAATTCTTTCGGAGAGGCATTTGATGATCGACCTTCATTCCCATTCATTATTAAGTGACGGAGTGCTTTTGCCTTCGGAGCTGATTCGAAGGGCGGAAGCCAAAGGCTACCGATATTGGGCCATAACCGATCACGGCGATGTTTCCAATGTGGATCATATCGTTCCCCGGGTCGTTCGGGTTGCCCGGGAACTTAATGCCCGCTGGAAGATCAAGGTCCTGCCCGGTATTGAACTGACCCATATTCCCCCGGAAACCATTTTCAGTCTGGTTCGGAGGACTCAAGAACTCGGGGCCTGTCTGGTGATTGTTCACGGGGAAACCATTGTTGAGCCGGTCCCTCCCGGGACCAACCGGGCGGCCATTGAAGCCGGGGTCAATATCCTGGCCCATCCGGGACTGATCACGGCTGAAGAGGTTCGACTGGCTGCGGAAAAGAATGTTTTACTGGAGATCACTTCGCGCAAAGGGCACAGCCTGACCAACGGCCATGTGGCCCGGCTGGCCGGGGAGCACGGGGCCGGTCTGGTCTTGAATTCCGACAGCCATGCTCCGGACGATATCGTCTCTTTGCAACAACGTGAAAGGGTTGTCCTGGGGGCCGGGCTGGAAACAGGAGCCTTACAGACCATGGATGAGACCTCCCTGCGCCTTTTCAACCGGCTGCTGCCCGAAAGGTAATTTTTGTTCAGGTGGCTCCCTGATGACCTTCTCCTGAGGTTCCTGCTTAACGGCGATTCCATTTCCATTTTAGAATAAATTCTATTCAATTTGCTTAGAATTCTATTCGTAAGTGACTATTTGACTTTTTCCAATTCAATCGGTATGCTTCCGGCTATCATGCCGGCTGATTCCTTAAAAATCGGGATCATTTACGGCGGGATCAGCGAACAAAAAGCCGGGATGGACCATTATCTGCACCAGGTCCTTTCGGCCATGAACAAGCTGGCTCCGCAGCACCGCTATGTCCTGATCGATCACCGCCGACACTTCATCCCCTTTAAGGACCGGTTTGAACAGCGCATTATCGATTTGCCCCCGGGACCGGCCCGGGTCAGCCGTTGGAACCTGCGGCAGGTGCCGAAGCTATTGTCCGAATTCGATCTGGTCTTTTCTCCCGGACTCTACGGGCCGGTAAAAATTCCTGGAGGGACGGCTTCGGTCATGGTTGTTCACGATCTGACCCGCTATTTATTCCCGGACTTTTTTGCCTTCAACGCCATGCAAAAAATCCTGGACCTTTTAGCCTACCCGGCCATGCTCCGTCGTTATGACCACATTATGACCGTATCTCAGGCCACCAAGCAAGATTTGATAGCCCGCTTCCGGATCCCGGAGGGCAAAATCACCGTGGCCTATCATGGGGCCGAAGCGTCTTTTTGTCCCGGAGAACGGTCTGAGGCCCGGAAGGTCCTGGAACAATCCTATCGGATCAAAGGGCCGTTCATTTTGTTTTTAGGAACGCTTGAACCCCGGAAAAATATTCCCACCTTAATCAGGGCCTTTGCCGGGCTGACCGAACACATTCCCCACCACCTGATCCTGGTCGGACAAAAGGGCTGGAAATGGGAACCGATTTTTGCCGAAATGGAAAGGCCCGAAATAAAAGAGAGGGTGCGCTGGATCGGTTATGTGCCGGATGAGCATCGGGTCTTTTTTTATAATGCAGCAGAAATGCTCGCCTATCCCAGTTGGTATGAGGGCTTCGGCATGCCGCTGTTGGAAGCCATGCAGTGCGGCTGTCCGGTGATCGCCTCCAACACCAGCGCCATGCCCGAAGTCGTAGGGGAAGCGGCATTGTTAATCGACCCCGGCCGGGTGGAAGATCTACAGGGGGCTATCCTGCGCTTGATAAGGGATCCGGTGCTGGCGGAGACCTTACGAAAGTCCGGTCCGGAAAGGGCCAGGAAATTTTCCTGGGAATCCTCGGCCCGGATTACTCTTGAAGTATTTGAGAAAGTAATGGAAAGGCAGGCCCGGAGACCGAAAGCGGTGGGTTGAAGGAGTAAAACGCCATGTTTTTTCTTTTAATGCCGAACGCTGTACGCTGAACGCCGAACTATTCTATATGAAAGTCGCCTTTATCGGAGATCGTCTGGGCCTGGCCACAGGCGGCAATCTCTATATCGCCCGGGTGGCCGAGGAGTTGGCTGCCCTTGGAGTGGAGGTGACTCTGATCACCCTGGTGCCTCCCCGGGATATTCCCTGGGCGGAAAACTTGCGTCTGGTCACCAGGGATGTTGATTTTTCTTTCGGCCAGAGGCCCGGCCGGGGGGGGGTGAAATCCTTCATTCAATCCAGGATTTCGGCCGTTACTGAATTGAAAAGACTGATCCAGGAACCCTATGATATCCTCTATTCGGTCGGCGGGCCCTCAAATATCGTCAACCATTTCTGCCGTAAGGGGCCTTTTCCTCCCAAGGTCTCAGTAGCGGTCATCCACCATCTGTTCCGGCAGGACCCTTGGCTGAAAGTGTTGCTGAGTCCGGACACCTTTCGGAAACCCTTCCAGACTTTTTATCATCTCTGGGGGGACCATCTGGCTAAAGGTTTTCAGGTAGTTACCGTTTCCCAATTCTGGCGTAATAAGCTCGTCAACAGGGGCTTTGCTGCGGATTTCATCACGATCATCCCCAATGGGGCGGACTGGCAGGACTGGCCGGTATACCATAGAGAAGAGGCCAAAAGAGAATTGAACCTGTCCGGTTCTTTCGTAGTCTATACCAGTCCCCTGCGGCTTACTAAGGGGATCATGATCGTCCTGCAGGCCTTACGGTTGCTGGTCGACCGCTTTCCCGATCTGCTGCTTTTAACCAGCGGTGTTACCGACACCCGTTCCCAGAAAGAGGTGCAGACTTATGTGGAAGTCAACGGCCTCGGCCGGCATTTCCGATATGCCGGGTTGGTTCCAAGATCGGAAATCCCTAAGTATTACAGTGCCGCCGATACCGTGATCCTGGCCTCCTTGGAAGAAGAAGGCTGGGGGGTGACCCTCCTGGAAGGAATGATGGGCGGGCGACCGGTGGTTTGCAGTCCAAAGGGGGCCATGCCGGAGTTGGTTGGGAAACAGGGAATCATCCTACAGGAAAATACTCCCCCATGCCTGGCCCAAGCCCTGGAACGACTGATGACGGATACGGCCTTACGGAAGCAATTGGAAGAGGCCGGACCTTCCCGGGCCCGGCAGTTCACCTTCCAGGCCGCGGCCCTGGCCCACCTGGATCTGTTTGAAAAGCTCCTGAACCGCAGCTGAATTTTTTTCGTGAAGGAAGGGTTTTCTGGGGGCTGTTCCAGGGGCTTTCTCTCATTAAATTCGTTGAATGTTTAGACCTGCCCCGCTATAATTGATTTCATCCGTCCATTCAAACATGATCAAGGAGGATAAAAATGAATACCACCACCGTAGTCGATTTGAACTCCTTAATCGAAAATGCTCAGGGACTTTCCCCTATTCCCGCGGAAGCGGTCTTTGCCTATGAGGACAGGAAAGACCTGCTCATCGAGCAGGTCGATCAGGCAATGAAAAACCGGCCCGATATCGCCGCCCTTCTCGGCTATAGTCCGCAGAGCGTCATGTTTGACAACCACCGTAACCATTTTCATTTCATGCTCAATGTTTTCAAGCTGAACCACTTCGAGCTTTTGGCCCGCACCGTCCCCTGGGTCTACCGCTCCTACCATGCGCATGGTTTCTCTTATGATTATTTTCCGGCAACCCTTGAGGCCTGGATAAAGGCCCTGGGAAGGCATCTGGACCCAGCGGCGGCCCGGGTAATTGTCCCGGTTTATCGGTGGATGGTCGATCATCATCAACAGATGATTTCTCTCTCCAAAGACCCGGCTATCCTTCCCCCGCTTCCAGACCCGGTTTGGCAGAAGGTTAAAGAGGTTTTTCTTTCGGCCCTGCTCCGAGGGGAGCACCGGTCCTGCCTGCGATTGGCGGAGGAGCGGGTGAAAGCAGCAACCGATCTCCCTGATTTTTACCTCCAGGTCATCCAGCCCTCTCTGTATGAAATCGGACGGCTGTGGGAGGAGGGGGAAATCTCCGTGGCTCAGGAACACCTGGCCTCGGCCATGGTCTCCCGGGTTATGGCCGCCCTGTCCCCCCGCTTCACCCCCTTGGAATACAGCAAGGGCAGGGCTGTAGTCACCTCGGCCCCCAATGAATTCCATGCCATCGGGGGCTGGATGGTCTCCGACCTTTTGGAAATGGACGGCTGGCAGGTCCAGTTCTTGGGCCCCAATACTCCGGAGAGGGAGTTGGTCACGTTGCTGAAAGAATTCCTTCCCCACCTTCTTTCCTTGTCGATTATTATGCCTTTTAATCTGGATCGGGCCAGGGGGGTGATCCAGGAGATTAAAAAGGACCCGGGTTTGCAAGAGATCCGGATCATGGTTGGTGGGCTGGTTTTTCAAAATGCGCCAAGCCTTTGGAAACAACTGGGGGCGGACGGATTCGCAGCGGACGCACGGGCTGCCGCGACCCTGGCCCAACAGTGGTGGCGGGAGCTGCAGAGGTAGTGGACCATGGATGGAGAAGGATTCTGCCAGGAATATTCCGAACTCTTTCAGCATTATTTAGGCCGGGTCAGCAGCCTGGCGGCGGTGATCTTGGATTCGGAGCAAACGATCCTGGATTGCAACTGCGGATTTCAACGTCTCCTGGGACTGTCTGAAAAACCGCTGGGCAGAAACCTTAAGGAGTTTTTATATCCGGAGGGAGGGCAGGGCGACCCTTTCTCTACCCCCATTCGGGATTTTTCTCCGACAAAGGAATCCTGCGACCCGCAGGGGTATGCAACCGCTAAACTCAATTTTATTCTGGGGCAGTCGGTCATTCATACCCTGACCTGCTTCGTATTCGAGGTGGAAGGTCGTTTTCTCCTTTTCGGAGAAAAGCTCATGCTTTCCGACAGCCAGATTATCAACAAGATGTCCGTCCTCAACAATGAACTGGCCGAGTTGACCCGGCAGCTCCATAAAAAAAATCAGGAACTGGAAAGGGCCAACCAGGTCATCACCCGCCTGATGAATACGGACCCCCTGACCGGTCTGTCCAATCGTCGACACTTCCAGGAAATGCTGAGCAAGTCCATGTCCTTCGCCGTTCGCCAAAACAGCCCTCTGAGCCTGGTCATGGCCGATCTGGACCACTTTAAAGCGGTCAATGACCGTTTTGGGCACGACCAGGGAGATAAGGTGCTGGTTGCCTTTGCCAAATTGTTAAAAGAGCACTCGCGGATTGAAGACTTGCCCTCCCGTTTCGGTGGGGAGGAGTTCATTACCCTGCTTCCCGCTACCGATCTCACGGCCGCGGCGGCCTTTGCCGAGAGGATTCGAGCAGCGACCGAAGGTTTGGTGTTGACCCCCGGCCCTTTACGGATTACAGCCAGTTTCGGTGTGACCCGTTCGCTTGCGCAAGACACGCCGGACACCCTGATCAAAAGAGTGGATAGCGCTTTGTATAAGGCCAAGGAGAGCGGCAGGAACCGGGTGTTTACGGGTTGATACACAGCGTAATAAAAGGAAGTCAGGGTCTTTTGGCACAAAAGATTTTTTTCCAGTGACGGTTGGGAAAGGATACCATGGACCTATCAGCAGAAAAGAACAGACCAGGACGGGTCCAGAACCGCCGGGTCCACATGGCCAATGAAAGGACCTTCCTGGCCTGGATCAGGACCAGCATCGCTATCATGGCTTTTGGGTTTGTCATGGAGAAATTCGCCTTGTTTGTGCGGCAGATGGGGTGTTTTTTAACCCAGGCTGCCGCCGGGGGGAAAGACTACCCTGCCCCTGCTTCCTCCTCCTGGGGAGGGTCTTCCATCGTCGGGGTCGGGCTGATCGGGCTGGGGACGGTGATGGGTTTGTTGGCTTTCATCCGTTATAAAAAGGTGGAAAAGGAAATTGATGGTGACTCTTATCGGCCTTCCCTGATCCTCGATATCCTGCTGACCCTTTCGGTGGCGGCTATCGGCGTTTTTCTGGTTATTTATCTGATGTATATGGTTTAAAGAAAAATATGTTCGACGTTCAGCGTTCGGC
>JBFMBU010000055.1:0-2562 GCA_040755035.1 Thermodesulfobacteriota bacterium
GGTGGAGACCCTTGACCATCCCAAAGGATTTTAAAGGAGAAAGCTCATGAAACATTCGATAAAAATGTTTTTTTCCGTCATCATCAGTCTGTTGTTTTTGGCATTGATTCCTTTCCAGGTGTTTCCGGCCGGAACCACGGCCAGGGCCGGGTTGGAGCAGGCGCAACAAGCAGCCAAAAAATGGAAGGCCGATGCCCTTTTGGTGGGTATTTCCACCTATGGGGCGGCCATGGACGGGACGTCCTCGAAATGGACCTATGCCTTCTTTTCCCCCAAAGCCAATCAGGGCTATATGATCGATATCAGAGAGGGGAACATGGCCGAACCTTTGGAAGTGCGCCCCCACATCAAAGGTGGTGTCGGAACCAATTTCCTGGACAGCCCCAGGATCATGGAAGAAGCCAAAAAAAACGGCCTCAAAATCAAGGGGAAACCGATACTCTCGCTTTTAGTCATGGGGCAGGCTACCGGTCGGCCGGGTCCTTACTGGACGGTGGGCGGTGATTTTTCGGAAGGGGAAGTGAGTGTAATCATTGATGCCAAAACCGGAGGTTTGTTAAAAAAACAGACCCATTAAAAAACAACGTAAGACGATCACAGGAGAATGAGGCCTGCTAAACCCACGGTTCGAAGGTCTGGAGTCTTGGGAATGCTTTCAGTAAAACAATTCCTTAATCCTGCCATCCCGCATCTCGAACATCCGTCCGGCCTGGCGGGCCAATTCCTGGTTGTGGGTCACCATGATGACGGTCAAGCCCTTGGTTTGATTCAATCCCTTAAGGACTTCGACGATCTCAGCCGACCTTTTGGTATCCAGGTTACCGGTCGGCTCGTCGGCTAAAAGGATTTCAGGCTTATTGACCATAGCCCTGGCTATGGCCACCCGCTGCATTTCCCCGCCGGAGATCTGTCCGGGAAGATGGTCCTTTCGATGCTCAAGACCCAGGAGATCCAGGAGTCCCAATACCTCATTTTCCGTGCCGGGCTTGTGGAAAAAGGTCAGGGGCAGGAGGATATTTTCCAGGACCGTCAAGGTGGGAATCAGATAAAAATTCTGGAAAATATAGCCGAATATCTCCCTCCGGATCTTGGTCAGCTTTCCTTCCGAAAGCCGGGTTCCCTGGCTGAAAACAGTATGGCGGCCCAGAGAAAGTTCTCCGGAGGTCGGATTGTCCAAACAACCCAAGAGGTTGATCAGCGTTGTCTTCCCGGACCCCGAAGGACCGATGATGGAAAGGAAATCTCCCCGGTCGATTTGTAGGGAAATCTCATTAACGGGAATGATTTTTTCGTTTCCGCGGATATAGATCCTGGTCAGATTTTTTGTTTCGATCGAATTATGCTGCTCAGGCATCAGGCCACCTCCCCTCTGATGGCTTCCAGGGGCCTTATCTTCCCTGCCTTCCAGGCCGGGTAAATCCCGCTGATCAATCCGATGGCCAGGATCACGGCCAGGGTCAAACCTATCAATTTCAGATCGATAAGTACCAGGCCTCCCCCCGGGGCATAGGGCAGAACAAAACGGATGACCACATCGGTTACTCTGGCCAGGACCAGGGCCAGGATGATCCCCAAAGTTCCGCCGGACAGACAGAGGATCAGGGTCTCAATCCAGATCAACTTGAAGATGTCCCAGGGCATGGCCCCGATGGTCTTGAGGATACCAATTTCCTGGAATCTTTCCCAGACCGATGTTAGGATAGTATTGATAACTCCAACCATGGCGATCAAAATGGCGATCAGGGCTATGGAGAGGACCATTATTTTGGCAGTGGAGACCAGCTTCAAAATAGTATCTTTCACCTGGGCCAGGCTGACGACCTGGACGTCCGGGAGTTGGTACATTTTTTCCTCCAGGCGGGCGCTGTCCACTCCTTTTTTGACCTTGATCCCCAGGGTGGTGATTTCATCGGGTTTGTTGAATATCTTTTGCAGGGTCTTGATCGGTACAAAGATGGTCCCGTCATCCTGGGTTCCGGTCCTTTGCAGAATGCCGACGACCTTAAACCGGATATTCTTTTCCGGCATCAGGATCAGATCCCCCACCTCACGTTGTTCCAGTTCGGCGGCCTCGAAGCCCATAACCGCTTCAAAACCATCTTCCATCTCAAACCACCTGCCCTGTTTGAATTTAAGGAAGGGCTTCATTTCGCCGAAACTCCTCGGTTGCACCCCGAAATAAGCGGCCACCCCGCCGCTTTCCCCTTTGTTGGGGTCGAAAACGGCCGACATAAGAATAGGGGTGGTCTTCTCCACCTCCGATTCCTTCTCCACCTCCTTGATGATGGATGCTTTCATGTACTTGAGACCGGTGCCTCCCTTGAGCATCATGGTGGCCGCCTCATAAGGGCAACCTTTGGCCATGATCATCAACTGAAATCCCATATTGTCGATATCCTTATTGAGGGCGGTTTCATATCCGTGATTGAATCCCAGCAGGCTGATCAATACCCAGGATGACAGGGCGATTCCGATCAGGGTCAGCAGACTGCGGACCCTTTTCCTCAGCAGATTTTTGTAAGCTACTTGTAACGGAGTTATCATTATTGGGAACCTCCTGAT
>JBFMBU010000056.1:0-14242 GCA_040755035.1 Thermodesulfobacteriota bacterium
GCTATCCCGGCTTTATCTATAACCTTTTCAATCTCCCGGGTAATGTCCACAAAGGCCGTTTGTCTGGAAGTGGTTATGGAAATGGAAATCACGATCGGTCCTCCCCGCTCCCGACCCAGGAGGGAAGAATGATCCCGCCGCTGCTTCTTTTTTCTTCTTTTTCCGCAGACTGAACCGGCTCACCCTCTTCGAATAACAGGATCGTCTCCATCAACCAGAAAAGCAAAGGGTTTTCCGGTTCCGAATCGGACTTGCTTTGCGGGACAAAGGTACCGGCCCAACGGTATAGAATCTCGCCTTCTTCTTTTTGTCCCTTGAGACCGCGCAAATAAGCGGCCTCCTCCAAATAACGTCGGATCCAATCCCTTTTTTCCCGGGGATAGATTTCTCGCACGGCCTTTTCCACAATGCTGCGCAAACGGTCTCGGAGTTGAGCATCATTCAAGATCAACAATCCGGATCGAACCTCGGTCACCAGCCCACGATAAGCGTCCAGGGTCTGCTCCTCCGGTAACAGAAAAAAGACCTCCGGAATCCTTGATAAGATTCCTGCGTCCGGGGAAAGGGGCTGCTCCGGGCTTTCCTCTCCCCAAATGGATCGGATCACCGGAATTTGACCGACCAGGCCCTTGCCCTCAAAAAAGCGCATCATTCCGGAAAAGAACTCCTCCTCCTCGCCGGACAAGTTGGAATTTCGATCATGGGCCTCTTTTAAAAGATAAGCGACATGACCGACCTCGGCTTCCCAAAAATGCTGGCCCGACTGGCTCTCCAGGTCGTTTACTATTTCCCTGGCTCGGCTTTTACCGGCCTCAAAGACGGTAAAAGAATCCAGGCCGTCAGCCCCTATTAAGGCAAAAACCAATATCCGGCCTTGAACGGGATGGGAAAAAGATAAGCCAACCATCTGATTTCGCAGCCCGTCAAAATCCGTCAGATAGCCTACGGGCGGCAAGACATCCAGAGGTCTTAGGATGGCGGCCGGTTTCCCCTGAAATGGCACAAGCGGGGAAATCAATTCCACGCCCTTTTGTTTCAGGAGGTAAAGGGTCTTTTTAATCCCCTTTTGCGCCGCTTTGGTTTGAACCCGTTTTGACAGTTCAGCAAAAAACCATAGGGGTATCGTTTGCCCTAAAGAAAGGGCCTTTTCAAAAAACGCCCCTTGGAAACCAGAGTCTTCATCCAGTTCCTCAGCCAGACGGCTGAGTATTTGGCTTCGGGTATCATCATATTCGACACCAGGGGAAAAACGACTCCAATAAGCCTCAGCCTTCTCCGCCTGTTGTGTTTCTTGAGGATTTTTTTTGACCAACGGTTTCTTCCTGTTTCAGATGCGTTATCCCGTCCTTTGAAAATCCATGTTGCCAAGGGCCTTAAGGTTGAGATACAATAGCTTTATTCGATCATGTCATTTTTTCCCTTTTCTTGTCCATAAAAATTTTTTTTGGATATCTTTTATATAGGCTTAAGGAGCTAAATATGGAATTAAAACAAGCCATCCAAAAAAGAAGGAGTGTCAGAGGCTTTTTATTCAAACCGGTGCCGAAAAAAATTATTGAATCCCTTCTGGCCGCAGCCGGTCGGGCCCCTTCCTGGGGGAACACCCAACCCTGGGAGGTCTTGGTAGTCAGCGGCGAAAAGGTTGGGAAGCTGGGAGAAGACTTTTGCCGAAAAGCTCGCCAGGAAACCGTCCAGACACCGGATTTTGAAATGCCGAAAGGGTTTTCGGACCCTTATCTCTCCCGCTATCGTCAGGTCGGGAAAGACCTCTTTTCCATTTTGGGCATTGAAAGGGAGGACGGGGCGAAAAGACTGGAACATTCTTTGAATAACTTCAGAGGATTCGGGGCTCCGGTCTTTATCTACCTTTTATTAGATGAGAAACTGAGTCCTTATGCAATCCTGGACGCGGGCTTGTTTATCCAAACCCTTTGTCTGTCGGCTGTGGAACGGGGATTGGGGACCTGCATCTTGGCCGCACTGACCCGCTTTCCCGAGGTTATCCGCGCCCATCTCCCCATCCCCAATGGGAAAAAAATACTGATCGGGATCGCCCTTGGGTATCCGGATCAAAAAGCCCCGGCCAATCGCTATCGGAGTAAGAGGGCACCTCTTTCTGATTGGGTGACCTGGACCAAATAGATTTTTGCTCGAAGAGTCTTCGGATTTAACTCTCACGTTCTATAGTTAGGACCACAATTTCAATTAGATTTGGTTAGTTTTGAATTAAAAAAACAAAGGCCAATTTTTTCAAATTGGCCTTTGTACAAGGAAAGGAGATAAAGAGATTTTTTTCTTGAAAATAATCTATGCAAGCAGAATGCCAATACGAGAAAAAGGCTTATAAAAAATTAACCTATCGATTTATTTATATATTTTATTTTCCAACCTGTTCTTTATTCCTATCCGGGGACCGTTAGAGTAAAAAAAATTTTACCGCTCCGGGGAGGTATCTGGGCCTTCAAATTATTACATGATTGATTTTATTAACAAAAATAAGTAAAAATTTTTTTACCTTTTTCCCGATCTTCAACCCTCGACACCCCCTTCCCTCCCTTTATACTTTGTACAGCGATAAATACGAAAGGTCCTTAAGGGTATTTTTCCCCTGTAAATGGTAAAGGGTTCCAGAAGTTCCACCTGATCGAAGTATTTTTCCAATAGTCCGGAATTTTCATAAGGGAACCGGTCAAAATCGGACCAGACAAACAAGGCATCTCTGCCCAATAGTGGCTTTGGGTCGAACCAGTAATCGTATCCCAGGGCTTTCTGACCGATAACGTTCTGAGCATAGGTTTCCGGTTGCCCTTTTAAATAAAATTGCAGTTCCGAAGCGGTCTTATGCCCCCAGGCGAAGATGAAAGGAGGCGGAGTCCGGTCCGATTTTTTTTGAATGGTCTCCAGTTGTCCGGCCAATTGTTTCCATCCGGTCAGGGTATCGGTCGATCCGGAAGCCGGTATCTGGGGAATAAAAGGGGCCAAATGCAACAGGACAAAAAAAATAAGGACCACGGCCCACAGGCAGCGGGCAAAAGCCGGAGCCCAATGAAGAACAATGATTCGGTTTTGGTAATAGGCCGTCATCAAGAGCAGGAGAGGAGGATAGGCCGGTATCAGCCAATTGATCTTGACCCATTCCACGAAGGCCACCGAGGTAAAAAAGAAGATCATAGGCAGGGACAGGCTGAGAAGAAAGGTCTCCGGCCATAAACGATCCTTCCAGTACCTTTTGAGGCCCATATAGATGGTCCACCCCAGTCCGATAAAGATCAAGGGGCTCAGGATCCCCATTTGGGACCCGAGAAAACCCAGGAATTCATCCCATTGCAGCCCCGTTAGGGCTCCGGCCCTCTGGGTGGACTGAAAAGCAAAGGAAGCCCATCCGTTTTGGGCGTTCCAGATCACCACCGGGCTGAAGACCGCCAGGGCCAGAATCAAACCGCCGTAAGGCTCAACCCGTTTTAAATGATGACGGAAAGCGGAGGAAAAGATCAGGAAAATAAACAGGGAAAGCGGGAGAAAGAAAGCCGAATATTTTGAGGTTAAAGCCAGCCCTGCGGCCAGGCCGGCCACAAGATACCATTGATATCGGTTTTCCTGCAGGACTTTAAGCATTAAAAACCAGGTCAAGCACCAAAAGAAAAGCAGGGGGGAGTCCGGGGTCATGATCATGGCCGTCATGGAAAAGGTGGGGGTAAGATTCATCAATAAAACGGCCCAGAAGGCGACCTTATCATCAAACATCCTTTTCCCTATTCTAAAGACCAACCAGCTCGTCCCCAAAGCAAAAAGCAAGGCCCCTAAACGGACCGCCAGCACATGATGGCCCAAGGCACGGCTGAATAGAAAGATCGTCTGGGCTACCAGAGGAGGGTGATCGAAGTAACTTAAAGCCGGATGGAGAGAAAAAACCCAGTAATAGGTCTCTTGTGGGGAAAGGGGCAACAACAGGGCCACCAGCAGGCGAAAACCAAAAAGTCCTGCCAGAATGACCAATATTTTTTTTGAATAATCCATTTGGGTCAAGGCACCTGCGGACAGGGATTAACAGTCTCAAAATTGTCCAGACATGAAACTTGTGTTTTGCATTTGTCTATAGTATTTTGAGACCCTTTATATCACCTTGTTGTTTTTGCCAATTGTTTCCGGACCCGTGCATATACCTCGTCCACGGAGATGTTTTTAAGGCATTTATTGTCCCGGCATGGAGTATGGCGATGGTTATAGGCCGACAAACAGGGGGAACAAGGGAAATCGGCGTAAAGGATATGGGTATTTTCCCCCAGAGGGCCATATAACCGCGGGGTTTCGGGACCGAAAAAGATAAAAACAGGTACAGGGGTCATGGAGGCAAAATGACCAGGGCCGCTGTCATTGGTGATCAACAGATCGGAGATGGTAAAGAGGTCCATCAGTTCAGGCAAGGTGGTTTGTCCGGTCAACTGAAGACAGCGGGGATGTTGGAGTGCCCGGAAAACTTCTTCGGTGGTTTCCCGGTCGGTTTCGGCCCCCATCAAAACAATCAGCAGGTTTGGATCGGAAAGAAGGCGGTTTCCCAACTCGATAAAATTTTCCACCGGCCAGGCCCGGATAGGAATTTCCCCAGCGCTGGGGTTGAAAATAATTAATCGGTGTTCCGATCCAAGTTCCGGAAATATCCTTTGAATTTTTTCCCGCATTCGAGCCCTACCGGGTTCCGTAGACCGATAAAAGGCCGGGGTTATTTCTTCTTCCCCAATGATACCGTCAAGGCCCGGCCAATCCTTTTCCGGATAAGGCAGCACCCGCAGGAAGGACAGGAAGGATTTACTGATATGCTGCTGAAAATTATACTGGATGCGATGGGTATGGAGGTTGCCTCGGTAAAGTCCTTCCATACAAAATCTATGGAACCCGACCCGGATGGGTGCACCGCTCAAATAAGTCAGTAAGGCCGTAATCCGGGTAAATAACTCCAAGTCAAAAACGCAATCCATTCTTTCCCGGCGCATCCGGAACACTACTTTCAGCATATCGCTCAGAAAAGCGAAAGGGCCATCGACCCGAACGACCAACACATTTTCCAAAGGGATTATATTCAGCAGGTCCACACTGGCCCGGTTCTTGGCGAAGATCAGGAAAAACAGCTCGGCCCCGGGATACTCTTTTATTAAAGCCTTCATGGCCGGATAGGCCAGGATGGCGCTGCCCATCTCGGAGAGTTCAATGAATAAAAATTTCTTCAAAGGTCGGGAGGTCTTCCCGGCAAACGGTCTAAAAAGCCTTTTCAACACAGTGAAAAACCAGCAAGCCGGAACCCCGACCCAATAATCTATTTTTCTGACCAGGTCAATATTCACAGATTTTTCGGTTCAAATAAATTTAACTGTCCTATCCAAAAACCGCGGACCCCAATTGGGCCAGGCGCAAACAACTATTTAATTTTATAACGATAACCCAAAGATATAGCAAGCCCTTTTTTCGCCCTTTCAAGGCAGAGTTCTACCCTCTCAAGGCCTTTTGAACCGGATTTGGAACCGGTCTCGTTTTGAGGCGGTTTTTTTTTACCAGTCCTTTTTCGTTTGTTTTTCTCTTTATCTTTTCTCTTTTCCAAGATATATTTTCAGCATTCGAGAGCGAAAAAATGCCGCCGTATAAATAAGGGTTTTAAAGCTCCCGAGGAAATAGATCAAGGAGGATGACAATGAACGAAACGATAGGGAAAGGGCCCCAACAGCCGATAAAAATTCAAGACAATACACTTAGGGACGGACATCAATCCCTGTTGGCCACCAGAATGAAAACCGAGGATATGCTGCCTATCGCCGAAAAAATGGACGAAATGGGCTTTTGGGCCATGGAGGTCTGGGGTGGGGCAACCTTTGACACCATGCACCGCTTTCTGGGGGAAGACCCTTTCGACCGGCTCAAGACCTTAAAAAAACACATAAAGAAAACTCCTTTGACCATGCTCCTTCGGGGTCAGAACCTGGTGGGGTATCGTAATTATGCCGATGACGTCTGTAAACTTTTCGTCGATAAAACCTGTGAAGCCGGCATGGATATCTTCCGGGTCTTTGACGCCCTCAATGATTTCCGTAACTTTGAAACCTGCGTGGAGCGGATCAAGGCCAATGGAAAACATTTTCAGGCCGCCATTTGCTATTCCCTGACCGAAAGGTCCTTAGGCGGCCCGGTGTTCAACATGGACTATTATGTATCCAAAGCCAAGGAACTGGAGGCCATGGGTGCCGATACCCTGTGCATCAAGGATATGGCCGGCATCATGGCCCCCTATGACATCTCCTGGTTGATCCAGGAGTTGAAAAAGGCGGTTAAAATCCCTATCCATCTCCACACCCATTACACCAGCGGTATGGCCTCCATGACCTACCTCAAGGCCATTGAGGCCGGGGTGGATATTATCGACACCTGTCTGGCCCCCTTTGCTTTGCGTACCTCCCAACCGGCCATTGAACCCATCGTGGCCACCCTCATGGGCAGCCCTCGTGATCCGGGGATGGACATCAACATCCTCCTGGAACTGGGAGAATATCTGGAATCCATCGCCCCCAAATACGGCAATTTCCTGGCCACCAACCGCATGTCGGTCATCGACACCGCCGTTCTGGTCCACCAGGTCCCCGGAGGGATGATCTCCAATCTGGTCAGCCAGTTAAAAGAAGCCAAGGCCCTGCACCGCCTCAATGAAGTTTATGCCGAAGTTCCCATCACCCGCAGGGAACTGGGCACACCGCCTTTGGTCACCCCCACTTCCCAGATTGTCGGTGTCCAAGCGGTATTGAATGTCCTGCTGGGCAAATACAAAATGATCACCAATCAGGTCAAAGATCTGGTCTATGGACTCTATGGAAAAACCCCGACCCCCATCGACCCGGAGATTCAAAAAATCGTGCTGAAGAATTATAAACGGGGACAGACCCCGGTCACCGGCCGGGCCGCTGACTACCTGGAGCCTGAACTGGAAGAAGCCCGCCAGAAAATCGGAGATCTGGCCCGGGATGATTTCGATCTCCTGGTATATGCCCTCTATCCCACCACCGGGGAGCAATTCCTGAAAACCAAATACGGGGTAGAAGAAAAAACCCAGGAAGCCGTCGCCTGATACTCAATTATTGCGGTTGGAAGGCCCGGCCTCCCCTAAAAGGCCGCTTTCCAATAATAGGGGAACAACCTCCTATGAAAGTCTTTATCACCGGCGGGAGCGGTTTTATCGGCAGCCACCTGACCCGGGAACTGACCGGTCAGGGTTATGAAGTAACCTTATTGACCCGATCAATAAAACCCGGCCAATCCCTGCCGGCAGGCGCGGTTTTTCTGGAAGGCAACCCCACCCGGCCCGGTCCCTGGCAGGATCAGGCGGCTACCCATAATCTATTCATCAATCTGGCCGGGGCCTCGATTTTTCATCGCTGGACCGATGACTATAAGCAGTCAATGCGGGAAAGCCGCCTCCAGACCACCCGAAATCTGGTCGAAGCCCTGTCCCGCGACAAAAGGGAAGGGAAGGTTTTGATCAGTGCCTCAGCCGTAGGCTATTACGGCTTTCATCAGGACGAAGAGTTGGATGAATCATCCCCCCCCGGCCAGGATTTTTTAGCAATCCTGACCCGAGATTGGGAAGAAGAGGCTCAAAAGGCCAGGCAATTCGGGGTAAGGGTTATCCGCACACGCTTCGGCATTGTTCTGGGGGAGAAGGGAGGAGCCTTGGAACAATTGGTTCCCCTTTTCAACAAAGGGTTGGGCACCCGGTTGGGGAGCGGAACGCAATGGTTTTCCTGGATCCATCAGCAGGACCTGAGTAATGCCCTGTTGTTTTTGATAAACCAAAAGGACCTATCCGGGGTGGTGAATTGCACTTCTCCCCACCCGGTACTAAACCGGGAGCTGTCCAAAATCCTGGCCGCAGTCTTAAAAAAACCCGCCTTCCTTCCTCCCGTCCCGGGATTTATGCTCAAACTAATTATGGGTGAATTTGGTAATGTTCTTTTAAAGGGGCAGCGTGTTTTGCCGCACCGGCTCCTGTCTTTGGGCTTTTCCTTCCAGTTTCCCCAGATGAAAGATGCCCTGATTCAGCTATTAGACAGGAATAAGAGGTAATTTTATCTCCTTCCCGCAGCCGGCATTTTTTATTTAGACCCAAACGAATGGTTTTCCATTCTTTCCCCGCGGATTATCGAATAAACTGCTGGGCCGTTCGTCGCAAGTCCGGGCTTTCCAGAACATGAAAGAATCGGATCCGGGACAAGAGCACCGGGGAAAACTGGCCCAAGGGCAGATAGATAATTTTTCGTCCTTGGGTGTGGGCAAAGGTATGACAATAGGACCGTGGGGGACGGGCGGCGATATAGGCCACTAATCTCTCTTCGCTGTAATCGATTCCCGCCCAGAGCAGCCGCTCGGCCTTGGTCCGGGCCCCGTCGAAAAAACGGTCTTTCCAAACATCGGCCATACGAAAAGGGGGATAGCTCAAGACAAACCCCCCGTATTCGCAGCGTGAGATCCCCGGTCCGATCACCTCCTCACCGGCCAAGGTGGCGTAAAAGGCCATATCCGATTCCTGGTTGTGTTCGCCCAGCCAGGTCAGTTTCCAGGGAAACTTTTCCGGCATTCCTGCTTCCGCAGCATCCTCATCAAAGACAAAGACCACCGATCCTACCCGGCCCCGGACCTGAATTTCTTCCCGGACGTAGATTTTTTTCTCCACCACCTGCCTCAGGGTTTCCCTGAGATCAAGGCCATCCAAAAGGGAGGAAGTAAAAGGGACGACCCGGACTTGTTCCTGTGATAAAACCCCCCGGATCTTTTTCTTGACATAATCCCCCAACCCCTCCACCCGAATATCCTCCGGCGGATAGGAACAGAGGTATTGACCGGTCCATTGCTCTTTAAAGGCTTCTTTTTCTCTCTGGGAGGGTCTTTTTTTGATCGGTACCGATACCAGCCTTCGGCGAAAGGTTCGAAAACGTCGGTAGAAACGGATGCGTTTCTGGTTGAGACGCAGGTCTTCAGCCGTCACCTCGATTTCCGGCAGAATAGAGGGGATTTCCTGAAAGGGATAGCTGGAACCGAGTTCCCAGACTTCATAGGCGTAATTGTCATTGACTATTCCCCGGGAGGCCAGAAGGAGCTGATAGAAATCAGGGGCCAGGGTCCCCTGTACCAGCGCCAGATTACGGCCATACTTCTGCATCAAATCCACCTGATGATTTTCCACCGGCTCCCGGCTGTTTTTATAATGTTCATCCCCGGCCCGGACCAGCAATTCCCTTTGCAGGGCCAGCCGGTCCAGTTGCAAAAAAGTGGAATTTATCCCTCCTCCTTTAACCCTTTTTTCTTCGTACCTTCGCTGAATGAAGGGAAGTTCGGAAAGGATCTCCCTGGAGGAAGACTCTTTGAGCGTTCCCACCACCACTCCAGGACGTTTTTGACGCCCCAGGGGAAGCTCCGGGGCCTGCTCCAGTTGTCGATAAATCCCCGGCCAATGGGCCAATCCACAGACCAACAGGACCCTCTGAAACTCACGCTTCAGACGATACAAGTGGAAGGCCATGGTCCGTTCCCTCAAAGCATCCTCCGGGAAAGGGGTTTCCTTTCCTCCCCGTTCCTCCCAATAAGCCTGACAATAGGTACGGTAACCGATCCGGGCCAGGGCATAGGAATCGGGCATGAGTTCATGCTGCGACGGATAGCCTTCCGTGTCACGGTCGACAAAGAAAATCGGACAATCGTTTTCCAGTGCCAACCTTAAAGCCTCGATAATTCCATCTATGGGTTCAATGGGCAAATAGATATGTTGACCCGACTTTTCCCGATAAAGGACCACGGAAAGAAAGGGCAGCCTTTTTACAGCGGTCAGGACGGGTATTTCCAGAGTGGAAGGCAGTTCCACGGCCAAGGCCTGAGGGCGGTAATCGAAAAATTGACGATGGACCTCGAGGGCGAACTCCAGCCGGTTATGGAGGATCGGCAAAAAACGGAGATTTTGATATTGGAACGGATCACCATTCATGATAAAATGTTACCATGATCGAAAACGAGATTCCCCAAAAAAATGCAACCAAAGGAAATGGCCATGAGTATTTTCGATGAAGAATTGAGTGATCTGAAAGTCCAGATCCTTAAAATGGGCTCCCTGGTGGAGGAGGCCATTGCCAAATCCATCAAGTCCCTGGTGGAGCGTGACAGTGATCTGGCCAAGCTGGTTATTGAAAACGACGACCGGATCAATACCTTTGATGTATCCGTTGACGAGGAATGTATTCGCCTCATTGCCCTCCGCCAGCCCACGGCCGGGGACCTGCGTTTTATCACCACGGCCATGAAGATCACCACCGATCTGGAGAGGATGGGGGATTATGCCGTGGACATCTGCGAGCGGGCCTTGGAACTCAACACCGAACCCCAGTTAAAACCTTATATCGATATCCCGCGCATGGCCGAGATCGCCGAAGGCATGGTCCATGACGCCCTCCAGGCCTTCCTGGATAGAAATACCGCTCTAGCCTATGAAGTTATTAAAAGGGACGATGAGGTGGACCAGCTCACCGTTCAAATTTTCAACGAATTGGTCCTCTACATGATCAAGGATAGTTCGACCATCAGCCGGGCTATAAAAATCTCCTATATCTCCAAATACCTGGAACGCATTGCCGATCACGCCACCAATCTGGCCGAAATGGTGGTCTATATGAATGAAGGTAAAATGATCCGGCATACCATTCTCCCCGAGGATTGAGTTTTTCAAATACCTTTTCCCGGAGAGAGGATAGGTCAGAATTCATTTTTCCGTCATTTCGACCAAAGGGAGAAATCTTGGGATCCAATAATATCAACAGCTAAGATTTCTCGCTTCGCTCGAAATGACACCTTTTTTTATTGCAACTCAACTTCAGAGGGGGGAAGGGAAATCCCTTCTCTATCTCCCTTTTACTTCCGTCGCGGTTCTCCTTTTCCATGGTTTTAAGGCCGTGATAAAAACGGCAAAGATGAGGGTGGCGGCCTGAAAAGTCCCGAAGGTCCACAGCATGGCCCGGTTGTGCAGATAAACCGGGTCCAGAAAGGCCTCCAAACCCTTTTCTTTGGAAATATGGGCCAGGCTGGTCATCCAGGGACCGAGGGGATAGGTGCCGAAAATAATCCCATAGAGGCAGATCACCCATTTGACGATAATCCAGTTGTGTTTGAACCAGCCCCAATGGGTCCAGATGGAAAAAAGCAATCCGGTAAGGAGCACCCCGAAGGCCCCGGGGATGATGATATAAATATCAATAAAATCCAGAGTGGCCATGATACCATAGAGCTCCCCGCCGCTTTGAGGATGGACAAAAAACTGCTTGACGCTCAGGACGATAGCCGCCCCCACCCACATACAGGCGAAAAAGGCGTGAAAGGCCTTTACCCACTTCAGGCCGCCCGCTCCCATTTTTTTCATTCCCCACCTTCCTAAAATTTTTTACCGGCTTATTTCTTTGCGCCCATTATATCCAACTATAAGGTGAATGCAAGAACCCTTTGCCGCTAAAAATTTTTGGGGATTTGGCTTAATTGTTATAACCCAACCCGGACCAACCGGAACCAAAAAGGAATTCCGAAAATACTTTCTCCGGTCCGGATAAATTCCCATTTTAGAATAAATTCTATCCAATTTGCGTTGAATTCTATTCGTACGGAACAGACACAATCCAAAAATTCACCCCCGACGGTGTTCTTCTTGCGGCCTATCGGGCCTCCGGCACAGGGGACGGTCAATTCAGTAGGCCGACTGGCTTAGGCAGGCAATGGCTATGTAGTGGATTCATAAAATCATCGGATCCAGAAATTTCCCCCGGATGCGGTCTTTATCACCAAATGGGGATCAACCCAATACGGGTATTACTACCTTTATTACCCTTATTACCCTCAAGGAATAGCCGTTGATGAATCAGGATATGTCTATGTTTCTTATGGGGCAATGTGTATTTTGCATATGATAATAAAGGTGTAAAAATGGGGCCGGACGGGCGGTTCATTATCCGGATAGGAAGCTATGGCCAATTTCGATATCCTTTTGGCATCGCCGTCGATGATAAGGGAAATATTTTTGCTACTGACCCATCAAAAAAACCAGGTTCGGGTATTTGTTTTAATCCCGACCATAGACAACCCCCGAGTGATCACCTGCCCGGCCACCAACGTCAACCTGAATGGGGCTACCCTGAACGGCAAAGCCACCCCTTACTGGGTACCCACCCTCTACTGGTTTGAGTGGGGGACCTCAACGGCTTATGGGAATTCCACAGATCTGCAAATAACTTACATCGGCCTGGGCTCGGTGGATGTTTCCGCTCATTTGTCGAATTTGGCAGCCGGTAAAACCTATCATTACCGTCTGGCAGCCCTGAATGACGCCGGGATCGGTTACGGGGAGGATAGAACTTTTATTCCATCGGCACCCCCCTGCCCTGGCTGATGCTCCTGCTGGGGGATTGAGGAACTGGCACCCTATAACCGTATACTTTTATGGGGTGGTCAGATCCCGGCCTTTTCCTGCTCGATCCGTTCGTGCAGCCACATAGCCATCAACTGGGAAAAGGGGATGCCCTTGCGCCGGGCCAAACGCTTGGCCAGGGAGAGATCAAAGGGATCAATCCGCAGGGAAACCGGTTGCTTCACCGGTCTTTGGGCGACAAACGGCTCAGCTTGATCCATTAACCGGCTAAGCTGCTCCGGGGTTTCTTTGGCTATGGCCGAGTCCCAATAGTCAGCTTCTTTGATCAATTCCTTTTTGATTTTCTTCGGCAGTTTGCTCATTTTTTAATCCGTTTCAGATAAACCTTCCTGGTTTTTAATGACATAGGGAAGGCCGTAACACAGCGCCAGCATCCCAAGTCAGGATAAGGCGCGACAACGGCTTCGATAAAGAACCCGGTCGCATCCGTTCCCCATAATCGGTACCGCTCTTCCCCTTTCCCTCTCTTTTTTTTGTTTTTTAAGGCCAGGGTCGGATGGGGACCTTCTCCATAGTATAGTTCTTCAATTTGCTCGGGATTAAGGCCATGACCGGCTACATGGTTTATATTGTCCTCGTCCCATTCCGGGTCCAATGCAGGATCTGGCTTTATCATACTTTTCCATTCTACGTAATTTTTTAATTACGTCAAGAATGGAATTACCGCTTTCCTTTTTGGGAAATTTGTATTGTCCATTCATTTCTCTTCCAGTATATAAAAATACCGGGACCGCTGTCGCTGAGGCAGCCGGGCCTAAAAAACCGACAAAGGATATTTCCCCATGAATACGTTAAAAGACCGCATCACCCAACCCCCGGTGCATGAAAGGAAAATTGACATCCATACCTACCCCTTGGAAAACGATCAGGTCATCGTCGAAGGCTGGTTGAGGGACGAGCGCATGGTCCCTGGACGCACCCGGGACGGAAAGCCGCGCCCGCCGGGGGTGGTCCATTGGATGTGTGTCCGTTTGCTTTTGGGGGGCCGTCCTATCACCATCCTGGAAGCCGAGGCGGAAATGCCCACCATCCCCAACCCCTTGTGCCCGACCGTGGCCGATTCGGTTAAAAAAATTATCGGGCTTTCTATCGTCGCCGGATTCAGCGAACAGGTGCGCCAGAAGCTCTACGGGGTGGAAGGGTGCAGCCACTTGATGCACCTGATTTTGGCCATGGGTCCGGCCGGCTTGCACGGTTACTGGGCCGATCAAGGGCAAAAAACAACCAACCTTCCCCGTTCCCTGGAAGAGACGCCTAACCTGGAATATCTGATCAACAGTTGCCGGTTATGGAGGGAAGACGGCCCGCTGATAAAGCAGCTTCGGGAGGCCTTGGACAAAACAAAGTAATGAAAAGGGAATTTCATCCCCCCGCCTTATTGCCCTCCCTGGAACGAATAGCATGCCAATCCCCGGGGAAATGATTATTGAATAACCAACCCGAATAGGACGAGGGAATAGTTTGTTCATAATATATTGATATCATGATAGAAGTAGAATACCTGACCAGCCGGATCCAAACCTCCCGCAAACTGTATTTGACGATTCAAGGTCCGGCCGAGGAAATAGTATCCACCCTGCGGCGGCAGGAGGGGGTTTTGGGAGTCGTTTCCGAAGGGGGTGACGGGCCGGACCGTTATCTGCTGGAAATGGAAAAGGAAAGGGATATTCGGGCCGAACTGGCCCGAACCATCGTCGAAAAAGGTTGGGGATTACTGGAACTAAAAAGCCAGGAACTGAGTCTGGAAGAGGT
>JBFMBU010000057.1:0-7237 GCA_040755035.1 Thermodesulfobacteriota bacterium
CAACGCACCAATTGTTTACCAAGAATATCTGCTATTCTGCTCTTTGGCAAAGACTCCACCAACTTGATGATACAAATAGCAAACCACTTGGTTCTAATCTTGAAATCGTCCTTATTCATCTTTTAAATTCCGAAATCCGCAATCCGCAATCTCTTCGGGTTTCTTTGATCCCGCAATCCGAAATCCGCAATCCGCAATTATTAAAGGTGTCTTTCCCCCGACCCCCTCTGTTCGCTGAGGTGATAGTGGTAATCCTGCGGTTTGCGGCCGAAGCAGGTACCCAGGCTCTCGAAGAGGGCCAATTCTTCCGTATCGACTTCGCGCCGCTTGATGGCCTCCGAGGTGGGCATATAATTAATCTGATTGCCGTTGACGCTTACCAGGGTGGTCCCGGTTTTCCCCTGCAAGAGCAGCAGTACGGCGGCGGCCCCGGCCTTTTGTCCGAAGTTGACGTCAAAGGCCGAAGACTGGCCGGAACGGACTAAGTGGCCGGGGGTCACTTCCCGGACCTCGGGGATTTCATAGACGCCGGGGGCATACATGCCGACATGCTTCATAAAGGCTTTGACCTCAGGGTCTTCTTTAAGGCGTTTTTCCAGTTGCTGGCGGACATACCTGCCGGCCCCGGCCAGTTTTTTATGTCCGAAGGCGTCCACCCCGGCCGATTCATCGTAAAGCAATTGACCGCTGGCATCGGTTATTCCTTCGGCGACGACGATGATATAGGTCCCGGCCTTGACGTCGCTCCTTTCCACCCGACCGCTGTAGGTTTTCCACATGTGCTCATAAACCACCTCAAAATCCACAGGGATTTCCGGAATAAGGATGCAATCGGCTTCGGCCCCCACGCCGCCGCGGAAGGCCGTATGTCCTACATAGCGTCCGAAGACCTCGATGACTAAGATACGGTTGTGGCTCAACCCGGTGGTCTTCAGGTCCCGGGCAAAGATGGCGATGCGGTTAATGGAAGAGTCCCCGCCGACGCTGTAAGGCTGGAGGTCCAAATCCATGGTTTTGGGTACATGGATGCAGGGGATATCCCGCGAACTGAGGTCCATGACCACGCTGCCGGTGTCATCCCCGCCGCTGATGATCAAGGCGTCGATGCCGAATTTTTTCAGTCCATCCTTGATCCGTTCATATTTCTGGGGATCGGCAATCTTGCTGATTTTGACCCGCGAATGCCCGGCTTCAGAGCCGGCCAGAGATGCCTCGATACGGCTGACCCGATCGGCATCAAGGAGGACCACATCCTTCAGGTCCAGGAGATTATAAAGGCCGGCGTAACCGTTGGGGATAACCACCGATTCGATTCCCAGGGCAAAGGCCTCGCGGGCAATACCTTTGATGACAGCATTCAATCCGCCGCAATCCCCGCCGCTGGTAATCACCCCGATCCGCTTGATATTTTTTGAAGACATAAGCAATCCTCCTTCTTTTAGCGCATAGCTGATGGCTTAAAGCGTGTCTGCAGAAAGCTAAATGGCAGCCTCCGTAGCTTCGGAGCGGTCAGTAGTCGGCTAAAGTGTCAAATACCCCTTGATCTTTTCCAGGGTCTTTTCTTTAATCCCGTCCACTTCCATCAATTCATCAAGGGTTGAAAATCCCCCCTTGTCCTGCCGATAGGCAATAATACGCCGGGCCAGACCGGGACCGATTCCCGGGATAAAATCCAAATCCTCTTCATTGGCCTGATTGATCGAAATAGGTTGCCCCAGTATCCAGGAGGCCTTTACGGAAAGGGGGGCTTGGTCAATTCCAAGTAAACCGTGCCCGGTAGATTTGACCGCAAGGGTGGAATTCCGATCGAGTGTTTTCCCTGACCTTATTGCGGGCAGGCCTTGATCTCCTTTTAGCCCTTGCGCATCCCGGATCACCTGTTCCACGGTCGGCGGATAGGGATAAGTATAAAGCCCGGGACGGGCGATTGACCCTTTGACCTCAATCGTTATCCTTTGGGCAGGCAGGGAAACCTTGGTCTCCCTCGGAGGTTTCGGGGCCGTTGGCCGATACTGAAATCCCAAAAAGGTCAGAACCATCAGGGCAAGGGTAAATAGCCCCCTTTGGCGGATGCGGGTTAATTCATAATGGTTTTTCCGGGGAGTGGTCATTGAAAGTTTGCTTATTAACCGTCTCACAAGATGGACTCGCAAAAAGTCGGAAAATCCTTTTTTTTCATTTCGACCGAAGGGAGAAATCTTGAAATCATAAAAGATTTCTCGTCGCTTCCCTCCTCGAAATGACAGAATTCGACTTTTTGTGAGCCCATCTTGTGAGACTCATAACAATTTAAGGCCGAACGGTTCAAATTTACTTAGACCTGCCTCCTTGAACCCGCAACCCATTATCCGCAACCCGCAACTCGCCACCCATAACCCCGATCATTCTTCCCAATGAATACAATGGACCGGACAGATCTCCATGGCTTCTTCAATCTTTTCCTGGGAACACCCTGTCGGGTTTATTACCAGGGCCTTGTCGATGCTTTCATTAAGAGAAAAGACTTCAGGGCAGATTTCCAGACAACTGCCGCAGCCGACGCAATCTTCCGTTTCAATGTAGGGTATAGGATCCATTTTAATTTCGGATTTCGGATTTCGGAATGGGGAATGATCGTAACCTATATGTCTTCCTCAACTTGTAATCAATACCTGCAGACGGCTTTTGGAATCCAAATGTAATGGTCCGAAATCCGCATTCCGCAATCCGCAATCCGAAATCGTCAAGCTTAAAGTTTTCGTTTCTTTTCTTCCTTATAAAGCTTATAGGTGATGCTGTCCACCAGGGCCTGCCAGGAGGCTTCCAGGATGTCGGTGGAAACCCCCACCGTGCCCCATTTGTCCTCATGGTCCCCGGATTCGATCAACACCCGGACCCGGGCCCCGGTACCCTCCAGGCTGGAAAGCACCCGCACTTTGTAATCATCCAGACGCATTTCATTCAATTCCGGATAAAAACGCAGCAGGGCCTTACGCAGGGCGTTATCCAGGGCATTGACCGGACCGTTACCCAAGGCGGCCGTATGTTCGACTTGTTCCCCAACCTTGACGATAATGGAGGCCTCCACCACCGGCGGCTGATCCTCTTTGACCTTTTGAACGGTGACCCGGTACCATTCCAGTTCAAAATATTGCTTGCGCTTTCCCAGGGCCCTGTTCATCAGGAGCTCGAAAGATCCTTCGGCACCTTCGTATTGAAATCCCTGGTGCTCAAGCTCCTTCAATTGGTTCAGAATAGTCAGGACCGCCGGGTCTTTGCTGGAAACATCGAGGCCATAGCCCTTGGCCTTGGAGAGGATGTTGCTTCTTCCGGCCAAATCGGAAACCAGTATGCGCTGGACATTACCGACCAGTTCGGGGCGAACATGTTCATAGGTTTCCGGATTTTTTACTACGGCGCTGACATGAATGCCCCCTTTGTGGGAAAAGGCGCTGTCCCCGACATAAGGCTGATATTTGTCCGGTCGGATATTGGCCAGTTCATTGACAAATCGTGAGACCTCGCTGATCAGGCGCAGACGTTCCGGGGGCAGGACCGGCAGTCCCAGCTTGAGCTGGAGGTTGGGGATAATGGAACAGAGATTGGCGTTGCCGCAGCGATCGCCGAACCCGTTGATCGTCCCCTGGACATGTCGCAAGCCGCATTCCACGGCGGCCATGACATTGGCAACGGAGCAGTCGCTGTCGTTATGGGTATGGATACCCAGGGGGGTCTTTTTGATTTCCTTCTTCACCGCCTGAATAATCGACATCAATTGATTGGGAAGGGTGCCGCCGTTGGTGTCGCAAAGCACCAGGGTGTCCACCCCGGCCTTGACCGCCGCCCTCAAGGTGGCCAGGGCGTATTCAGGGTTGGCCTTGAAGCCGTCAAAAAAATGTTCGGCGTCATAAAAGAGATTCTTGACTTGAGGCCGGATTAAGGCCAATGAATTTTGAATAATTTTTAAATTCTCTTTTAAGGGGATGCGCAAGGCATCCCGGACATGAACATCCCAGCTTTTTCCGAAAATGGTTATGACCGGGGTCCGGGCCTGGAGCAGGGCTTTTAAATTGGGATCCTTTTCCGGCCGGATTTTGGGATTATGCGTGCTGCCGAAGGCCGAGAGGAAGGCCTTTTTTAAGGGGACCTCTTGCATGGCCTTGAAAAATTGGACGTCCTTGGGATTGGATCCCGGCCATCCCCCCTCGATATAGGACAGTCCCAGTTCATCCAGCTTCTTGGCGATCCGGACCTTGTCTTCCACCGAAAGGTTGAAATCTTCGGCCTGGGTGCCGTCCCGGAGGGTACAATCATAAATTTCGATGGGTTTCATTATTTTTCCAGCATTTTGAAAAACTTTTTTGCCACAGACAAGACAGACAAAAACAGATGAAACTAATTGATTAATCAGATTGACGACTTGTCAATCTGATCCCTGTCTGCTCTTCGGGCAGGCAAGGTTTCCCCCACATTACTAATGCCTGTCTTTCCCCTCAACCTCCACCTTTCTTCCACATTCCGAAATCCGGAATCCACAATCCGAAATTATTTTATTTCGTTTCCTCATCCAGATGGAAAGCGCTGTGCAGGGCCCGGACGGCCAGTTCCGTATATTTTTCGTCGATGACACAGGAGACTTTGATCTCTGAGGTGGAAATCATCATGATGTTGATGCCTTCTTTAGCCAGGACCGAAAACATGGTGGTGGCCACTCCGGCGTGATTGCGCATGCCCAAGCCTATGATGGAGACCTTGGCGATATTTTCATCTCCCAGAACCCTTTCGGCCTTAATTTCCTTGGCTACCTTCTTGACCATGGTCATGGTTTTTTTGAAATCATTCCTGGGGACGGTAAAGGTCAAATCGGTCAACCCGTCGGCGCTGGTGTTTTGGATAATCATGTCCACCACCACACCGGCTTCGGATATAGGGGTGAAAATCCTGGTCGCCGTTCCCGGACGGTCCGGCACCTTGGTGATGGTTATGCGGGCCTCGTTTTTATTGTAGGTGACACCGGAAACCAGTATTTTTTCCATGCTTTTATCTTCTTGAACCACCATCGTTCCCTCCTTATTGGTAAAGGTCGATCGTACATGAACCGGGACCTTAAATTTTTTTGCGAATTCAACGGACCGAATTTCCAGCACCTTGGCGCCCAGGCTGGCCATTTCCAGCATTTCTTCGTAGGAGACCTTTTTCATCTTTCTGGCCTTGGGGCAGATATTGGGGTCAGAAGTGAAAACGCCTTCCACATCGGTAAAAATTTCACAGACCTGGGCTTTCAAAGCCGCGGCCACGGCTACAGCCGTCGTGTCCGAACCGCCCCGGCCGAGAGTAGTGAGGTTTCCCTTTTCGTCCTGTCCCTGAAATCCGGCTACGACGACGATGTTGTCTCTCCTTATTTCTTCCATGATCCGCCTGGAGTCGATTTCGCTGATCCTGGCCCGGCCGTAGGCATTGTCGGTAAGGATTCTGATCTGATGCCCCAGGAGGGAGGTGGCTTTGAAGCCCATATTTTGCACGGTTATACTGAACAGGGCCACGGAGACCTGTTCCCCGGTGGAGATCAAAACGTCGACTTCCCGCGGGTTGGGGGTTTCGCTGATTTCATGGGCCAGGCGGAGCAGCCGGTCTGTTTCCCCGGACATGGCTGAAAGGACCACCACCATATCGTGCCCCTTTTTCTTCATTTCGATGACCCGCTCGGCCACGTTGCGGATCTTTTCCAGGGAACCAACGGAGGTCCCTCCGAATTTTTGAACAATCAAGGACATAAAAAGCCTCCTGCAATAATAAAAAAAATAGGGTTCAAGGATTCAAGGGGTCGAGGATTCAAGGGTTTTGGTTTAAACGTTTTTTGCTGCCCCCTGCGGTCCCGGACTCCTCTAATCCTTGAATTCTAATTCCACACTCCTTACTTTAGGATTTTCCTTTCCCTTCCGCAAACGCTCGATTATCGATTCCGATCCTGTAATCCGGATCCTTCTGCGGGATTCCTGCACAATCGTTAAAAAAATATCCACCCGGTCCTCCGGCAAATCTTCTATGCGCTCCGCCCATTCGATGGCCGTTATCCCCGGACCGTCGAAATATTCCTCCAGACCGAGTTCGTCGATTTCTTCCGAACGATGAAGCCGGTAGCAGTCAATATGAAAAAGAGACCGTTGCCCCGGATATTCGTTGATCAGGGAAAAAGAGGGGCTGGCTACCAGACCTTCTTCGATCCCTAAGCCTCTGGCCAGTCCGCGGACCAAGCAGGTTTTTCCGGCCCCCAACTCCCCATAAAGGGCCAGGACGTCGCCGGGGTGAAGAAAAGAGGCCAATTCTTGGCCCACTCGTTCCGTGGCTTCTTCCCCTTCCACTTCCGTTTCCAGGATGATTTCCCGCAATCGAATGACCTCATCCGGCCAGAGAACGGACAATATCCTTTTTGCCGATGATGCCCACCAGGGTTTTGCCCTCCAGGACGGGAATGGAATGAATACGATTTTCGGCCATCAGGGTGGCGATATCCTCCAGGGGGGTTTCCGGGGTGACGGTTTTAACCGGAGCGGTCATGATCTCCGCGGCCGTCAGGCCGATCATCTTTTTAAATTCCTTTTCCTGCTTTTTCCCGCTTTCCAGGAAAACAATATAACCCATCAGATTGATAACCGTAGGCAGATGAAAGCGTTTGGTCTGATCAATGATATCGCTTTCACAGACAATACCGACCAGTTCCTTTTTTGTGTTCAAGACCGGAACACCGCTGATATGGTTGTCGGTCAGTATTTGGGCCACCTCGGAGACGGGGGTATTCTCCAGGACGGTTACCACTTCTTTAGTCATGATGTTTTTAGCCAGGGGCATGAAAGACTCCATAAAAAGGTTAAGCGTTCTGCGTTCGTTCCGCTCGGCTTTGCCGCGCTCCAAAAGAGGCTCCCCTTCGGGAACCGGAGTGTTCGTCGATAATAATGGGATAAAACTCTAATGATGTCCTCGTAAAAAGCCTCAAAAACGTTTTTTTTAAAAACCGCCTTAAATAAATACCACAAGTTGGAAATGATAAAAAACTACATTCGGATTTATTGCGAGACCAGCTCTAAAATTTTTTTTCCATCGATACGGATTTTTGCTTTTCGCCGAACGCTGAACGTTCTTTTCCATGTTACCGTTTCATTTCCTTTATCAGAGGAATAGGCTCCGAGCCGGGCCGGTTCCATAAGGTCCGGTCGGATAACAGGCCGGGGACTTTTTCCAGCAGTTCCGAGGCCAATCC
>JBFMBU010000058.1:0-8097 GCA_040755035.1 Thermodesulfobacteriota bacterium
CTTTTTGAAAGAGGTAAAGCTGGGTGAAAAGGGGCATCTCAAGGGCCGGGTGATTGTCATCGGCGGGGGCAATGTGGCCGTCGATGCGGCCAGAACCGCGGTTCGGCTGGGGAGTACCCGGGTGACCCTGGTTTGTTTGGACGGAAGGAGCGAGATGCCGGCTTTTGCCTGGGAGATCGAAAAAGCGGAATCCGAAGGGGTTGAGATTTGTCCCTCCCTGGCTCCGCAAAAAATCCTTTCCAAAACCGGGGGGAAGGTCAAAAGCGTTGTTTTTGCGAAAGTCGCCCGTTTAAGCAAAAGCCAGAACGGAAGGCTAACCTGGGAGCTGGCCGCGGGACCGGAAAATGAACTGATACTGGAAGCCGACATCGTTATTGCCGCCATTGGACAATCCCCGGACACTTCCTTTATCAAAGAAATGTCCCTGACCGATACCAGGACCATCCGGGTCGATGAGGAGACGATGGCCACCGACCGGCCCGGCATTTTTGCCGCCGGTGATGTGGTGCGCTACCCCGGGACGATTGTCGAGGCCATCGCTGCCGGCCATCGCGCGGCCAAATCGATCAATCATTACCTCAAGGGAAAACCTCTGCAATCGGCGTCGAAAAAAAAGGCTAAAGAGGTTTTCCGGCTCGAAGAGGAAACGGTCATTCCCTCTTTTTTGGTAAAGAAGCAGCGCTGGGACATGCCTTCCCTTTCCAGCCGGGACGCCGCCCGATCTTTCGGGGAAACCGATCTGGGATACACGATTTGGCAGGCCGGGGAAGAAGCAAAACGCTGTCTGAACTGCCGCATGTGCGGGAACTGTATTTTTGAGCGAGGGCAGCTTTGTTTTGAAACCAGTACCCGGTTGTTGTAATAAAAGCAGGGTCTAAGGTTTAAGGTCCAAGGTGTAAGGAACCTCTTCTTTTCCTTACCCTTCACCGTATACCGTAAACCTTATACCTTAAACCATTAATTTTTTATGAAGGAGAAAAGTCTTATGTGTTGGGTTTGCGACGCTTATGGGGACCCGAATTATGGGGATGGAAAATGGTACCTGAATCCCAAAAACCATTCCCGCCAAATGTACACCATTAAAAAACCGGGTCAAAAACCGGCGGAATACGGTTCCGATCCCGAAGCTACGGCCGGCCGGTCGGTGGGGGAAATCATGAAGACCCGCTATGAAGACCCGGAGAAATTCCAGCAACTGGTCAAAGAAGCCAATGCCATGAAGGAGAAGAGTCCTTTCCAGATCGGTCAGGTTATTCCTATCCAGGAAGCCTTTGAAGTGGTGGACATGTCTTATCCGGTGACTTCCATGTCCTGTATTTGCCGCCTTCACTCCCGGGCCCACGAAGAAAAAAATGAGCATGAGTATTCCTGTACCGGTCTGGGCGTGGGTATGTTCAAATGGGAACGGTGGCCGGAGCGTTATAAAGGCGGGGTGAATTTCATGGCCCCCGACGAAGCCAAGGAATGGCTGGTCAAATGGAATAAAAAGGGCATGGTCCATATCCTGATGACCTTCGGCGGGTCCTATGTAGGCGGCATCTGCAACTGTGACTATCCGGATTGCGGTATGATTCGGCACCGGGTCGATTACGGGATTACCACCGGCTGCCTGAAAAGCCACTGGGTGGCCCAGATGGATTACGACCTCTGCAATGGTTGCGGTATTTGCGTCCAGCGCTGTCAGTTCGGGGCCATCAAATTCGAGGTGACCATGGAAAAAACCAATATCGATCAGATGAAATGTTTCGGTTGCGGACTTTGCGAGACAGCCTGTCCCAGAAAGGCCATCAGTTTGATTGATCGCATGTCCATGCCCGGTTTAAGGGAGGTGTGGTGAGATGGCGGCGCCTAATTTTGCGGTTATTACTGTTGACTCTCAGAAATGTCAAACCCCTTTTGACTGCAAACGATGCCTGGAGGGCTGTCCCCAATCCGTTTTCGCGGTGAGAGCCGTTAAAGTGGAAAGGGGCCGGGAAACCGATCCCAAGGAACCGGGCACTTATATGCTGGTCGTCCCTTACCGGGACAAATGCACCGGGTGTAACCTTTGTCTGGAGCTTTGTCCTGTCGATGCCTTGACCATAACCTTTCCCGGAATCCAGGGGAGTTGAGCGGAGGAACCATGAGCGATTTGCAACAGGAAATAAAACACTATTCATTTGAACTGAACCGGGAAATGCTTAAACTTTTAGGGGATGAGTTCGACCTGGATAAAACGACCTCCCGATTCGCCGAAGCGGTGAAGGGCAAATCCCTCTCCGAAATCGAAACGGTGGGAAAAGATTTTTTTGAAACCTTCGGCCGGGAATGGATGACCAGGACCCATAAACTGGGGGATGAATACCCGGATCGGACCTATGAGGTCCTTCGGGAGGCGGTGGATAAAACCAACGGCTATCTTAAATTCGCCCTGGTCCCTCAGCGCTTCATCGAAATCGCCTATCTGAGCACCCAGGATCTTTCGGTATTGCCCATCATTGAAAATAACCACAACCGTTTGATCTATCGCCTGATTCAATGCAAGTGCCTGAACCTGGTCCGGGAGAAATGCGGAGAGGAGATTGCCAATCTGTTGACCTGCCGCCACGGTTGTCTGGAGGCCTGCCGGACCATTCACCGGGAATTGGAAATCGACGCCCTGATCCGTCAAACCGCTACTATTCCCGTAGGAGGATATTGTCAGTTTGAGGCCGCCCGGGCGTAAAATGCGGGGGCTAAGCGTTTGTTGCTGGTTCCTTGTTCCTGGTTGCTTGTTGCTGGTTATACGAAAGCAGTTCGAAGCTGGAAAAAATATAATTAGAACTAAAAGAATTTTTTCTCCGTGGCCTGCCTCTCGCTTTTTTCAAGCAACCAGGAAGCGGTTAACGGCCGCCAATCCACTATGAAAATCGACCTCCACCTGCACACCCTTTATGGCTCGGCCTGCGCCTATATGGACCCGGACCAACTCATCAACCAGGCCAAATCCGTAGGCCTGGATGGCGTTTGTATCACCGAGCATAACCAGATTTGGGAGCAGAAGGCCATTGAGAACCTGCAGAAGAAGCACGATTTTCTGGTCATCGGCGGGGTGGAAGTAAGCACCGACCTGGGAGAAATACTGGCCTTCGGACTGCATGAACCGGTATTAGAGATTTACTATGCCGGGGACCTGAGAAAGATGGTCGATGAGGCCGGTGGGTATATGGTGATGGCCCATCCCTTTCGATCCGAACCGGATTTGTTCTCCACTTATTCTTCTTCGGGCGGGGAAGTCTTATCCCAAAACATACGCGAGTTAAGCGCCCGGCCCGTTTTCGGCCTGGTTGACGCCATGGAGGTTTTTAACGGCCGGGCCGGTTTTAAGGAGACCGCTTTTACCGAAGCGGCCGCTGCTTATTTGAACCTGGCTGGAACCGGGGGGAGTGACGCCCATGCTATTTTAGGGGTGGGGGCCTGTTATACCTGGTTTGAAGAACCTATTGCCAATGAACAGGATCTGATTGACCAACTGAAGAAAGGACGGTTTTTCGGGGTGGATGATCGTTGGAAGAAGGAATCACGGGTGACATTTTGAGACTCAAAGATAAAAGCGCAGTAATCACCGGGGGGGCCGGTGATATCGGAAGGGCCATTGCCTTGCGCTTTGCTGAAGAAGGGGCTGATGTGGCGGTTATGGATCTCAGCCTTATGGCCGCCGAGAGCGTTACGGAAAAAATAAAAGCTATGGGCCGGAAAGCCCTTGCTTTTGAAGGAGATGTAACCAATGGGCCGGCTATGGAACACCTGTTCTCCCAAATCGTCTCTGCCTGGGGGAAGATCGATATCCTGGTCTCCAATGCCGGAGTAAGACGGGATGCTCCCCTCCAAGCCCTGCAGGAGTCCGAATGGGAGGCGGTCATCGATGTCCATTTAAAAGGATGTTTTCATTGTGTCAAAGCCGCCGGAAAGTATATGGCGGAGCGGCAACAGGGAAAAATCATCATCCTGGCTTCACCGGTTCCACCGGACCTGGGCCGACCGGGCAGCAGCAGCTACAGCGCAGCCAATGCCGGGTTGATGGGATTCACCGCCTCCCTGGCCATAGAACTGGGACCCTATAGTATCCATGTCAACGCCATCGCCCCGGATTTCATTCAGACCCGCATGACCCGGGAATCCATAAAAAAAGAGGGGATGTTCCTGGAAGACTTCAAGAAAGCCGCCCTGGCCCATATTCCCTTGCGCCGCCTGGGAACGGTGGAGGATGTGAGCCGGGTGGCCCTTTTCCTGGCTTCCGAGGAATCCGATTTTGTCACAGGTCAGGTGATCAAGGTTCGGGGGGGACCGTGATAACGTTTAACGTACCGCGTATAGCGTTCAGCGTTCGGCGAAAAAAAATGAATTCAGAAGTCAAGATACGGTATTTTCGTATTATCTCCCCTGCCCTGGGGAGCGACACGGAAAATGAAAATAAATTTTGGGTTTCCTTCGGCCTTCAGTCTTCAGCCTTTTTTTAGTTAAACCTTACACCTTAAACCTTATACCCTGGACCATTTTTAATTATGCACGACCTGCCTGATACAGATGAAGCCGATGCGGCGGCGGAGCGGTATTGGCCCGATTTTTTTAAATGGGTCCTCAAAACCAACCTGAAAGAGAAAGTGGAGAAAGCTTTGCTGGAGGAGCAGGCTTTTTCAAGTTTTCATCAAGGCTTGTATTCCGGGTCTTTCCCTACCTATGAGGCTTTTATTGGTCGGTTGGCTGAAGGAGTGGCTATGGGGGCTGAAAACGGCCTGGATGATCGGATGGATGAGATCCACCGGGCCCTGGTTAGGGACCTCCCCTTTCCGCCCCGAGGCCTCTATGCCGTTTATTTCTGGCCTGATCCCTTTGATGAACCCCTGGGTTCTTTACTATATCGGGAAGTCTTCGAAGAATTCCGATCCCACCCCGTTTACCGGCACATTCATGAGGATCATTATCACAGTCATTGGACCTTTGACGAATTCATCGACCACCTGGCCCATGGGGCTGTGGCCGGGGCCAGGAACGGAGCCGATAAGACCCTGGGGGACATTTACCGGGCCTTTATCTACGAAACCCCCCTTCCGGCTTTTCGCCGAAGGCCCAGAAGAGTTCGCTGATATCAGCCGTACCCTCCCAAAAGAACTTGCCAGAAAAGATAAGCATTCAAAGATGTAATGGTCTCGACCAGCCACAGACAGAGCCAAACGACTTTTCGTGCAATTTCCACTTCCTGTATTGGCTCATGGTACTATAATCCACATGGTACAATAAATCTATCAATACCGGTCGAAGCGGATTTATTTTTTGTTTCGATCAGCCAGTAGAAGAGATTGATCGGATCCGAATCGCCCTGATCCAGATTCACCCAGGCCACCGGAACCTTCTGTGTTGCCGCATAACCGGCGGCCAAAGTGGACTTGCCCTGGGCCGCCTGGCCCAGGATGAAAAGCAGCCTCTTGTCCTGGTTTTTACTGATTTGGTTCATGAGACGGGGCCGGGGCAACACCCCCGGGACCCTTGGAGGAACGATCTTGGTATGGTTGGAGATGGTTGACATTTCCCGGTTTTATTAAAACCCCTTCTTTCATCGCGATTATGGAAATAACCCTTTCATCCCATCGGCAACCATTTCATGGGGTACGGCCTGGATATTCTCGGCCAGGGCATACCGCCGTTTTCCTGGATAAACGACAACAATTCGTTCCAATTTCAAATTATCCATGGCAATACGCATTGAGGGTGTCAACCGCGGAGCATCAATCCTTTTGCATTCCACTCCCAGCATCCGGCCATCCTTTACCATCAAGAGATCAATCTCCGCACCATTATGAGTACCCCAAAAAAAGGATTCCTCGGGTTGAACGGTCTTAAGGACTTCTTCGATAATGTAGCCTTCCCAGGAAAAGCCGCATTTCGGGTGGGCAAATAATTCCTGATCGGAGCGGATACCGAGCAATTGGTGCAGGAGTCCCGTGTCCCTTATATATATCTTCGGGGCCTTGATCTGCCTTTTATTAAAGTTGGCATGCCAGGGCTGAAGTTGGAGAATCATAAATACACCCGTCAAGATATCCAAGTACCTGCGTACCGTAGGCTCACTGACACTTAAAGAACGGGCCGGTTCGACAGCATTCCAGATTTGCCCATGGAAATGGGCCAGCATCGTCCAGAAGCGCAGCAGAGTGATGGGGGGAGCATTGATTCCCCATTGGGGGAGATCCCGTTCCAGGAAAGTCTGAATAAAATTCTTCCGCCAGACCAGGCTGTCCACCTCTTTTTGCGCCAGATAGGAAGGAGGGAACCCGCCGCGAAGCCAGTGTCGCGGTTGCGCGGCCTTTCCCAATTCGGCCAGACTGAAACCGCTCATGACTACCGTTTCGATCCGACCGGCCAGCGACTCCGAGGCTTGACGAAGCAGGGCCGGTGAGGCACTGCCCAGGATTAGAAAGCGGGCAGGTGAAGGCCGGCGATCCACCAGAACACGCAGAACGGCAAAGAGATCAGGCCGTCTCTGGATTTCATCGATAACCACCAACCCCTGCAAATTCGCGAGTGAAGTCATTGGTTCATCCAGCCTTATCAGACTGGTAGGATCTTCCAGGTCGAAGTAGTTGGGGGCATCCGGAGAAACCAACTCCCGCGCCAAAGTGGTCTTTCCGCACTGTCTCGGTCCGATAAGGGCGACCACAGAGCTTCGTCTCAGGGATTCTTTAAGACGCCCCTTTAGTTTGTTACGAGGAACCATGGAATCTTTATACCATGAAAATAAAAAATGTCAATTTGTTTTTTCATGGTATTGCTTAGGCGCTACAAGAAGGGCGGTTGAGCGGTTGAGCGACGTTGTCCTCTGAATTCAGAAAATATTCTGGAATCATATTAATCAGTCAAAAGTGAACTCGGTGGACAACGTCCCTCAATTACTTCTTTTTTTTTGATTTTTTGAATGTCCCTCTTTTTTGCAAGATGTCGGTGAATGGTCGGTACTCTTAAGGAAGTAACTTCCATTGACAATTTGATTATACTTCTTTAAAATTATAAATAAGTATTTGATATTCTAGGAGGACAACGATGCAAGATCTCTTAAATCGTATTACCTTTAATAAAGAGGTCCTTTGTGGGAAACCGCTTATTCGTGATTTGCGCTTATCTGTGGAAATGATATTGGAATTGTTGGCCAAGGGGGCTGCAGAAAAGGAGATATTGGAAGACTACCCCCAACTAGAACCCGAGGATCTTCGTGCCGCCTTACTCTATGCGCACCATTTGGTGGCTCGAGAAGTAGTTTTTGATAGGATTGCAGTTGGGTAAATGCCGTGAAATTTTTAGTAGATGTCAACGCCAGCGGGGCCGTGTCAAAGTGGTTGATAAAAAAAGGACATGACGTAGTTGAAGTCGGTCTGAAGGACCCTAAAATGAGTGACCGAGAGATTTTGGATTGGGCGGTCAAAGAAAAAAGAATTATTATCACAACGGATAATGACTTTGAGGAAATGATCTGGAGGCAAGGAAGACCTCATTATGGTATTTTACGTTTAGAAAACCTACCACGGCCTGAGCGTATCATGCTTTTAAGCGATGTACTTGAACTCTATAGCCGGGACTTGGAATCCGGAGCCATTGTCATTGGGTTGAGCAACAAATTCCGTGTCCGAAAGTATGAACCAAAAATGGACAAAAACTAACCCCGCTTTTCTTTGATTTTAACATCAACCTACTCAATTTATTAGACCAGCGAGATCGAACAATCCCAATCAACTCAATTTTTCCCCAAGGTAACAGAGCGAAAGCCCTTTCTGCACCTACGTCCCCCTACACAGTCATGGAATCATGCTAATCATTCAAAAGTGAACTCCGTGGACAACGTCCCCTAATTGAGGTAATTAACGTGACGGACATGGGAAGCATCCCGCTCACGGAGGGGGAGCTTAAACGGCTGTTGATGGACTGAGAGGCCCTGAGTGTGGACAATGTTCACTTCATGCTCAGGGTGATTTTGTCCCTCATTAAATAATTAACGAAGTCAAATAATTAAAAATAACTCTGGACTTTTAAAATCGGATGGAGTAAGACTATCTTAAAAGGATATCCACTTCATCCGAGGTTACCGAT
>JBFMBU010000059.1:0-16434 GCA_040755035.1 Thermodesulfobacteriota bacterium
GATCCCAGAGGCTTTATAGGGGCTTATCCAAGGCGTTTTGTCCTGGATGAAGTACAGCGAGTGCCCGATCTCTTTTCATACATTCAGACCCATGTGGATGACCTTGGAGAACAGGGCGTTTATGTCCTGACCGGTTCCTCCAATTTCGGGTTGATGGAAGGGATCAGTCAGTCATTGGCCGGAAGAGTCGCCATCCTGGAGTTGCTTCCCTTTTCTTTTTCTGAGCTGGAACAAGCGGGTCGACTGCCGGGTTCGATTGAAGAATGCCTGTTTACCGGCGCCTATCCAAGAATCTATGACATGAATCTTGAACCTTCACCGTGGTATTCGAATTATGTGGCAACCTATCTGGAAAGGGATGTACGCCAAATAAAAAATGTAACGGACCTATCGGTATTTCAACAATTCCTGAAGATGTGCGCCGCGCGGTCCGGACAGGTCCTGAACCTTTCCTCGCTGGGAAATGATTGCGGTATTACGCACAATACAGCCAAGTCATGGCTCTCTATCCTTCAGGCAAGCTATATCGTGTATTTATTAAGACCCCATTTTAGAAATTTCAATAAAAGACTGATCAAAAGCCCGAAGCTCTATTTTTATGATTCCGGTCTTCTCTCCTATCTCCTGGGGGTTTCCTCACCGGATATCCTGAACATTCACAGCCAGAGGGGGTATCTCTTCGAGACCTGGGTGATTTCCGAACTGTTAAAAGGCAGGATGAACCGTGGACTCAAGGAAAACATTTATTTCTGGCGGGACAACGTAGGACATGAAATCGATTGTATCGCAGAAAAGGGTGACAGATTGCTTCCTATTGAAATTAAATCCGGAAAGACCGTTTCAACGGATTTTTTCAAAAGTCTGAGATTTTATACTGGGCTTTCCCAAGAGTTCGCGGTTCAGCCGACCGTTGTCTACGCAGGGGCAACGGATCAGCCAAGAAAAGACGCCAATCTTTTGACCTGGAAATCCTTCGGAAAATCAATCCCTGGGGACATCTAACGGGGGGGGGTAGCGGCATCCTTCAAAAACCAATTGAAAAATATAAAGCGCCAATTGAAACATACTGCGGGCAAGCCGCAGATGTTTTCGTTGGCGCAGGAACAATGACTCTTGATGACTGCGGAGGGCAATGCCCCTCCTGTCCGGGGTTGAAGTGCTTGCGATGCTGTTATGTCGATTGAATTGGTTGAAGGATAGGGGGAAATCATCCTGGCGGGAATTAGAGCAGCAGGACGCCTTATGTTGATTATCGTCTCTATTCCTCTGGGGGTCATGCTCATTCTGTTGGTGGTGCTACTGGCCCTCAGTCCAGGAAGACCGGAGCCCTTCCTCGACGAAAACGGAAAGGCACTGGAAGGTAGCATCTCAGAGAAGAGTCATGTGCTGATCAACGGCGTGCAACAAGGAATGTTCATCGAGGGGAAAGATATCGGCAATCCGGTACTGCTGTTTTTACACGGCGGGACGGCTATGCCCGAATACTTCCTCAGGCAGAAGTATCCTACAGGGCTGGAACAGTATTTCACTGTTTGCTGGTGGGACCGTCGCGGTGCGGGACTCTCTTACAGTGCGAACATCCCGCCGGAGACCATGACACTTGAGCAGTTGATATCTGACACAATTGAAGTGACGAACTACCTGCGTAACCGCTTCAACCAAGACAAGATCTTCCTCATGGCGCATTCGGGGGGAAGTCTGATTGGAATACAGGCCGCTTCCCGATCGCCTGAGTTGTATTCCGCCTACATCGGCGTCAGTCAGATGTCCTACCAGCTCAAATCTGAAACATTATCCTACGAATACCTGTTGCGGAGGTACAGAGAGATCGGGGACAAACCAATGGTACGGCGACTCGAAGCCGGACCGGTCACAATGACAATCCCCTTGCCGGCTTCGTACATGAAGGTGCGAGACAAGGCCATGCATGGCCTTGGCGTTGGCACGACCCGAGAAATGAGGTCCGTCATCACCGGTGTTTTCCTGGCATCCTGGCTGTGCCGGCAGTACACATTAGGCGAAAAGCTTGCTATATGGCGAGGGAAGTTCTCTTCGGACAAGATCTTATGGGATAAGATGATCGCTGTGGACCTAACAAGAATAGTGCCGGAGGCCGATCTGCCTGTCTACTTCTTCCACGGCAAGTACGATCACACCGTCTCTTACCTGTTGGCCAAAGCATACCTGGATAAACTGCGAGCGCCCATCAAGGGGTTTTATACCTTTGAGCGCTCTGCGCATAGCCCCATGTTCGAAGAGCCCGGGAAGATGAAGCAGATTATCCAACAGGACATACTTGCGGGAGCAAATCGTTTCGCAGACGGTATGTAGAGCGAACCGTCGGGTCTCTGGAATAGGTGCCGCCCCGGTGGTGGTCCGCGCCCCCTGCGGTGGCGGTTACGGGGATGGGGGGCAGCACGAACAGTCCCTGTGGGGCTGGCTGGCCCATTTCCCGGGACTGACGGTCCTGGTTCCCTCAACACCAGCCGACGCAGGCGGTCTGATGCTCACCGCCCAGCAGCATGACGGACCGGTAATATTTGTAGAGCATAAACTTTTATCGGAAACCTGGCTGGAATTTCTGGGTTCCGGGGCCAGGCCTACGGTGCACTATGATATCCCGGCTGAAGGGGCCAAAGGTCCCGTACCCAAAAAATGGGAACCTCTCCCCCTGGGGAAAGCGGCTATACGCCGGCCCGGCAGGGATGTAACCATCGTCAGTGTAGGGGTGGGGGTTCACCGCGCCATAGAAGCGGCCCGGGATTTGGAGAAAGAAGGGATCTCAGCAGGGGTTTTGGATCTGCGAACGGTCTGTCCCTTGGACAAGGCTGCGGTCTGCGAAACCGTCAAACAGACCGGACGTCTACTGGCAGTGGATGAGGATTACCGGGGGTTTGGTCTTTCCGCTGAATTATCGGCAATCGTTTTGGAGGCCGGAATACCCTTTACGTATGCCCGCGTCTGCACCAACTCGACCATCCCTTACGCCCGTCATCTGGAGGATCAAAGGCTGCCAAGCAAAGAGCGTATTTACGATGGTGTAAAACAGCTGATGAAGGGATAATCTTTGAAGCCCAGCCATGCATTCTGTTTCCCGGAAATTCAAAAGCTCCGAATGAAGCCGGCTGCCTTCAGTGGTCAGCCGTCAGTTTGACTGCATGAATAAATGGTTTTGCTGAAGGCTAAAAGCCGATCTTCAACCGCCGGATCAGTAAAAAGTTTATTTTCGGATGGAAACAAAATAAGATCGGAATAAAAGAATGGGGCCTTCTATTACTAAAATATAACCTGGGGAGAAATGATCATGGTGGATCAAGCCTTATTTAAAAAATATTCTATTGTCATCTATATTTTAATCTTATTATTGTTTTCATATAGTCGAATAAGTACCGCTGCCGAGATTTCCATTGAATTTAATAAGGACATAACCAGGCTGATGAAGCTGACTAATTCCGAAGCCATGGCCGTACAAATGGGTAACGCGCTTACCAATCAGATGATGGATTCCCTGAGCAAGAGGAACTTGAACATACCCTTACGGGTCATCAACGCTATAAAAGTTGAAATTCACAAAGTCTTCTCCGAGGAAATGCCAAACTTAATGGCGGATATGGTAATGGTTTATGCCAATAATTTTACCCATGAGGACATCAAGGGATTGATCGCCTTTTACGAAACGCCCCTGGGCATGAAAAGTATAAAGGTAATGCCATCGGTAATGAAAGAATCCATGGAACTGGGTCAGAGGTGGGGCCAAGGCTTGGCTCCAAAGCTCAGGCCTCGAGTTCAATTCATCCTACAGAAGGAAGGTATCGATCACTAAACGAATCCGGAGGTAATTTGGATAAAAAACTATTAAAACGCTCCATCCTGGGATTGGGTGTCCTTGCAGTTTTACTTTTGGCGGGGATCATCCATGGACGATACCGCAATGATACGTCACTGGCCTACCAGCGAGCCTCGAGCGGCGGCAAGATGATCCAGACCGCCTGCGGACCGATCCAATACACCGAATTGGGTTCGGGTCCCCCGATGCTGATCGTTCATGGGGCCGGCGGCGGTTACGACCAGGGCAAATACTTTGCCCAATTAATCGGCGGCAATTACCGCTGGATCGCTCCGTCCCGTTTCGGCTTTCTGGGCAGCCCCGTGCCCGACGCGGCTGATTCAGCCAAACAGGCCGATGCCTATGCCTGCCTCCTGGATGCCCTGGGCATTAAGCGTGTGGGGGTGGTCGGAATTTCCATGGGCGGCCCCTCCTCACTGCTCTTTGCCCAGCGCCATCCACAGCGCACCACATCCCTGGTCCTGATCAGTGCCGTCAGCCACGCCAATCCACCCCGCCCGGCCATCCAAACGACCCTGTTTAAATTATTCCTGAATGATTTTGTTTACTGGTCAATAGTGCGGGTGAGCCCGAAAGGGCTTTTAGCCGCCTTAGGGGTTCCCCCTGAGGTCCAGAAAGGACTTTCACCCCAGGAAAAGGCCCGGCTGGAAGCATTTTTAATATCCATGGAGCCCATGGGAGCCCGGGTAAAAGGGCAAGATCTGGAACAGCACATGTCCGAATATGATTCCGCTCAGATTCGGAACATCCGGAGGCCCACCCTGGTATTGCACGCCCGGGATGACACGCTGGTGGCCTTCGAGCAGGGTGAGTTTTCAGCCGGACAAATCCCAGGGGCCCAGTTCATCCCTATGAAGAAAGGCGGCCATCTAAGCCTGATGCTGGACAGCAGCGCCGAAGACAGGGAAAAAATTCTTCACTTTTTACAGAAGCAGTAGGCAGCAATTTCTGTCAAAAGGAATCCATCAGGGGTCAGGTCTATTTTCTTGACATTTATAATGCAATTATGATATAAAGAAACCATGGCTCGTCCTTTACGCATAATATTCCCCGGAGCGGTATACCATATCACCAGCCGGGGAAATAATAAAAACGATATCTTCAGGGATAATGAAGATCGTGAGGCTTTTCTTGAGATCCTTCACCGGGTCAACACCCGATATAATTGGCTCTGCCATGCCTATTGTTTGATGGACAATCATTACCACTTGCTAATCGAAACGATTGATGAAACCCTTTCTCTGGGGATGAGACAACTGAACGGCGTGTATACCCAGTTATTCAACAAGCGAAAGGGAAATGTCGGACATGTATTTCAGGGCAGATTCAAGGGTATTCTGGTGCAAAGAGATAGTCATCTTTTGGAAGTTTCCCGTTATATCGTACTGAATCCGGTGAGAGCGAAACTGGTAAGCAATCCGTACCAATGGCCTTGGAGCAGCTACAGAGCCACAGCAGGTTCGCAGCCCAAGCCCCCCTGCCTGACCGTTCACTGGATATTGGCACAATTGGCACCCGAAAGAAAGAAAGCAGAAGCAATCTATCGCAACTTTGTTAAAGCGGGAATAGGGTCCGAATCCATTTGGAAGGATTTGAAGGGTCAAAGTATACTGGGAGAGGATTCGTTTGTGAAACGCTTGAAAGGGTACCTGAGCGGTAAAGAATCCATTCCGGAATTTACCAAAAGCCAACGTTTTATAAACCGTCCTACTTTGGAAAAGATTTTTATCAAGCACGGTATTCAAAAAAAGGAGGCAAGAGATGACCGGATATGGCAGGCGGTGGAAAGGTATGGGTATACCCAAAAACAAGTCTCTGAACATTTAGGCTTACATTTTTCTTCGATCAGCCGCATTATACGGAATAGGACGAAATAAAGAATGTCAAAAAAATAGACCTGACCCCATTCAGAGATAGACTTGATCAGTGGAGCCTCGGGTATCGTGCGGCCCACCCATTTCCCCGGTTCTGGAAAACGGGCCAGGATAGTCTGCTTTCGGTCAATGACCGTCAGGGTTGACCCGGGTGGTAATTTCGCCTTGATAATGACATGGTTCAGCCAGTCCAGATCCAGACCGGCAAACAAGACTCTCTTCAACTTCCCTTGATCGTCAAGGATGGGAAAAGATAAGACCAATGCCGGTTTACCGCTCTGCCGGCCAATCAGAAATCCGCTCACCGTAAAGGTGCGGTTCTTACGGAGACGAAGAAACCACTCCCGGTCGGCGTAACAGAGGGGTTTGGAGAAAGGCAAGGCGCTGGCCAGGACCCGCCCCCCCTGATCGGTCAACCCGATATTGGTATATATTTGATATTGGTTCCGCAAGTCGAAGAAATTTTGGGAGGCATCTCGGTAATCGGACTGGTAGACCAGGGTCAAAGCCGAAAGCAGTTGGCGGGTGGACTGCAAAAGGTGGTCCCCTTCATCAGAGATTTGACGGGATAGAAAAAGCACCTTTTCATATGCCTGGGCCACAGCCATTCGACGTTCATTGATATTCATATAGAGCATCAGGCCCAAGACCGGCATCAACGTAACCACCACCAGAGTGAGCAAGCGAAACCGTAACCTGGAAAACATGGCTCTTTCCCTCATTGCGCCTCCACTCCCGGTCCGGTCAGGTACCTAAAAAGGCTAAGGCCTGATAGCACAAGCCAAACCAACCCTCACAATCTACAGGCCATGAATTTGCATCGGTCACCCCTGATCCTTGATTATCCGGGGTCCCCTTTTATGCTATTCAATCTCATATAGGATGACTATTCCTATCTGTCTTCAGCGGATCACTTCTCTCCCTGATGACCGTTAAAAAGACCTCCGCCACCCGGGGATCGAAATGGGACCCGGCCCCCTGAACGATATGGTCCAAGGCCTTTTCCCCGTCCCAGGCCGGTCGGTAAGGACGATCGGAGGTCAAGGCATCCCAGACATCCACAACGGCGAAAATGCGCCCGGCCAGGGGGATCTGTTCCCCTTTCAATCCCCGCGGGTAACCGCTGCCGTCCCATTTTTCATGATGGGAATAGGGGATATCCAGGGTCCGGCGTAGAAAAGGAATGGGATAGAGCAGTTCATAGGCATAAACCGGGTGCTGGCGCATGATCTGCCATTCCTCTTCTGACAGGGGACCGGCCTTGAGCAGAATTTGATCCGGAACCCCCATCTTGCCGATATCGTGAAGCAGGGCGCCCCGGCGAATATCTATCAGCTCGTTGTTGCCGAGCCCCAGGGCCCGGGCGACCTGAACGGTCAGCTCGGTTACCCGACGGCTATGGCCTTCGGTTTCATGATCCTTTAAATCCAGGGCCCGGGACCAACCTTCCAGGGTGGTATCATAGGCCTGAAGCAGTTCGAGATTGGTTTTCTGGAGGTCGATGAACAGGGTGGCGTTATCGATGGCGATGGCCGCCTGCCCGGCCAGGGCCTCGAAAAAATCCAGCCATTCCTGGTCCGGTTTATAGAACTTCCGGAAAAAAACCTCCAGAACACCCACCACCTGTCCCTTGGCGATAAGCGGATATCCGAAATAGGAAAGAAACCCCTCTCGGGTAAAAAGGGGGGAGCGCCTGAATGAATCCTCCATTGCCTCCAGGTCCTCCACCCAGACCATCTTTCTTTCCAGGGCGGCCCGGCCGGCATGACCCTCTCCCAGGGCCAATTGGGTATATTGAAGGGCCTTCGTTTCAAAGCCGCGACCGGCTGCATACTCCAAACGAAAGGTATGGGGATCGAGCATCAGGACATCAGCGGCATCCACCTTCAACTGGGCGACCACCTGGTCCAGAAAAACACTGAAAGTGACCCGTAGATCCAGGCTGGCGGTGATGGCCATATCGATGGAACGGAGGGCGGCCTGTTGCTCCAGCTTCCTATTTAATTTTTCCCGGGAGTTGATCCGTTCCGAGACTTCCAGAAAGAAGACGATCATGCGGTTGCGGTCGGTCTGAAAGGCATGGAGGTCAAAAATCCCTCTCAATTCCGGGGACTCGTAAGCCACTTCCTCCTGATCGTATCTTTCCCCCAAAGCCGCCACACGGCGGAAGGCCTCGAGCCTTTCCGCTCCTACAACCCCGGGGAAGGCTTCTTCAATGGTCTGTCCCAACAATCGCCGGTGCTCGAAGCCGAGTATTTCATCCGCTTTTTGATTGGCCCCGACGAAGATAAATCGGCCGTCCTCCAGAAGTTCGAAAACGTGGGCGCCGAAAGGGGCCGTGTCCAGTACGATCTGCAGGCGGCCTTCTATCCTTTTTTGAGCATGCGCGGCTTGCATTCGTTCGGAGACATCCCGGATACTGGCGATCCCTTTCCGTTGGCCCAGATCATCGGTTATGACCTTCCCTGTGCCCTCTAAGTAGACCCATGACCCGTCCTTTTGCCGGCTCCGATATTCGAGGGAAACTATAAGGCCGGGGCTTGCAAACCCTTGCCCGAAACTTTCCACAATCTTTTCCCGATCATCGGGATGGATATAATCCAGGCTGCTTTTTCCGATCATTTCTTGCGCTTGGTAGCCGGTGATCCTTCCCACCGAAGGGCTGATATAGGTTATCACCCCCTCGGGATTTAATTCAAAAATAATATCCGAAGAATTTTCAATTAAGGAGCGGAAACGGGTTTCATTTTTTTTAATGGTCGCTTCCAATTCCTTTTGCCTGCTTTCCCGCTGCTGGAGGGATTCGGCCATCCGGTCAAAGGTTCGGGCCAGAGTTCCGATCTCTCCCTGGTGGTAGGTCAGGTTGGAGCGGGCGCTTAAATCCCCTTCGGAAAGTTTTTCGGCTGTTTTCACCAGGCGATTTGCCGGGTCGAGGATATAGGATTTACCGAAGTACCAGGCGGAGAATAGGCTCAAGACCATGGCTAATCCCAGGATGACCATATAGAGGATGAACCAGCGGTTCACTTCCCCAAAGACCTTGCTCTTGGGCAAGCCGACGACGGCATAGGCGATGGTTTCCCCCTCGTGCGTTAAAGGGCCGAAAGTATAGAGCCGCCGGATGCCGTCTGGTCCGCTTTCTTCCGCTTCCCCTTTTTGTTTAGAAATAATCTTTTTAAATAATGGGCTGTTCGCCTGGTTGAAACCGGTCCATTTCTCCGGATGGGGATAACGGGAAAGGATTTTCCCCCGTGGGTCAACGATAGAGATGGAATAATCTGCCGGCAAAGCCGCTTGCTTGGCCAGGGTTTCAAACCAGGTCAATTCCAGGCTGGCGAAAACAACCCCGGTTATTTTTCCGTTTTTATCCAGGACAGGTTGGACGAATACCATGATAGGCCGACCGGTGATGCGGCCCAGCACATATTCGCTGACGGTAAATTGCCCGGTCCTTCGGACCCGGTCGAACCACTCCCGATCGGAAAAATGGACCGGACCGGAAATGGGGACGGTACTGACCAATAAACGGCCCCGGGGATCTATCAAACCCAAATTGGAATAGAGGGGAAATTGGTTTTTCAGGATGACCAGGAAGGAATGGGTTCGGTCCTGATCCCTTATGAAGGGGAGTTTGGCTACAACCGTCAGGAGGTGACGGGTGGCGGTAAAAATATCGCTTTGCTTGAAGAGGATCTGCTCCAAGGCGACTTGGTTTCTCAGGCGGGCCTGATCCAGGGCCCCCTGCCGGGCTCGGAGGTTTTGATAGGTAACCAAAGCCAGGGCCGGCAGAAAAACCAGCATGACCAGTAAAAGCAGACGGTTGCGCAGACTGATATGGGACAAAGGTTTCATCTCCGCCTCCCTATTTCGTTGTCACCCCCCCGTCTCCTGTCGTTCCTTTTTCTTTTTAATCAATGAATAAACCTGAATTCGGAAAATATTTCCAAGGAGACCGCCTCCTGCAACTTAAAACCGGCCTTGGTCGGATAACGGTTGAATCCGAAAAGGGTGGCCGGTTCGTTATCGACAATAAGGATTTGTGGGGGCATGCGGAAAACCTTAAAGTCAAAAAAATGGGTTCAAGGGTTTGGGAAGAAAATATAATCTATCAAAATCAGTTTGGTAAAACAGTTAGTTCCGAAGATCGAATCAGGTGTTTATCTGCAGTGACCAGGGTTAGATTATACACCAAAGCGGTAGCCGCTATAAAACAGTCGGCCGGATCGTTGTGGTGAAGTTTCATTGACCGAGTTTCTTTGGCAACCTGAAAATTTATTGAGGCTTCTTTAAAAGGGACCTGCTTGAAGACCTTCTCTAACCAGGGAATGGGGGGGGAATCTAAAATGATCCTCTGTTTTTCAACCAAAATTAAAAATTCCCAGACGCTGATGGGAGACAACCAGAGGTCATTAGCCGGATTTTTCAAAGCCCGTACCACCCTGGGCCTGAGATGGTCGGGATCGAGCAAACTCCAGATCCAGATATGAGTATCTAATAACAAATTCACCCTTTCATAACCTCCCAGTCTTTTGCATCCAGGGCCGGACCGATTATGTCCCCGGTGATTTTTCCTGTGGTTTTAAAAGATCCCAGCCAGGTTGTTGTTTTTTCAGGAGCCGGCGGGGCGATAACCTGGGCGATCGGTTCACCCTTTCTGGTTACAAGGATCGGTCGGCCGGTTTTTTTAACCTGGTCGAGCAACGACAAACAGGTTGCTTTGAATTTTGATATGGGTATCACTTCCCCCATAAAAATACCTCCAGATATCGAATAGTTGGTCTTCTTATACCATAGTCAAAGACCATAGTCAATAAAGAAGGCCTTTGATCTTTCCTCAACCCTCAATCCTTAAACCTTACACCTTGTACCTTATACCGGAACAGGAGACCCCTCGAACCCTCTAATTGTCTTCCACCGACAGCCTTATCTCCACATGGAGCATCGCTTCCGCCTTCTTTCGTTCAGTGATGTCCTGCACCGTTTGGAGGATGTATTTCTCTCCGCTGATGTCTACCAAATCAATATTCAACAGAAAGAAACGGGCTTCGCCTGATTTTGAATATAATGTAAGTTGGAGATCATGGACCGAACCACAGCCGGCAAACGCGCCTGGAGAGTATTGACAAATCGTTGGCGATCGATCAAGACTTGATAGATCAGGGCAATAGTGAAATAGGTCAGGCTGCCTCCCCAGCCGATGACGGCAGTAAAGGCGATCCACTGGGTAATCGTTTCCGAATAGTCGGGAATGGGCAGCAGGCCGACGTTTCCGGCCCAGATCAATCCGCCGATCAACAGTGAAGAAAGCGCAGTGGATCTACCGATAACCCTCAAAAATCTTTAATCAACAACTCCCGCGGCCGGCCCCCTTCGCCGGAGCTGACGATCCCTTCCCGTTCCATGATCTCCACCAGGCGGGCGGCCCGGTTATAGCCGATGCGCAGTTTGCGCTGGATCATGGAGATGGAGACCTGCCGGGTCTCCTTGACGATCTGCAGGGCGGCTTGGTATTTCTCATCGATGTCGTTGTCCAGGTCGGACGGTTCGGGTTCTTCCATAGTCAGAAGGGTTTCATCATAGACCGCCTGTTTTTGCTTTTTCAGAAAGTCGGTCAGCCGTTTGATCTCGGCCTCGGAGACAAAGGCCCCGTGAATGCGCTGCAGCTTGGAGACCCCGGGAGGCAGGAAGAGCATGTCTCCGGCCCCCAAAAGGGCTTCGGCGCCGTTGGCATCGAGAATGGTGCGGGAATCGGTCTTGGAGGAGACCTGAAAGGAAATGCGGGCCGGGAAATTGGCCTTAATGATCCCGGTCAGGATATCCACCGAGGGACGCTGGGTGGCAATCAACAAATGAATGCCCGCGGCCCGGGCCATCTGGGCCAGCCGGGTCAGGTATTCCTCCACATCCCGGGAAGAGACCAGCATCAAATCGGCCAGCTCGTCAATGACAATGACCACATAGGGCAGCCATTCCTCCGGATATTTTTTCGAATCCCCTTTCCTTTCCTTCAATAGTCTCTGGTTGTAAGTGTCGATGTTCCGCGCCCCTTTTTCGGCCATTTTCTGGTAGCGGTCTTCCATCTCCCGTATGGCCCAGCGCAGGACCCGGGTGGCCATTTTGGCGTCGGTGACCACTTCATGGAGCAGGTGGGGGATCCCTTCATAGGGCAGCAGCTCGATACGCTTGGGATCGATGAAAAAAAACCGGACTTCTTCCGGCCGGGCCTTGAAAAGGATGCTGCTGATCAGGGCGTTGAGACAGACGCTTTTCCCGGTCCCGGTGGCCCCGGCGATAAGCAGATGGGGCATCTTGGCCAGGTTGGTGACCACCGGCACACCCATGATGTCCTTGCCCAAAGCCAGAGTCAGTTTGGATTTGGGCCCGGAAAAATCCTGGGCGGAAAGGATATCCTTCAAACCCACGGTTTCCCTCTGGCTGTTGGGGATTTCTATGCCGATGACCGGTTTGCCCGGCAAAGGGGCGACGATGCGGATACTGACCGCCCGCATAGCCATGGCCAGGTCGTCGGCCAAACCGGTGATGCGGCTGATTTTCACCCCCGGGGCCGGCTCGAATTCATACATAGTGATCACCGGACCGGGAGAAACCTCGGTCACCTGACCTTCCACCCCAAAATCCTTCAGCTTTTTTTCCAGGAGCCGGGAATTCATGATCAGGCTCTGCTGTTGGACGGTCTGGTCGTTTTTTTCATAGGTATCCAGAAGGGAAAGGGGCGGCAGTTCAAAGTCTCCCGGGTCTTTCATAAAAACAAACTGCTCCTGCTGCGGCTGAGGGCGGGGCTGGGGGGCCGCCGGTTTCAAGACCGGGGTTTGAACGATAGTCGGCGGCCGGGTTTCTTTCTCCTTTTGAATTTCTTTTTCCACTTTGAGGGTTTTGGCTTTCCGTTTTCTTTCCCTCTTTTTCTGGAAGGAATCCCGGAGCAGGTTGATTTCTTTTGCCAATCCGATACGCCCTTTTTCCGCCAGTCGGGCCAGAGAAAGACGGGTGATGAGGATAACCCCGGTCAAAAGGACGACTAACAGGAAAATATGGGTCCCCGGTGGGTTCAACAAAGCGGAAAGACGATGAAAGATCAGGTAGCCCAAAATCCCGCCCCAGGGGAAATTCCAGCCGAAGAACTGGAAATTCTGCCCCCCGCTGGAAAGCAAGGCGGCGAAGGGGAAAATCACCAGCAGATAACCGCCCCCGTACCAGTAGGGGGAGGGATGAGGATGGGGTTCACGACGGAAAGAAAAAACGGCCAATTGGAAAAAAATAAAACAGAGCCAGAAGGTGGCCAGTCCCAGCCATTCAAAAAGAAAGGCCGAGAAATAGGAGCCGGCCTTGCCTACCCAATTTTTTACCGGCAGACCGGCAGCCTGGGGTGAACTTAAGGAGGGATCCGCCGGATGGTGGGAAATCAAAGCCAGGAGCAGTAGGATGCCCAGGGCCCCCAGGACCAAACCCAGGATCTCATAGGCAATCGGTCTTTTTTGGATTTCTTCTTTGGGCAAGTAAAAATCTCCTGAAAAGAGTTTTTAAAATACCAAGGGCTCCAGGATTCAGGGATTCAAGGGTTCAAGGGATGCTGGATACTGGATGCTGGATGCTGGATACTGGATGATAGATTTAGGGGTTATCCGGTATCGAGTATCGGCAGTTCTATCCAGTATCTGTTTTCCCAAATCCTTCTCTGAACCCTGCACCCCCAATCTGAACCTTAAGCTGCGTTACATGGGAATAATCAAGGGCAATACTACCGGCCGGCGTTCCAGGGAATGATCAAAAAAACGGCGCAGCGTTTTCCGGATCTCCTCCTGAATCTCGGTCCAATTGGTTATATCCTCTTTCTGCCTCAGATACAAGATCTCCAAAACCCGTTCCTTGGCTTCCTGGATCAGATGGGGATATTCTTCCTCCGGGATAAAACCTCTGGAAATGATATCCGGACCTGAAAGCAGTTCTCCGGTCTGATTATTCAAGACCACCTGGACCACCACCAGTCCCTCATTGGACAAATGTTTCCGGTCTCTTAAGATCAGGCTGCCCACGTCCCCTACGCCCTTGCCGTCCACGAAAACCCGTCCTACCTCCACCCGCTCACCCAGACAGGCCCTTTCCCGGTCCAGGCAGATGACCTGGCCGTTTTCCACCAGGAGCAGGTTTTCCTCGGGGATACCGACGGTCCGAGCTAATTGGGCATGCTTGACCAGATGCCGATATTCCCCATGCACCGGAATAAAAAATTTCGGCCGGGTCAGATGGAGCATCAGTTTCAGCTCTTCCTGGTGGGCATGGCCGGAGACATGGATCTCGGAAACCTTTTCATAGATCACCTCCGCTCCCAGGCGGTAGAGATTATTGATCAGGGCGTCAATGGCCTTTTCGTTTCCGGGAATGAAGCGGGAGGAAAGGATAACCGTATCCCCTTTTTTCATTTTAACCTGTTTATGGTCGTCTCTGGAGATGCGGGTCAGGGAGGACATGGGCTCGGCCTGGCTGCCGGTAGTGATCAAGGTTACCTGGTCATCCGGGAGTTGTAGAATTTCTCCCAAGGTCATTTCCAGCCCCGGAGGGACCTCCAGCAATCCCAGCTCCCGGGCGATCCGGCAGTTGATAACCATGCTTTTACCGTTGAAGGCCACCTTGCGCTGATAACGGGCCGCCGACCGGACGATTTGTTGTATCCGGTTCATGTTGGAGGCGAAGACGGCCACGATCACCCGTCCCGGGCTATCCCGCATCAACTGGTCCAGGGTTTCTCCGATCCGTTTCTCCGGCAGGGTATATCCTTCCCTTTCCACATTGGTGGAATCCGACATCAGGGCCAATACCCCTTTGGCTCCGTAAGTGGCAAAGGTGTTGAGATCGGTGATTTCCCCGTCCAGGGGGGTTTGGTCGATTTTAAAGTCCCCGGAATGGATCAAGGTGCCCACCGGGGTTTGGATGGCCAAGCCCAAGCCGTCCGGGATACTGTGATTGACCCGGATGAATTCAATTCCAAACGGTCCCAGGAGCAGCGTTTCTCTGGGGGAAACGGTCCTCAGATCACATTGTTCCAGGAGCCGGTGTTCCTTCAGTTTTTCCCGAACCAGCTCCAGAGTAAAGCGCGAACCGTAGACCGGCACCGACAGCTCTTTGAGCAAAAAAGGCAAGGCCCCGATATGGTCTTCATGGCCATGGGTCAGGAGGATCCCCAGGACCTGTTCCCTGTTTTTCAAAAGAGGACTGAAATCGGGAATAACGATATCGACCCCCAGCATGTAGTCTTCGGGAAACATCAACCCGGCGTCGATGACCAAAATCTGCTCCTGACAACGGACCAGGAGCATATTCAGCCCGATCTCCCCTAACCCTCCCAGGGGGATGATGGAGAGGGGGTATTGGGTGTCAGACAGCAAAATTTGAGTTTCCATTTTTTTTGATCCTGCTGAAGGAATTGTTTATCTTATTCTGGAGGATTCTGGATACTGGATTCTGGATCCCGGATACTGGATAGAATTTCCGATACCGGATCCCGGTTTTTCCCCAGTTTCTGTTTTTGTCATTTTCCAGTATCCAGTATCCAGCATCGGTCCTTTGCCTTTATCCAGTATCGAGTATCGGAAGTTCTATCCAGCATCCAGTACCCGGCATCAGTGTTTTAAATTCTCTTCAATCGCCTCCCTGACCTTCTGCATCAATTTCTCAGCATCCTTGTTTTGCAGCCCTTCCGTAGGAATCGGTTGGCCCTGAACAACCCTGATCTCCCCGGGGGTAATCCAGAACCCATCTTTGGTCAGGACCTTGGCGCTGCCGATAATACTGACCGGGATAATCGGCTTTTGCGATTTTATGGCCAAAACAAATCCCCCTTTTTTAAAAGCCCCCAGGGTTTCCTTATTTTGCCGGGTACCCTCCGGAAAAATAACGATAGAGGTCCCCTCCCTGACTTTGCTGGCGGCCAGCAACAGGCTTTGATAGGCTTGTTTGGCCTGGGAACGATTGATGGGGATATAACCGGTCCGTTTCATGGCCCAACCGAAAAGGGGCACCTTGAAAAGGCTGTCCTTGGCCAGCCAGCGGAATTGGATCGGCAGCTTAACCAACAGGACCAGAATATCGAAGGCGCTCTGATGGTTGGCGGCGAAGATATAGGATTGCCCGTCTACGATCCCTTCGCTGCTATTGCTGCGGACCCGCACCCCGCTGATAACAAGCAAAAGGGTCGCCCAAAGGACGGCTACCCGGTGAGACGAATTACCGGTAGAATCTACCAGGGAGGAGATCAGAGCGAACGCACTGAACACCATGGTCAATATCAGAAAACAGGGCAGGACCACTAAACTTCTTAAGGACATTTCTTTTTTAATCCCTGTGGATTAACCGTTGGCGAAGAATCTCATGTTTAATGTCAGAAACCGGATTATAAGGATATTAAACCACTTCAGCCTGTCCGTCAATGGATGAAAAAAACCGCGAAAGAATCATTTGCCCTCCTTTTCTGATCCAAACCATGAAGATATTAATGGTCTCAAAATAATATAGACATATGAGGATCATGGGGGTCTTTTCTGGAAATTGTCCAAAGGGTGATTTGTCGCCCCATCCCGGCCCCCGCAGGGGGTTTTCTTTGAGGTCGGTCTATCGACCTCCCGGCCAGTCCAGCAAAGTTTGATTCGAGGCAGGGCATACAGCCCGGCTTCCTTTGGAAGCCTCCTCTTTGGTCGGCAA
>JBFMBU010000060.1:0-13848 GCA_040755035.1 Thermodesulfobacteriota bacterium
CATTTCATACGGCTTCACAGGAAAAAAGCCAAACATGCAGGGATCATTGCCTGCACCTTTGATCCAAACTTTAAGGCTCTGGCCAAGCGCATCCATGATTCGGTTCAAAAAGAATCGGATTTTATAGGCCTATTGATTCGAGTTAATCGCCCGCAAAATTAATTTTCTGTTTCAGTTTAGAATTTCCCATTAAAGAAAATCATCTGAATAGCTTTTTTTTGTTCAGATCCCCGGTTAGGTCTTCCAACCCGAGTTGTTGCAGTTTCTCCTCAGTTTGAAGCCCGGTATTAGGATCCCAGCCCCGCAAATGATAATACTCGGTTTTTATGGCTTCAAATTTTTCCCGGTCGAAGACCGTCCCTTTTTTACTGACCGGTTTCTCCCCCGGTCCGGGAACCAGGCATTCGGGGTTCAGAAAGGCCTCTTTTAAAGGCACGGTGAAGAACATTTCATTTACCTTGTCGGCCTCCCGGCCTACATGTCCTTCCCGGGTCAAAATGGCCCTTTGCAAATTAAAAATCCGTTCACCGATTTCATTCAAACCGGCCTCATCGGTCTGGCGGCCGGTCACGGCCGAATAGATCCGGCTCTCAACCGTCGGATCGCCCTGATGGTCTTCGGTGCAATCCACATCGGTGATGGGCCAGGCAAAATCGCAAAGGATCAGACTCTCCTTGGCATATTCGCGGTCCTGGATCATCTTGGCCGCCAGGGCCTTGCCGTTATAGGTCGAGAAATCAGCCGCCTCTTCGCTGCCCCAATAGGTCTTGGCGATCCAGCGGACCAGATCGGTGGTCATGTGCGAGTCGGAATTTCCCCCCAGCCAGCTCACCCATTTCAGGGTGGGGCGGCTGATGCAGTGAAGGTTCTGAATAGGCTGGCGCGGTTCGGTGGCATAAAACAGCCCGGTGGTGATATACATACGCGGACAATAAGCCGGTCCGTGATCGCCGATGGAGATCTGATCGGCGATCAAATCCGGGGCCCCCTGCCCGATGATCGCCGCCGCCCGGGTTGTTCCCTGGGCCAGGATGTCCCCGATCCCTTCCCGGAAGGAAATCTTTTTGGCCAGGGCCTCAATGAACTCGAGGCTGCCGATTTGGGATAAAGGCAGTTCGGTATTTTCCTCGGTGAATATTCCGGTCTTGTGCCCCTTAAAAAGCAGGGTGATGATGGAATCCACGACCATGGTGTCAAAGCCATAGCTGTCGGCGATGCGGTTGGCGTAAAAAGGAACCTCGGTCCGTTTTCCATAATGTTTCCAGGCCGCCCGGATATAGTACATACCGGATTGGCACATGACCTTTCCATGAGTGCCGTCCTCGGCCTGATAAGCCATCCGGCCGATACAAGAACCGATACAACCGAAGCAGGCTTCCCTTTTTAAGCCCGATCCCTCGGGCATGAGTTTCTCCAAAGTTCCTGGTTTGAGTTTTTTGAGTTGCCGGACATATTCGGTGAGTTCTCTTAGTTTCTCCGTGTCCGCGGCTTTAAACTTTCTCTGATCCCCCTGGACGGCAATAGCCTTCAATTTTTTGGAACCCATGACCGCCCCGAAACCGCTGGAACCGCTGGCATCACCATCGGCCAGAAGCCCGGCAAAAACCACCCGGTTATCCCCAGCCGGGCCGGTGGCCAGCACTCGAACTTCCCGCCCCAATGTCTCTTTGAGGCCCTGACGAACCTCCACGGCCGGTTTCTGCCATAAAGAGGAAGCATTTTTGATTTCCACCTGATCGTTTTTAATCGAAAGATAAACCGGTTTATCCGAAGCCCCTTCGACCACCAGTCCGTCATAACCGGCGAACTTGAGTTGTGTCCCCCAATGGCCGCCCATATTGGAATAGCTGAAGGTATGGGGATCGGAAGCCGGTGATTTGCCGCAGACCTGCCAGCGCGATCCGGACAGGCTGCCGAATCCGGCCACCGGGCCAGTTACGAAAATTAAAACGTTTCGCGAATCGAAGGCATCAGCCTCCGGCGGCACCAGGTCCCAATAGAGTTTGGCCGCCAGTCCACGACCACCGACAAACCGGTCGGCGTAGCGGGCAGTGGGAAGATGTTCGATCTGTCCCGATGAAAGGTTGACCTTCAGAATTTTTCCGGTATAACCATATTCATTTTCCACAGGTTGGTCCTTTCGTAATTGAGAAAAGGGGGCAAGGGGTGCGAGGGTTCAACTGATTTGACTTCCACGCCGTTCACTCGAAACCTTGACCCTTGGCCCCTTGAACCCTTAATGTTAACTCTCTATGCGCTCCAAACCGAAAATCACGGCATTGGTGTTATCCGGACATTGGAGTTCCTTTTTCTGATTGATCCAATCGCCGGGCGAAGTTTCCCGACAATAGGCCGTAAGATAAGGCAGTAAAGCAGGCAGGGCATACATACAAATCCCCTGGGGCTGACCCGCTTCGATCATCAACCCGCCTTTGATGAAAAAAAAATCCCCCACCTTGTAACCGGCCGAACAATACCCTTTTACCGACTTAACGGTAATCTTAACATCAAACATGGATCATCTCCAGGTGACATGATTTTCGTCTATACTATTTAAGGGGAATCTGGAAATCAACAAGAAAAACCAAAAGCGGAAGGGATTGAACCGGCCAAAAAATCCCGACACCATTTAAGCTGCCGGGTCCTATTTGAAAAATCCAGCCCGCCAAGACCCCTTTTCTTAAGTAGACCCCTTCTTCCCTCTTCCTTTGGCCCAACTTATTTCCTTGATCCTGTTTATTCCTTGTTTTATAATCTTCTCATAATAAAGCAAAGTCTATAATAAAATTTAAAAGAGGTGAATCTTATGAGTAGCGAGGAACTTCTTGAAAAAGCATTAAAATTAAAACCCGCAGAAAAGTTCATCTTAGTGGAAGGAATCTTAAGAAGCCTTGATGAGCCGGATTCTGCGATAGACCAAATATGGACAGATGAAGCGGTAAAAAGGCTTAAGGCGTATCGTGAAGGGAACCTGGAAGGAATCCCGATGGAGGAAATCTTTAACGAAAAATAATGAAAGTAATTTTTTCAAAATTAGCCAGGCAAGAACTGAATGATGCGACTCAATATTATGAGATTGAATATCAGGGGCTTGGAAAACAATTTAGGGAAGAAGTCCGAAAGTCGGCTAAGCGGATCTCAGAATACCCGGAAGCATGGTCCGTTGAACGTGATGAGGTACGGAAATGCATTCTTCATAGATTTCCATACAAACTTCTCTATTCAATTGAGAACAATCATATATTCATTATCGCCGTTGCCCACCAGCATAGAAGGCCGGATTACTGGGTCGAAAAACCTCATCCCCCATCGAAGTTCATATAAGACTGTTCGGATCCCTACCATCCTTCAGGAAATTCTTATTATAAATAAAAAAACCCCGGCGGTTTTCTGACCGTCGGGGTTTTTTATCTTAAACTAAATAGTTAGAAGATGATCAAGCTCGACACTCGCAACTCGTAACTCGCAACCTATCTTTACGTCCCCATCTCCCAGGAGGCCAGATATTTTTTCTGCTCCGCCGTCAGATTGTCGATCCGGATGCCCATGGAGGCCAATTTGAGACGGGCGATCTCCTGGTCGATCTCGGTCGGCACGCCGTAAACAGTCTTCTTCAGGCTCTTGGCATTCTTGATCATATATTCGGCACAGAGGGCCTGGTTGGCAAAACTCATATCCATGACGCTGGCGGGATGTCCTTCGGCCGCGGCCAGGTTGATCAACCTCCCCTCTCCCAGGACATTGATTTTCTTTCCGCTTTTTAAGGTAAATTCCTCCACGTATTCCCGAACCAGGCGCCGCTTTTTGCTGATCTGGGCCAGACCCTTCAGGTCCAGTTCTACATTGAAATGACCGGAATTGGCCACAATGGCCCCGCTCTTCATGGTCAGGAAATGCTCTTTTCGAATCACATTGATATCCCCGGTCAGAGTACAGAAAATATCCCCAACTTTGGCTGCTTCAGCCACCGGCATGATCCGGAACCCGTCCATGACTGCCTCTAAAGCTTTAAGGGCATCCACCTCGACTATGATGACGTCAGCCCCCATGCCTTTGGCCCGCATGGCCACACCCCGTCCGCACCAGCCGTAGCCGCAGACCACAAAAGTGCTTCCGGCCAACAAGCGGTTGGTGGCCCGGATAATACCGTCCACCGTGCTTTGACCGGTGCCATAGCGGTTGTCAAAGAGATGTTTGGTCTTGGCGTCGTTGACGGCCACAATGGGGTAAGCCAAGACTTTCTTTTCGGCCATACTCCGCAAACGGATGACTCCGGTGGTGGTCTCCTCCGTACCGCCGATGATGTTCTTTATCAGCCCCTTTTTTTCGGAATGAATGGTGGAGACCAGATCGGCCCCGTCATCCATGGTCAAATGGGGCTTTACTTCCAGGGCTTGATAAATATGGTTATAATAAGTTTTCCCGTCTTCCCCTTTGATGGCGAAAACCGGGACCCGATCCATATGAGCCAGGGCCGCCGCCACATCATCCTGAGTACTCAAGGGATTGGAGGCGCAGAGGGTTACCTCGGCCCCGCCGGCTTTCAAGGTCCGGATCAGTCCGGCCGTCTCAGTAGTTACATGGAGACAGGCGGCCAGCCGGATCCCTTTTAATGGTTTATCTTTGGCAAAACGTTTCCGAATGCTCTCCAGGACCGGCATACTCTGGTTGGCCCATTCGATCCTCAAGGCCCCCGAATCGGCCAGATTAATGTCTTTGACGTCGTAGTTCAATGTTCATTCCTTTCTTGATATAAGCTGACAGCCCCCAGCATTCAGCAATCAGGAAAAAGGATTTATTTACTGAAAGCTGAAGACTAATCGCTGACTGCTATTATTTTACTTCTTCTTCAACCCGGCCTTTTCCCTAAGGATATCGACCTTATCAATCTTCTCCCAGGTAAAGGTGGGTTCGGTACGACCGAAGTGACCGTAGGCCGCGGTCTTTTTGAAGATGGGGCGCAACAAATCCAGGTGGGAGATGACATCGGCCGGTTTAAAACTGAAGGTCTGCCGGATGATCTGGTTAATCTGAGAATCGGGAATTTTCCCGGTCCCCCGGGTGTCCACGAAAACCGATAAGGGCTCGGCCTTACCGATGGTATAGGAAACCTGCAGCCGGCAAACATCGGCCAATCCGGCGGCCACGATGTTTTTGGCTGCGTAACGGGCCATATACGATGAGCTGCGGTCTACCTTGGAGGGATCCTTCCCGGAAAAGGCGCCGCCCCCATGACTGCCCCGGCCCCCATAGGTGTCGGCGATGATCTTTCGACCGGTGACCCCGCAATCCCCCATGGGCCCCCCCACCACAAACCGGCCGGTGGTGTTAATAAAATATTGGGTCTTTTTAGACAGCATCTGAGCAGGAATGATCTTTTTAACTACCTCTTCGATGATCCCTTCCTGTAAATTCTTATAACTGATGTCCGGGGTATGTTGAGCAGCGATAACCACCGCCGGAATGGATACCGGTTTTCCGTTCAGATATTCCACGGTCACCTGGGTTTTGCCGTCAGGCCGCAGAAAATCCAAAATTTTCTTTTTTCGAACTTCGGCCAGCCTCCTGGCCAGTTTATGGGCATACCAGATAGGCATGGGCATCAGGTCTTTGGTCTCATTACAGGCATAGCCGAACATCATGCCCTGGTCCCCGGCCCCCTGCTCCTTTTTCTCCCCTTTGGCGTTTACACCCTGAGCAATATCCGGGGATTGTTTGTCGATAGTGGTCAGGACCGCACAGGTTTCCCAATCAAAGCCCATGGAAGAATCATTATAGCCGATCTCTTTTATGGTTTCCCGGACGATTTTGGGCATATCCACATAACAGGAAGTGGTGATTTCCCCGGCGATCAGGGCCATGCCGGTGGTGACCATAGTTTCACAGGCCACCCGTCCCCTGGGATCTTCGGCTAAAATGGCATCCAGGATGGCATCCGATACCTGATCGGCTACCTTATCGGGATGTCCTTCCGTAACAGACTCCGATGTAAAATAAAAATTCGATGAACTCATATGCAGGTCCTCCTTATGAAAAATGGCCTTATCATAGCCATCCTTCCGTTTTTGTCAAGGGAATAATTTCCAATAGTTAAGAAAGATTAAGTGATTATCGTTGCCGGCCGGTTTGTTTCCGGTGGGAAAAACAATCCCTTTAAACCTCCGCGCCCTTTTTTTTAACCCAATCCACGATCACGGCCGTAATGGTGGAGAAGTCTATAACACTGGAGTCAAAGCAAAGGTGGTAATTGCGGGAATCCATCCAATCCAACCCTGCCATTTCTTTAATAAATCTGGCCCGAACCTGGTCGGATTCCTTCAGTCTGGCCCTTACCTCTTTACTATCGTGGCTTTTTTGTAAGGACAGATATCGATTGAGGCGAAAATCGAGTGGAGCATGGATGAAGATCTTGAAAACCTCCGGCCGGTTTCTTAAAACATAAAATCCACCCCGGCCGACGATCACCGCCTGATAACGGTCGGCGATTTCATTCATAATTTTCCCTTCCAGGGCAAACAACTCCTTATAATCCACCGGTTGTTTGCGAAGAGGGGAAACGGCTATTTCCGGCATACCGTAGGAGAAACCCTGGGTGATTTTCTCCAGGAGGCCGGGGGAGCGTTCTTCAAGATGTTCCAGGGCTTCAGGATCGGTATGCAGACGGTCGGCGGCCTGACGAAGGATTTCCCGGTCGACATATTGAAAACCGAGCTCCTTAGCCACCGAATATCCCACATATGAACCGCCGCTGCCCATCTGCCTGGAAATAGTAATTACTCTTGGATTGTCCTCTTTCATGGTTCCTCCATAAATCCTGATATTCTCAAATCCTTAATAAGTAAAACCACTCTTGTCCAAAATAGATTCTACCACAGAGCCGGTAGAGAGAACACAGCGAAGACCATTTTTGCTTTGTGGGGAGATACCCACAAAGCAAAGCCATCTGTCGTTTTGCGAAATAGGGCCTTTCAGGGCACCGAAGGTCTGCAGGTCATGAAGAAAAGGGATGGCCGGTAGAAAAATTACCCCCAAAATAAAAAAAATATAACTATATGAAGGCATGGTCGACTGCCTGATCACCATCCCCCCCGGGATTTTTAAGTGGCGGTCAAAGCGATCCCGATCCACCCCAAAAAACTGGCGGACCAGATTAAACAAACCGATAGCAGCGGTCGTCATCGACAAAACGATGGGCCTCTGGTAGACCTGCTTCTCCGGTTGGCTTTCCAAGGAGCACTTAGGGCTTAATCAACTTGGCACCGGTCCGGCGGCTCACATCCACTTCGGGGACTACGGACATTCCGGGCCACAAGGGATAATTGGGATCAAAAGGGGTATCAATAACAATCTTGACCGGGATGCGCTGAACAACCTTGATGAAATTGCCGGTGGCGTTTTCAGGGGGCAGAAGGCTGAAAACCGACCCGGTGCCCGGTTGCAGACTTTCGATGTGTCCCTTAAAAAATTTCCCCGGATAGGCGTCCACCTTGATTTTTGCCGGCTGGCCAATCGCCATTTTTTTTATCTGGGTTTCCTTGAAATTGGCGATAATCCAGGTGTTCTCCTTGACAATGGAAAAAAGGGTCTGCCCCGGCTGGATGTATTTTCCCTCATCGATGTTCTTCATGGCAATGATGCCGGAAATAGGGGCCGAGACCGATGTTTTAGCCATATCCGAAGCGGCCCGTTCCTGGCCGATGAGGGCCTCTTTTATCCTGAACCTCTGGGTATGCAGACGGGCCTCAAGGGTTTTGATCCCGGTTTCGGCTCCAGCCGCGGCCGCTGTCAGAGCTTCTTTTCGCGATCGGGCCACCTGTACCAAAGAATCCAGGCGGTCGAACTGGCTGGCGGTAATCAGGCCTTCTCTAAATAATTTTTTGTTTCTTTCCAATTCTTTTTCGGCCAGGACTTCCTCAGCCTGAGCAGCCGCGACCCCGGCCCGGGCCTGGACCAAGGCCTTCTTCTTCTCTTCAATAGCAGCCTGAATTTCCTGTTCCTCGGCCGTCAATCTGGCAACCGTTGTTTTTTTCTCCTCAAAAAATGAGCCGAAATCATCGGAACCGATTACAAGCAAAGGGGTCCCCTGTTGGACAAACTGATTGTCTTTGAAAAAGACTTTGGTTATCCGCCCTCTTACTTCCGCGGCGATCGGAACAATGGTTCCGGCCACACGGGCATCATCCACTTTTTCATAGGAAAGAGAATGGATGAAGTAATTCAGGCCATAAACGATCCCGGCCAGAACCACCAGGAAAACCAGCCCCCGAACTCCCCATTTTTTCATAATAATGCTCTCCCTTTTCAAACCGCCCTGTCCGATAGTTAAAATTTAAAGTTTCTGGTTCTTTTTATCAGGCTTGGTTATTTTTTTCTACAGATAATATTCACCCGCGACAGTATAACCTTTCCCTTGGAAAGGCAAATCCGCTGATGAAAAGGATATAACAATATAATGTTATATTGAATCGTTATCTTATAGGAGATTTTTGAAAAGTTCCCTTGCCATACCTACTCCGATGGGATATATAATAAACACCCTGTCGGGTCACCATGATTCGTAAGAAAGGAGATTTATGATGGAAGCAAGGACCTATCCTGAGTTCAGCACCAACTATCCTCTTTTGCTCACCACCTTTATGAAAAGGCCGGTTAGAGTCTATCCGAATGAAATCGGGATTGTCTACCGCAACCAGTTTACCGCTCAATACCAGCGTTTCACCTGGCTGGAGTGGTATAAACGGACCTGCCGGTTGGCCAATGCCTTGAAGAAACTGGGGATCAATCCCGGAAAACCGGGGGAGCCCGGCGACCGGGTGGGAACCATGGCTTTAAATACCCACCGTCATATGGAACTTTATTATGCCGTTCCCTGCTCAGGGGCCATGTTGCACCCCATCAATGTCCGGCTGGCCCTGGAACATATCATTTACACCATCAATCATGCCGAAGACAAGGTGATTTTTTTTGACGATCTGCTCCTGCCCATGGTGGAAGGGATCTATGATCAGATAAAAGACAAGGTGAAGGTGTTTGTTTACATGTCCGACAACCGGGGTCTGCCTCAGAGCAAGATCGAAAATCTTTATGAATACGAAGCGCTCCTGGAGGCGGAATCCGACACCTTTGAATGGCCATATCTTGACGAAGACACCTATGCCACCCTTTGTTACACCACGGCCACCACCGGTCTTCCCAAAGGGGCCATGTTCACCCATCGGGCGCTTTACCTGCAAACCATCCACCTGATGGCTTTACCTTCTATCAACAATGATCCCGCGGCGGTATTTCTGGGAGAGAATGCCGTTCCCATGATGACCACCCCTCTTTTTCATATCCATGCCTGGTGTCAACCTTTTGCTTTTGTCTTCAGCGCGGTCAAAATCATCCTTCCGGGCATGTTTACCGTGGACGGGTTCTGCGATCTGGTCCAAACCGAAAAGGTAACCGGCGTAGCCGTGGTCCCCACCATTCTGGCTTTGATTCTGGAGTATCCCGACCTGGACAAATACGATCTCAGCAGCTTGAAATCGGTAGGGGTCGGCGGAGGCGCCTTGCCCCTGGGTTTGAAAGCCAAGGTGGAAAAACGTATCCCCGGTTTCAGTGCCGCCTCCGGCTACGGTATGACCGAAACGGCCCCGGTTACCATAGGGGCCTTTGTAAAAAAATACATGCGGAATTGGCCCAAAGAGAAGCTGGACGAAGTAAAAGTAAAAACCGGGCAGCCCATCCTGGGTTTGGAAATCGATGTCGTTGACGACAAGGGAAAGCCCGTTCCCCACGACAACAGCACCATCGGCGAAATAATCATTCGTGGCCCCTGGGTTATGGAGCGTTATTATAAAAACCCGGAAAAAACGGCCGAGGTCTGGCGGGACGGCTGGTTCCACACCGGGGATATGGCCACCGTGGATGAGGAAGACTTTGTGGTCATTGCCGACCGGATGTCCGACGTCATCCGCAGCGGTTCGGAAATGGTCCCCACCGTGCTCTTAGAAAACCTGGCCGGTATGGCCGACTTTGTTCTGGAAGCGACCGTGGTTGGAGTTCCGGATGAGGTCTGGGGCGAGATACCCTTGGCCCTGGTCAAATTGGTGCCGGGAGCCAAAGCTACGGAGGAGGATTTTATCAATTTCCTGGAAGCCGAAGGAGTGGACAAGGGAAAAATCACCAAATGGATGCTGCCCAAATTAGTGGCTATCGTCGATGAGGTACCCAAGACCAGTGTTGGAAAATATAACAAGCGGGAAATCAAGACCAACGTTAAAACCTATCTGGAAAAAGCCAAGGATATGAGGAAGAAATAACCGCCCTCTTCTCCCTAAAGCGCCCTACCATCAACGGCAGGGCGCTTTCATTCCTCGGTTCCACACCATTTTTCCCTCAGGAAAATAAATCAGGGATAAAGAGGTGCCTTTTGACTGAAGAAATGATAGTCCTTTCCGGGACTGCGGCCACCATCGGTTTCGTCCATACCGTTTTAGGACCGGACCACTATCTCCCCTTTATTGCCCTGGCCAAAGCCAGGGGCTGGACCGGTTTGAAGACCCTTGTAATTACGGGTTTTTGTGGAATCGGCCACGTCTTGGGGTCCATTATACTGGGATTTCTTGGAATTCTCCTCGGTACCGTTGTTTTAAAATTGGAATTCCTGGAATCCATCCGGGGCGACCTGGCCGGATGGTTCCTTATCGTCTTCGGTTTTACCTACTTCCTCTGGGGGCTCCGTCATGCCCTGCGCAGCAAATCCCACGAACACCCACACAGCCACGTTGACGGGGAAAGTCATACCCACAGTCATTCCCATCAATCCGCTCATTCCCATGTCCATTCCGGAAACCGATCTCAAACGCTGACCCCCTGGGTCCTCTTCATATTTTTCGTCTTGGGTCCTTGCGAACCTCTTATCCCCCTTATTATGTATCCGGCGGCCAAATCGAGTCTGGGTACAGTGGCGGGAGTAGCCCTCATTTTCGGCCTTACCACCATTATCACTATGCTGGCTTGTGTCATGACAGCTTTCTATGGACTGTCCAAGATTTCAATTCCTCGGGCAGAGCGGTAGTCCCATGCTATTGCCGGCCTGACCATTCTCCTCTGCGGCGGAGCCATTATGTTCCTGGGCCTGTAATGCCGCTTTTCTCGGCTACACCGTCACCAACCAAACCCCTATTACGCCAACCATTACCCCCCAAACCGTAAACCGGGTCGGTTTTTCCTTTAAAATAACAATAGCAAAAGGCAAGGCGAAAATAGGGGCAATGGCGGTCAAGAGCACGGTTTTACCGGCGCCGATCCATTGAATGGCGGTGATATATCCCACGGCCGCCACTCCATAGGTAAGAAAGCCGGCCGAGGCCACCAGGATCAAATGCTGCCTGCCGATATTCCTCAAGGAGGTGGCGCCTCTGCCCCGCCGAAGAAGATAAAGGGCCAGCAGAACAACGGCCGAGGTGGAAATCCTCACCCCGGCCGCAATAAAAGGATCCACACCGGTTACCCCGACTTTCAGCAGAATCGTAGCCCCCGTCCAGGCCAGGATGGCGATGAGGATAAAAAGGAGTCCTTTGGGATGAACGGGTTTCCTTTCCGTTGGGCTTCCCCTTCGACCACGGGAGGCGGTCATCAGGTAGATACCCAGGATGATCAGAACGGCCCCCAGGAAGGTAACCCAGGTCAAGGGTTCATCCAGAAACAATACGGCTGCCAAAACCGCCAGAAGAATAAAGGCGCACTGGGACAAGGGAAAGGCGATAGAGACATCCAGAAGAGAGACACTCTTGATATACACCGTGTCACCCAGAACCATGGCCAGAAGCCCGGAGAGGACCACATAGATCAGGGAAGACCAGGGGGTACTGAACAGAACCTCCATCCGTCCTGAACTTAAGACGAATGAGGCCAGCAAAAAAGACCCGACACAGGTACGCAGGGTGTTGATGGTCAGCGAATCGACCTTACCGGCCACCAGCTTGACACAGATGCTGCTGATCGACCAGGCCAGCGAGGTCAGCAGGGCCAGGCCCGCTCCAAACATTGTTTCTCTCCTTTTGGCAATGGAATAAACCGGAATGTTTTTCTTCAGCGGTTAAACCTATCCCGAATCAGCTATATTGTCAAAGTGAATGTTCGTCTACTGCCCGGCAGGTTTTTTTAAAAAATAGGATTGACAGCCAAGGCTTTTTAGGTAATTATATATTACCATCATATTTCATAACCAAAAGGACCCCGATGAAAACCAATCCCCTGGAAGAAATCTCTTTGAGCGCCTTGCATCTCTTCCCGCTTTTGAAACGTCTTTTTAACGGGGACCCGGGCGATCCCGCCCTGGCTCCCTTACGCAATCAAACCTACCATATCCTGCGCATCCTGGAAAGAAAAGGACCCATGCCGGTATCAGCCATCGGAAAACAATTGATTATTGCCAAACAAAACATGACCACGCTCGTCGACAAACTGATGAAAGAGGGGTTGGTCGAACGGAAATTGGATGTTAAAGACCGAAGGGTGGTCAATGTCCTCATTACCAAAAAGGGGGTTAAATTCTTACAGGAAAGTATGGCCGGGCTCAAAAAGATCGTCAGTTTAAACCTCTCGGGATTGGGGGCGGAGGAGATTGAAGAACTGAATAAGGCTTTTAAAACTATTAGAACCATTGCCCACAAACTGGCTTAAGGAGGAATAAAGATGCCTTTTCTAAACAGAAGTGGCCTAAATATCTTTTACCAGACTGGAGGGACAACCGGCGGCAGGCCCCCTGTTTTCCTCACCCATGGCTACTCCGCGACTTCGGAAATGTGGCAGCCTAACCTGGAGGCCCTGGGTCTTCAGCAACAAGTAATTACCTGGGACATCCGGGGACACGGACAAAGCGACTCCCCGGAGGATCTTTCCCTCTATTCGACCGAACTGAGTGTGGCGGATATGGAAGCCATCTTGAATGCCTATGATGTCGAAAAAGCAGTGGTGGGCGGTTTGTCTCTGGGCGGTTACTTGTCCCTCGAATTTTTCCTGGCTCACCCGGAAAGGGTCCGGGCCTTGATGCTCTTCGATACCGGTCCGGGCTTTAAAAAAGATGAGGCCCGGGAGGCCTGGAACCGGACCGCCGAGGATAGAGCCCTGGCCTTCGAGACCCGGGGACTGGAGGCCCTGCCTGACCGCCCGGAGGTAGGTAGAAGTCGGCATCGCAGCGCCTTCGGACTGGCCCAGGCGGCCAGGGGGATTCTCGTCCAGCACGATGCCCGGGTTATCAAGGCCCTGGCCTCTATCAACGTTCCGACCCTGATTCTGGTCGGGGAACTGGATACGCCCTTTCTGGCGGCTGCGGCCTACATGGCTGCCAAAATCCCGGGGGCCAGGAAGGCGGTCATAGAACAAGCCGGACATGCCTCCAATATCGATCAACCCGATGCCTTTAACCGGGTCGTCCTCGATTTCCTGGAAAGTTTGGAATGAGGTCTGCATCCTGATGAGGAGCATCCCTTCTCCCCTCCTCCTTCCGGCCCTGAATAAATTTACCCCCCTTCACGGAAGCTGAAGGGAAGCGATCTTCTTCTGAAGGTTTGTATAAGGGAAACCCTCTTGAGTCACTGGTCCTTTGATTCCGTTTTCTACCATATTTATCCCCTTGGCTTTTGCGCTGCCCCTTTTAAAAATGACTTCTCCTCCCCCCCTCAGGCCCGTCTGGAGCAGGTTTTCGAATGGCTGGAGCATCTGCAACGATTGGGCGTCAACGCCCTCTACCTGGGTCCGTTGTTTGAATCCACCTCCCACGGCTATGATACGGCCGATTATTTTCAGGTAGACCGTCGCCTGGGTAGTAACCAGACCCTGTCAGAACAGAGCCTCTGC
>JBFMBU010000061.1:0-8320 GCA_040755035.1 Thermodesulfobacteriota bacterium
AAGCGGAAAGAGGCCAACAGTCAGAAAAAACAACAGGGTTACCCAAAGGGTTTTTGCTTTCATTTCCTCCTCCTTGTCTGATTTTGAACTATTTGGTCCTGTTTATCTTGTATAACATCATGAAAAACCTAAGAAAACAGTGTCCAATCCATAGTCTAAAAATTTTAAACCTGTTTTTTGACCAAGTCAAGAATTAAATAATATTTTATATATTTTTTTGGGAAAAACATCAAATCTACCGGTGAACGTTCAGCCCAGAGTACATGCCGTTGGAATTTTCCGGTTTTCTACTTTCTTTGCCCGAAAATCGCCGTCCCCACCCGAATGATCGTCGCCCCTTCTTCTATGGCCGTTTCAAAGTCATGGGACATGCCCATGGATAAATGGGCAAGATCAAGACTGGTGAATTCCTTTTGCCATTTTTCCCTAAGTTTATAAAGGGATCGATACCAGGTCCGGGAGCCCTCCGGGTCAGGATCGTAGGGAGGGATAGTCATCAAGCCCCGAATCCGCAAACCCGGCCAGCCCGGACTTTCCTCCAGTAAAGGAGGGACCTCAGCGGGTTGTAATCCGGATTTGCTTTGCTCCCCGGCTTCATTGATTTGGATAAGGACCTCCGTCACTTTCCCAAGGGCAAGGGCCTGACGATTCAATTCCCGGGCCAGGGCGGTACTGTCCACGGTTTCAATCATGGAAAAAATCCTGACGGCCTGTTTAGCCTTGTTTTTCTGCAAATGACCGATAAAATGCCAAATCCCCTGGTGGAGGGCTTCGATCTTGATCTGGGCCTCCTGAACATAATTCTCCCCAAAACGAATCAAGCCTTCAGCAATCGCCTCCTGAACGCCTTCTACGGAAACGGTCTTGGTTACGGCCAGCAGTGTTACTTCCAAGGGATCTCGTCCGGCCCGGACACAGGCGGATTGGATCCTGTCCTGCACCCGTTTAATACGTAATGTCAACGCCTTCATCATTTCCAATCTCGAAATGACAGATTACTGCAAATGGCTTAGAAGAAAACGCGATCCATTCCAATGGTGTTGGCCCGCTTTTGACTCCAACGTTTTGCCTTCTGCTCTTTGCTATTTACTTCACACTTCCCGTTGGTCGCTTCACGCTCAGGGAACTCAAATGAAACCCTGTGCATTTTTCCAGCACCTCCAAGACTTCAGCCAGCGGCAGGCCCACCACATTGGTATAGGATCCCCGGATTTTTCGAACACAAAAGGCCCCCCGGCCCTGTATGGCGTAGGCCCCGGCTTTGTCTAAAGGCTCAGCGGTTTTCACATACCAGTCGATTTCACCGGCAGTTAAGGCCTTGAAAGTGACTTGGGTTGATACACTGCGGCAAAGGGCCTGTTTATTATTCCAATGCCTTAAACAGAACCCGCTGACAACCTGGTGGGTTTTCCCGCTTAAGAAACGGAGAAATTTTCCAGCCTCCTGGCCGTCTCTGGGTTTACCCAATATTTTTCCGTCTAAAACCACGATGGTATCAGCCCCCAAGACCCATAAGTCCGGGTAGCTCAGCGAGACCCTTTCGGCCTTTTCTCTGGCCATGCGTTTGGCAAAAGCAACCGGATCTTCCCCTCTTCGGGGAATCTCCTCCATCTCGGTCGGAACCACCTTCAGCCTCAATCCCAGATCCTTAAGCAAAGCTCTGCGTCTCGGGGATCCGGAAGCCAGCACCAGGGTAAAGGCGGATCGATTCATCTGACCGGCCTGGAAATTCGCCGGAAGGCGCGGCAAGTGTTTTGCAGGACCGCTTCGCTTAAATCCGGCAAATCCAATCCCCGGATTGCGGCCACATGCCTGGCGGTATGAACCACATGGCCCGGTTCGTTTCGCCGGCCTCGAAAGGGATGGGGGGTAAGATAGGGGGCATCGGTTTCCAAGAGCAGGGATTCCAGGGGCGCACGCCGCACCACTTCTTCCAGTATCGACCCCTTTTTATAGGTTACTGCGCCGGTTATGGAAAGAAAAAAATTCAGATCCAGGCATTTTTTGGCCATTGCCCAATCCCCGGAAAAGCAATGAAATACCCCTCCGATCTCTCCGGCTTTTTCTTCTTTTAGAATACGCAGCACCTCTTCATGGGCCTCACGGTCGTGGATGATCACAGGCAGGGAAACCTCACGGGCCAGGCGGATCATGGAACGAAAGACCTTTTTTTGCTCCTCCCGTGGAGAGAGATCACGATAAAAATCCAGGCCGATTTCCCCTATGGCCACGACCAGCTTATCTTGCGCAATTTTTTTCAAATGGGGGAGAAAATCGATTTGAAAAGAGGCGGCCTCGTGGGGATGAAAACCCACCGCAGCCCAAATATTTTTATGGGACTTGGTCAGGGTCAGGGCCCTTCGGCTGCTCTCCAGGTCTATGCCGATGGTAATAATACCCACCACTCCCTGAGCTGAGGCCCTCTCGATGACCTGGGAACGATCGGAATCATAGTCGCTCATATCTAAATGAGCGTGTGTATCAAACCACATAAGAATAAAGGACCAACTCTTTGATTTGTAGGTTTGTTTTCAATTTATTGTTGCTGCCTAACGGCGTCGTCTTGCTATTGGAAATTTTGGCAGAAAGCCGGTTCGGTCCATTCCGGACCACTCCAGATTTTCTTTTTGACGGTGTATTTTTATACCATTAATTCCTCCAAAATCCAACAGATTACCGTCTGGAAATTTCTTTTGAAATTTATTTATAAATGTGATATATTTTTTTAATAAGTAAGAAAACACATCGAGATTTTTTAACCATAGTGATCCCGTCCCTGTTGTCTGACCCCGGGTTTTATCCGTCTTTTTGATCCTATAGCTCGAGTTTTTAACAAAGTAAGGTTCAAAAATTCAATTCAGACCCATATGAAGATCACCTGGAGGAGAATCGGAATCATGCCCATTTACGAATTTCGCTGTGACCAATGCCAAAAAGTCTTTGAGTTGCTGGCGGTTCAATCCGGAGATCTGGTCGCTCCGGTCTGTCCCTCATGCCAATCTCCGGAGATCAGCCGAGTCATGTCCAGAATCAATATCGGTAGTGCATCGGCTACAGGGCAAACCGGGCCACAGGTAAGCGAACGGAGTTGTGCGACGGGAAACTGCACTACCATTGATATCCCCGGACCGGGCAAGTAACTTTAAAAAATTCCCTGCAAAGGCTTCCCCTACCCCTACCTGGGAGTTTCCGGCCGTTTTTGGGATCACCGCCCCTCGATCGGCATAACTTGACAAGCGCACGGAAGTATATTAAAGGCTATAGTCTTTATGGAAACGATACTCGTGGCCCTGGGTTTGATCCTGATTTTGGAAGGTTTGCCCTATTTCGCCTTCCCGACGCTCTTTAAAACCTGGATCGCCCGCATACTGACCCTGCCCGAATCCGTCTTGCGAGTGTATGGTTTGGCAGCTATGATTATCGGACTTCTGCTGATCTATCTGGCCCGCAGGGTGCTTTTGTAACCCAACCCGGACCAGAGGATAACTTTCCCGAATGTTTCGGATATCCAATTTTTGTCTGGGCAGGTTCGGGTTTGGGAAAACCGTCTATGGTATCTTCCTTATCAGAATATGAATTTGCCCTGCCCTCTGAATTGATCGCCCAGGAACCTATTGAGCAACGCGACCAATCACGGCTGATGGTTTTGGAGCGTAAGACAGGGGATCGGCAGCACAAGGCTTTTTATCAAATCCTGGAATATCTCCACCCCGGTGATGTCCTGGTGATTAATGACACCCGGGTGGTGCCGGCCCGGTTGTTGGGCAAGAAAAAAAGCGGAGGGGGCGTGGAATGTTTGATTCTGCATTATCCCGGCAGTCAGGTTCGGGATTCCTTCACCACCCCTTGCCTGATTAAAAGCCGAGGGAAAATCCGCCCGGGAGAATTCATTTTTTTCGATGAAAACCTGGAAGGTGAAATCCAACCTACTTCTCCCGATGGAACGGCCCTGGTTACCTTCCGCTTTCAGGGGACTTTGGAGAGTGTCTTGCAAAAATCCGGGCACGTGCCTTTGCCGCCCTATATTCACCGGAAAGAGAAGGACCCGGCCCTTCAGGAAACAGATCGGAACCGCTATCAAACGGTCTTTGCCCGGAACCCGGGAGCCGTAGCCGCCCCCACGGCCGGTCTTCACTTTTCAGCGAAACTGATGGCCTCTCTCAGAGAAAAAGGAGTTTTCTGGGTCCCCCTGACCCTGCATGTGGGCTATGGGACCTTCGCCCCGATTAAATCGGAAAACATTGAGGCCCATAAAATGCATTCCGAGAGCTATTTTCTTTCCGCAGAAGCGGCTCGAACCATTTTGGAGCAAAAAAGCCAAGGCCGGCGGATCATTGCCGTGGGGACCACTTCCACCCGGGTGCTGGAATACCAGGCCCAGAAATATGGGACCTTAAAAGCCGAAGAAGGCCATTGCGACCTTTTTATCAAACCGGGGTTTTCCTTCCGGATTATTGACGGGCTGATCACCAATTTCCATCTGCCTCGAACCACCCTGCTATTGCTGGTCTCCGCCTTTGCCGGCCGGGACAACATCCTCAAGGCTTATCAGGAGGCGGTGAAAAGGAATTACCGGTTTTACAGTTACGGGGATGCCATGATGATTATTTAAGCCACCGGCTTTCAGCGATCAGCAGAAAGCAAACCGACGGGTGGTGGCTGATGGCTGCACGCTGATAGCCGAACGCTGAAGGCTAATTATGTTTTCTTTTCACCTAGAACATCAAGACACCCAAAGCCGGGCCAGGATCGGCAAATTGATCACCACTCATGGAGAGGTTCGAACACCGGTCTTTATGCCGGTGGGAACGCAGGGATCGGTGAAATCCCTGACCCCGGAAGACCTGGAATCTTTGGGGGTTGAAATTATTTTGGCCAATACCTATCATCTGTATCTGCGGCCGGGGGAAGAACGAATCGCCCGGCTGGGGGGTCTCCATAATTTCATGCATTGGCAACGACCGATCCTGACCGACAGTGGGGGTTATCAGGTATACAGCTTGGGGGCCTTGAGAAAAATCAAAGCGGAAGGAGTCACCTTTCGTTCCCATTTGGATGGATCGGAGCATTTATTGAGTCCTGAAAAGGCCGTGGCCGTGCAGGAGGCCCTGGGATCGGATATCATCATGTGCCTGGATGAATGTACCCCGTATCCGGCGACCTACGAATATGCCCGTTTTTCCCTTGAGCTGACCAGGGATTGGGCCCTCCGCTGCCGGCAGGCCCGTCAGCGGGAAGATCAGGCCCTTTTCGGAATCGTTCAGGGGAGTACCTTTAAAGAATTAAGAAAAGAAAGCGCGGAAGCCATCGTCGCTATCGGTTTCCAAGGGTATGCTTTGGGGGGATTGAGCGTGGGGGAGGAGAAATCCGCCCGGCAGGAAATAATAGCCTATTCCCTTCCTTTGCTTCCTGAGGACAAACCCCGCTATTTAATGGGGCTGGGCACCCCGGAAGACTTGATCGAAGGCGTGGCCGAAGGGGCCGACATGTTCGATTGCGTTCTGCCCACCCGTAATGCCCGCAACGGCATGCTCTTTACCTGGCAGGGACCATTGGTCATAAAAAAGGCCGAATATAGCGAAGACCCAAGGCCGGTGGACACCCGATGCGGCTGTTACACCTGTCGCCATTATTCCCGGGCTTATCTCCGTCATCTTTATCTGGCCAAGGAATTGCTCTCTTATCGGTTGAACACCTTGCATAATATCTTTTTTTTCATGGAACTGATGCAAGAAATCAGAAAAGCCGTCCTCGAGGATCGGTTTCAGGAATTCCGAAAAACATTTTACACCCAAAGAAAGGAGTAACCTTTATGTTTCTGTTCACCGCCGTAGCCCAGGCCATGGGCACAGGAGGAGGCTCGGGAGGTTCCGGAGCCGGAGGGTTCGGGGCTCTGGTACCCCTGGTCCTAATGTTCGTAATTTTTTATTTTCTGTTGATACGACCCCAGCAGAAAAAAGCCAAACAACACCGGGAACTGCTGTCCAATTTAAAGCGCGGGGATTCGGTTATCACCAACGGCGGGATTTACGGCCGCATTGCCGAAATCAACGAAAATGTGATAACACTCGAAGTAGCCGACAAGGTGCGGATTAAAGTGGCCAGAGGTTTTGTCTCCGGTCTGGCCGGATCCGGTCAGGAACCGGCCCCGCCGCCACAAAAACCGGCCTGATAATTAAAAAGGTCTGAGGCCGGAGGCCTGAGGAATGAGGCAAAAAGATCTTGGTCCTTCCCTTGAGCGAAGCGCTCCTCAAGCCTCAGGCGAAGCCTTTCTGTTTCAAGCGGAATGATGGATCGAAAATCCCTTTACCACTGGCTGGCTCTGAACCGTATTTCCGGTTTAGGGAAGGTGGGTTATGTCCGCCTTTTGGAGAAATTCGGCACACCGGAACAGGTCTTTCGAGCCGATCTCCAGGGACTTCTGACCGTGGAGGGTATCCGGAAAAACGTAGCCCAGGCCATCACCAAATTCAAAAGGGCTGAAAAAATAGACCAGGAGCTGGACGAACTGGAAAAAGCCCAGATCGGGGTCCTGACTTTTAATGATCCCCGATATCCGGCTCTCCTGGCCAAGATTCATGATCCCCCGCCGCTATTGTATTTCAAAGGAAATCCATCAGAGCGGGACGATCACTGTCTGGCTCTGGTCGGGTCCCGGCTGGGGACGCCTTACGGCATCAAAACCACTGAGCGACTGGCCTGGGGGGTATCCCAGCAAGGGTTTACCGTGGTCAGCGGTATGGCTCGGGGAATAGACACGTCGGCCCATCAAGGGGCTTTGATGGCCCAGGGACGGACCGTAGCCGTGCTTGGTTCGGGGCTGGACATTATTTATCCTCCGGAGAATGAAAAACTTTTCCAGCGAATTATTGAGCAGGGTATGGTCTGTTCCGAATTTCCTTTGGGGACGTTGCCGGAACGTCAAAATTTTCCCATTCGTAACCGGATCATCAGCGGCATGTCCATGGGAGTGGTCATCGTCGAGGCCACGCAACGCAGCGGATCGCTGATAACAGCCCGGCTGGCCCTGGACCAGGGCCGGGAGGTCTTCGCCGTACCCGGGAGCGTGGATTCCTTTAAGAGTTCGGGGACCAACAGCCTGATCAAGCAGGGGGCTAAACTGGTGGAACACGTTCAGGATATTTTGGCCGAGATCCCATGGGAGGGACGGGGCCAAGAGAAAACCCCTGAGCTTAAATCAAAACACAAAGCCCTTGATCCCCTCCTCTCTACGGAAGAAAAAACAATCTGGGACCTTCTGACCGGTGGTCCCCGTCATGTGGATGAAATGGTCCGTCTGACCGGAAGCGGTATTCCTGGTTTGCTGGCCTTATTGCTGCAAATGGAGTTAAAGGGATGGATCAAACAACTGCCGGGCAAAATTTTTACCCGGGCTTGAATCCCGGTTTTATCAAAAAAAGAAATTGAGGAGTTAACCCCTTTTTATGGAAAAATCGTTATTAATCGTTGAATCCCCCACCAAGGTGCGAACCATTAAAAAATATCTGGGGTCTGAATTTGAAGTTAAGGCCTCCCTGGGTCATATAAAAGACCTGCCCACCAAAGTCCTGGGAGTGGATGTTGAAAATCATTTTCAACCGGAATTCCACGTCATTTCCGGGAAAGATAAAATATTGCGGGAGCTGAAACAGGCAGCCAAAAAAATTGATCATATTTACCTGGCCCCGGACCCGGATCGTGAAGGAGAGGCTATTGCCTGGCACCTGGCCGAAGAATTGGCCGACAAGAAAAAGGCCTTTCATCGGGTCCTCTTCCACGAATTGTCCCCCCGGGCCATTCAGGAAGCCCTGGCCCATCCCGAGGCATTGAATGAACAACGCTTTCAATCCCAGTTGGCCCGCCGCATCCTGGACCGCCTGGTGGGTTATCAGATTTCCCCCTTGCTCTGGGATAAAGTTAAAAGAGGATTGAGCGCCGGCAGGGTCCAGTCCGTGGCCGTACGACTCATCGTTGACCGGGAACGGGAAATCCAGGCCTTTGTCTCCAGGGAATACTGGTCCATTACCGCCCTGCTTCAAGCCGGTTTACCTCCGGATTTCGAAGCCAAATTAATAAAGGCCCAGGGTAAACCGGTCAAGATCGGGAATGAAAAACAATCCCAGGCCATGGTCGACCGCTTGCAGCAGGAAACCTTTCAGATCTCTCACATAGAAAAAAGAGAACGGAAAAGGAATCCCCTGCCCCCATTCACCACCAGTCAACTGCAACAGGAGGCCTTCCGCAAACTGCGTTTCCCGGCCAAGAAAACCATGTTTCTGGCCCAGAAACTCTACGAAGGGGTCGAAGTGGGAGACGAAGG